>NZ_JBFUBH010000001.1:0-528625 GCF_056405855.1 Pararhizobium sp. P1_E7 | reverse complement strand
ATCCAACCCGCCCGGTGCAGTATCGCCGTAATGCGACGATAACCATATCGGCCATATTGGAGGGCGAGCGCTGTGATGTCGGCGGTCAATGCCGCTTCGTCATCTGGTGTCTTTGCGACCTTGCGCTGCGTAGAACGATGCTGGCCGAGAACCCTGCATGCCCGTCGTTCGGACACGCTCGCCCGACTCGCAGATGACATCCGAAAGGCTATCTCCGATGGATTCGATCCTGACATGCAGGCCGGCGCGGCGTTCCTCGACGAGTACGCTCTCGTGCCGCAGCCCGCGGCGGGGCTGACGGGCATCGTCACCGGACACCCGCGCATCGCCGACGGACACCGCTGCTTCTCGACCCAGGTGTTCCATATCGACACCGCGCAGGGCATGGTCCGCACACTGAACCGCTGGTACCGCCTGGGCCGGCCCCATGGGTCGGAAAGGAACTGACATGCACTCCCGGCTGCACAACTCGGAGCTCCGCGCGCCTTCCGCCGATTATCCGTACTCACAGACTGGCATTTCCACCGCGATCCGACACGCTCATGGAGGGGCGAACAATGCTTAGAATCGGCGAGAACCGGGCGAATTCTTCCTGGGCGTCGGTCGTCCGCCACGCCAATGCCGTCGAGCATCTGGCCGGGGACCTCCGCCGCGTGGCCAGCAGCAGGTCGCTCCCCCACCTTGACGCCGGATACACGCCGGTCGTCGAGGAATGGTTCGTCGAGAAGTTCATCGTGCCGACGCTGGTAGGATTCATCTCCTATCCCGGCCGCGTCGGCGGGGACAGCACGCAGCGCAGCTCGATGAGCTTCACCGCTCCCCTTCATCTTTTCTCACTTCAGGCAGGAATGGCGAGGTCTTCGCAGCGCTGGTACCTCCTGGGCCGCCCATCGCCAGTGGCCGAGGACTCACTGAGACGATGGAGCGTGGACGGAAAGATCTGAACGATGGGGAAGAGCTCTTCAGTGGGAAGGCTTGACGCCGACCAGTTTCGAAGGATTCGCCAGTCACCGGTGCTTTTCCTGGCATACTGCTGCGTCGGCAAGGCCCTGCGGTCACAGCACCTGCTCAGGCGGGGGCACCCGACCATCGTCGTGCTGATTGCGGAGGCGGCGATCAACCTGGGGATCTACGAGGCGGCGACCGAGCTTTTCGTGAACGGCCGCTCCCAAGAGTGGACCGAGACGCGCCCTCCCAAGGCGCTGGTCCATTCCATCGAGTCCAAGCCACGCAACAAAATGCCGACGCCGGGAGGGAGTGACCTTCTTCGATCCTATGGGAAGTTTCCTGCGATCCTCGTCCTCGCCAGGCACAGAAGGGACCTGCCGATAGAACTGGCGGCGGCCGCCGACGCGGTCATCGACCTGCCGCGGCCCTCGGCCGCCCACATCGTGGCGGCCCGGTCGCTGCTCGGCCGAAACCCGATCCGGCCCGACACGGCGGAACTCCTCGCCGGCAACGACGTCGTGATGCTAGCTCCGGTCGTCACGAAATTCAGCCTCACATCGGATCATGCGCGGATCCTCCGCTCCTCCGCGCCTGACACCGCAGCGGACGACGAACCCAGCCTTGAAGAACTGCCCGGATACAGGGACGTGAAACCCTGGGCGCGTTCCTTCGCCAAGGATTTGGAGCGTGCGCGGACAGGTGAGATCGCATGGGCCGATCTCGATCGCGGAATCCTTCTCCACGGCCCCCCCGGAACTGGCAAGACCCTTTTTGCCCGCGCTCTCGCGAAGATGTGCGGCATGCCGCTGATAGCGGCGTCGGTCGCGAAATGGCAGGCCGGGGGACATCTTGGGGATCTCCTTGCGGCGATGAGGTCAACCTTCGAGAAGGCCAGGGAATCGCAGCCGGCGATCGTGTTCCTGGACGAGCTGGATTCGATCGGCGACAGGACGAAATTCTCGGGCCATAATGTCGGCTATCAAACCCAGGTCGTGAATTCACTCCTGGAATGCATCGACGGCGTCGACGGCAGGCAGGGGATCGTGGTGGTCGCGGCCACCAACTTCCCGGAAGCGGTCGACCCCGCCCTCCTCCGAAGCGGCAGGATCGAACGCCATGTCAGAATGGATCTGCCGGACGAGGACGAGCGCGCGGACATATTGCGTTTCCACCTGCGCGTCTCGGCCGACGACCAGGACATTCGGACGATGGCAACCGACCTCAGGGGATGGAGCGGCTCCGATCTGGAGAAGCTGGCCAGGGAGGCAAGACGGATTGCCAGGGCGGCGGGGCAGCCGGCCGGCCCAGCCCACGTCGCTGGAGCGCTGCCGCCGCTCCAGACACTCCCCGCGCAAACCGCACGCCGCGTCGCGGCGCACGAGAGCGGCCATGCCGTCGTCGCACTCGCGCTCCAGCCTGGCTGCAGGGTAAGCGTCTCGATGCGCAAGCAGTTCAGGACGTTCTCATCCGACGCTCCCGTTCAGGGGATGACCCGATATCTGGACGAACCAGGAGACCTGGAAACCCGGGTTTCGATGGAAGCGCACATATGCAGGATACTCGGGGGAACTGCGGCGGAGGAGGTTCTGTTCGGCGCACGATCGGCCGGTGCGGGAGGGGAGCGCGGCAGCGACCTTCACAAGGCGACCTCGATCGCCACGCGGATGGTGTGCAGCTACGGCATGGGGCGGAGTCTTTCATTTCTCGTGGCAGACGACCAAGCCGGAACGAACTGGAGCAGTGGCATCCCCGCGATTTCGAGACGAGAGATCGACGGCATCCTCGCAGAACAGTTGTCGCGGGCGAAGGCCATCGTGCGGAGTCATCTTGATGCGGTCGAGGCTCTGGCGGAGCAATTGCTGGAACGGGAGCTTCTCGAACCGGACGACGTGCAGGCCATTCTCCGGAGGCATGCGCCAAACCGGTTGATGAAGGGGTTGGCCCGCTAGCCCTCCCCGAATCCTTGAGGAGCCGTGTCCTCAGCGGACGGGCGGCGCGTCATGGCGACGCCCGGACCGTGCTCGCGCGTGGCGTCGATGAACGCCACGCCCGAGCCCTCGAGCGCCGTGCGCACCTTCTCCACGGCCTCCACGAGCACGTTGCTCTCGCCCTTCTCGATCCTTACGACGATCTGCCGACTGACGCCCGCAAGCTCCGCGAGTTCCTCCTGGCTGAGGCCCAGCAGCGCGCGTCCGCCCCTCAGCGCGCGCATGATTTCAGAGATCGAATCCATGGATCCGAGCAGGCTTCAAAAATGCACTCTTGTCAACAATTGAAGGATTCGATTGCATCTCCCAAGCGGGCTCTCGGTCATAAGGTCTCTCCCGGGCGTCATGTCTCCGGATTGGCTGGCTGCGGTACCTCAGCGGGATGAAGAAGACGAAGGTGTCGCGGTTCACGCCTTGCAGTTGGATGGACGATGCGTATTAAGCGAATGGGCTGACCGGGCGCCGATCACTCCGGCACTTGCCAAGACCGTCCCTTCTTGGAAAGACTTGCACGGAAAGGACGGCTTCATGAACCTCGAAGAATTCATCGCGCATCGGAACGGGATCACCTTCTGGAAGGAATTCACGTTCACCCAGTTGAAGTTCCGCGTTCCCGCCGGCGAGCTAGAACTGGCGGACAACGTCGTCTGGTTTGGTGAGACTGCCTTCATCATCCAGATGAAGGAGCGCGAGGGAGCGACCGACGATCCCGACACGGAACGCAAGTGGTTTGAGAAGAAGGTCCTGAAGGCGGCTGTGAAGCAGATCAAGGACTCGCTCCGGTTCCTCAACGAACATGGGAGCATTCCAGTGGCGAACGTGCGTGGTCACGAGATGCAAATCGCCAGAGATCACCTGAAAGACGTCCGGAAGCTCATCGTCTACAAGCCTGGCGATGTCCTGCCCAACGAGAATCGGCAAACGCAGTTCTACTTCAGCCAGACTGTTGGGTTCATCCACGTCATCGACCGTGACAGCTACGGCAGCGTGCTCGAGCTTCTAGTCGCTCCAGAGGAGATCCGCAGATATCTCGAATACCGCGAGACGGCATTGCTCGAGCTGGCGAAGCGGAGCGTTGCGGTGACGGAAGATGACCTCCTCGGCGCGTATGCGATGGAGGAACCCTTGCCCACGCCTCAGTCCCATCTGTCACTGACGCGACTCGTTGAAGACGTCCAACATTTCAACCTATCGTCCATTCTAGGCAATCTCGCTGATCACATAGAGAATCCCAAGTTCAGCAGCGACTACTCGAAGATACTGATCGAGTTCGCAAAACTACCGCGCTCCGCGTGGCGAGCTGCCAAGGAACGGTTCGACCTCGCTGTCCGCGACGCAGCAAGCGGTGAATTCGTGCGGCCATACCGCTTCTATTTTCCGGCAACCGACTGCAACCTCATATTCACTGCCATCCATCCGGACATTGATCATGCTGCCAATCCCGATCAACGGACTGGATATCTGAGACTTCTTACCGAAACGGGCAAATACATCGCTCGTGCTGCATGCGGCGTTGGTGTTCAGGTAGCGCGCGATGGCCAAGATTTCCTTGTGGACTGGTGCCTGCACGACGAGCCATGGAAATCCGACGAGCAGATAGAGCGCATCGCCGCCGAGAGCCCATTCAGGAGGGTGCGCGAGCAGCGCATCGACGGCTTCCATTTTCGAACTGAAGTCAGGAGCTGAATCGGTTGCGGCCGCAACCGACGCCTGAATCAGTTTCCAATGAGGATTCCATAAGCCATTGAAAAATAATTCGTTTCGAGTCGGAAAAAATCGCCTGCATAAAGTTCGGTGACGTGTACTGCGGAGTAGCGCTCTACACGGCGGCAAGCACCTGGGAGCGCATACGCATCGCCACCCAATGCCGCGATAGTTCCCGGCATCTCCCTTCTCATATCAATAGCTGAAAGGACTCAATCGCTGCTATTTGTCTTGGCAAGGCGAATCCTTTCCTCGACTTTCGCGAGGAAGTTTTGAATGACACGCTGCGTGCCATCTTCGCTCAAAAACCTCGGATCCTCCGGATGGACCTTTGCCACGAGCAATAATTCTTGAAGAGCTTCCTGGCTCTCAGAGGTGACTGCTCCTGCCTCCTTTGCAAGGCTTTCAAAATTGCTCACCCGGCTTAGGAGTACGATTCCATCCCGTCTCAGGGGAACATTCAGGATTATTTCTTCCTGCTGATTTTTCCTGAAGGTCTCGAGAGCCGTTGCTTCCGGTTTACCATTGCGGACATGTTCAGCGACCGCTTCCGTAAAATCCTCGTCCTGCCAGAGAGCATGGATGTTTAAGACTATCTCGTGATCGGAAGGGGTATGGCAGAAGACAGCACCCGCGACAGAATTCGGATCACCTTCATCGAAAATCTTGTCGAACAGCTCCGCAAAGTTGCGGTTCCTCGTCCAGCTAGTCGCGGGGCCTTCTTGGAGCGTTCCTTCAAGGAAAAGCGATATCAATTCTTCCTTTCCGGGCACATTATATAAATGCCGCTTGCGGTAGAGCGGAGTGCCGTCGTGCTGCCTGAACTTTGAAGGCAGATCTCTCGATGCTGACATCAAAATTTCGGCGAGTTCGTCCCTGACCACCGGATCCTGCCTCCATCCACGGAGCCATCGGCCGAGCGCCGTGAGAAATTCAGACGAAAACATCAATAATGCGTCCTATGTTGATATGGCACTTGACGAACGTGCGCTTACGATCCCGAATAAAGGTATCTAGGCCGACGCTTGCTTGGGATTGATTCGCTCCATGAAGAAGTCGTAGCCCGCATCGCGCTCGACTCCGAATCCGAATCCGGTGCTCTCCTCGTATTTCGCTTCGTCAAAATGAATGACGCGACCGTGCAGCGCGATCTGCACGAAATAGTCGATGTGCTGATCATCGTTGGGATTGAAGCAGAAAGTACGTTCCGGCAGTTGAATCCTCCCATCGGGAAGGCGCTCGCCAAGGCCGGAAAACTGGGCGAAGGCCTTCGGCTCGTCGTATATCGTTCCCTCTGCGTGAAGAAGGAGATCGAGTAGTCTACCCGTTCACCGTTGCCCAAAGCGAAAGTCCTGGGCAGGATTTTGTAGGCAAATGTGCCGCCCCCATTGCTCCGCCGATCCTCGACCGGCGTAAAGCCCATGCGCTCCCAAAAGGGTTCGGCGCTGGCGGGTGCGATCTCGATCTTAACTACTGACCGCCCCTCGTCTCGGGCCACCCCCTCCATGAACTCCGCAAGTATGCGGCCGTATCCGCTTCCGCGCACGTCCGGCCTGATTTCCAGAATATCCCTACCGTCGAAGGAAGCCGACCGCCTCATCGTCTACGACGAGAACATGGATCTGGGAATATCCCTTGCGCCATGCCTTCTTGGCTGAGTCCCAGTTGCACCGGAAGCCCCTTACCGGGGCATCGCCCTCGTAGCCGGTCGCCTCCCACGCTCGGCAGGCCTCTTCGTAGTCTTCCTCCTCGACGTCGAGCCAGACTTCGATCTCGGCCAGTCGGGTTTCGTCTGCGTCAAGGATTTGGTGGGTCATGAGTTGAGCCTGTGGGTGACGTGAAATGGGACAGGCTCAACTCAACACAACCTCTGACTCGATGGAAGACCCTAGCGAATATTCGGCGGGGGTCGACGCGACCTCCAGCGAAGATCACGAGACGACCTTCGACGAGTTCCGTCTCCAGCCAGCGCTGCTGGGTGGTTTCGTCCGGCATGAGAAATCGCACTCTTAAACCCTCGTTGTCACGTCATATGCGTGCACTGCCCATGCGGCTGTGGCGACACCATTGAGCTCATGGTTTTGGAGGAAGCAGGGCCACGATGGGACGTGTCCGTGGATGAAGTTGGCCGGCCGGCGCAATATCCATCCGTGTGGCGTAAATAGGCCGCCGATCGCACTTCTGGGTACGGCATGGCCCCATCCATTGGTGCAAGTAGCAGAAGCGGACACGGCCTCTGCATTACCCCTTCTCCTTCACAGGCTCGGAACTGTTACGGGAACTGCAGTTGCAGGGGACGAAATCGGTGTCCGCCTCTGGCGGCGCTCTCCTTGATGTCGTATCGAGGCACCTTCGCGGCAGGCAAGCGTCGAGCCAGCGATGCCCCACTTACGAATACAGAACGCGCCCAGGCCTCGGGCGCACGCCGACGAGCGAGAAGGACTTCCAGTTCTCGTGCTACGGCGGCAGGGATCCAACACGGAAGTTCGGCCACGATGTCCGGAGCAGAATTTCCATGGACGTCCTTCCGGCCCTTCGGGACGCGGAAGGAGACCTCGCCGTCTGGAGGCGCTCTCCCCTTCGGCCGTTGATCGAGACAGCGTTCGGCACGATCGACCGTGAGGAGCTACAGGAAGTCGCCGACCAGATCGGCGCGGCAACCTCCAGTCTGATGGAATTCGAGCCTATTTCTACCCTCGAGGAGGATATCGCGAAGTCTTTCCGAGCTATGAGCGGCGAGCGGCAAGACGTCGAACCGACGTTGGGTTTCTCGGCCACTGATGCATCGAGGCTCCATCGGCAGGTCAGACTGCTGATCGACTCGGGGCAGCGCGCTGTCTCTGACGCAAGCCTCGGCTCAGCGAATTTGATCTTTCTGACGCTCAAGACTATGGAACTGCGCAACCTCATTGCAGGAGACAAGCGTGACCATTCGCTTCTGGCGATCGAGGAGCCGGAAGCGCACCTGCACCCGCATCTCCAGAGGCTCGTCTACAGAAGCCTTTTCGAAGATACGAGCAAGCCGGATCAGGAAGATGAGGATCCACCACTTTCCGTCATCATGACGACGCACTCGCCGCACATCGCAAGCGTCGCACCAGTAAGGTCGATCGTCCTGCTTCGAGAGGACGGCGACGAGACCGTCGGCTGTTCCACGGCTTCCCTGGAGCTATCCACTGACGAGGTGGACGATCTGCAACGCTATCTGGACTTCACGCGCGCCGAAGTGTTGTTCGCTCGCGGCGTCATCCTCGTCGAAGGCGATGCCGAACGCTTTCTAGTTCCGAAGTTCGCGGACGAACTTGCCGCCGATCTGGACGGTCTGGGCATCACGATATGTTCGGTAGCGGGCACAAACTTCACGCCATACGTCAAGTTTCTCGAAGCGTTGAAGATCCCGTTTTCCGTTGTCACGGATTTCGACCCCGACGGGGACCGGGGACAGAAGCGGACGGTTGCGCTGTCCCAACTGCTGGATGGGTTGCGGGCACAGAAGTACGACGAGGAATATTTCGACGAGCTCCTGAAGACCGACGAATGGGCCCGCTTCGATGAAAGCATCGAGGAATTCGGGGTCTTCACCAACACCGATACGCTTGAGATGGACCTCTTCGCAGGCGACTTTACCGCAGCTATCATCGCGGGTCTTCGGGAAGGTAACTTCGGCAAGGAGCGAATGGGACGGATAGAGGCTTGGGAAAAGGACCCCAAGTCGGTGAACCGCAAGCATCTGCTCGCCATGATGGAGGACATCGGCAAGGGCCGCTTCGCTCAACGCATGACGGCGCGTATCGGCGGGCTGGCCGTCCCCGGCTACATCGCCCGCGCGATCGGCTTCGTGGTGGACCGTGTCTAGCAACGCGCTCTATCTCGACGCCGCGGAGGAACTAAGGCCTAACGCCGCCCAGTGGCAGGCCTACGAGTCAACCGGCCACTGTATCGTTCTCGCCGGTCCGGGAAGCGGAAAGACCAAGACCCTGACGATCAAGCTGGCTCGGATTGTCGCCGAAGACGTGAAACCTCCACGCGGTGTCGCCTGTATTACCTACAACAATGAATGCGCGCGGGAATTGGAGGACCGGCTCGCCGCGCTTGGCGTCGAACCAGGGAAGCGTGTCTTCGTCGGCACCGTCCATTCCTTTTCGCTTTCCCAGATTCTCCTGCCCTACGCAGATTCCCTTGGCGTCGGCCTCCCTCCCCATTTCCAGATCGCTAACACCCAACAAAAGGGACTGGCGATGGCCCGAGCTCATCGGGACGTCGTGGGCGGCCCTGGTAACCCGGAGGATTCTCGATTTGGCATGGACCTTCACCGCCGTACGTACCTGGACCGAACCAAACCGATATGGACGGAGGCCAACCCACAACGGGCCGCGCTCGCGACTTCCTACGAGCAGTATCTACGCGGCGCGGGCTTGATCGACTTCGAGGACATGCCGCTTCTTGCACTTCGTGCCCTTGTCAGCAATCCATGGCTTCGCGATGCCTTGCTCGCCAAGTTTCCTGTTCTCGCCGTCGACGAATATCAGGATCTCGGTACCGCGCTTCACCTGATGGTGCTCGGACTTTGCTTTCGCACCGGAATACGTCTGCTGGCAGTTGGCGACCCCGATCAGTCGATCTACGGTTTCATCGGAGCGAGGCCCGAGTTGCTGCAGCGACTCTCGCAGCGCGAGGACGTGGAGAGGGTGACTCTTGGGCTCAACTATCGAAGCGGGAGTCGGATCGTCGCCGTTTCGGAATACGCTCTCGGGGAAGTCCGCGGCTACCGGGCAGCGGAAGGCGCCGCGGAGGGCACGGTCTATTTTCACCCGCTTGCTGGTAACTACGAAGGCCACGCCGCTTGGCTGTTCTCGACGTTGCTTCCGGAAGTGGAGGCCAGAAATCCCGATTTGCAACGCGGAAACATCGCCATCCTCTATGCGGCCGCATTCATGGGGAACGCAGTCGCCGACGCGGCGGCGGAACATGGCTGGGCCCTCGTGCGGGCCGATGCGAACGCACTGTATTCTCGATCCAACAGGTTGATGCGATGGATCGAGCGCTGCGCCGCATGGTGTTGCGGCGGGTGGGAGGTCGGCGAACCACGCTGGTCTAGGATCGTTTCCGAAGGGAGACGCATGTTCTCGGAGATGATCGTGTCCGATCAGGATCGGACGGAGTTCAAACGCGCGCTGCTCGCCTTCGTCTGGTCGTCGCGGGATAGCACCCTTCACCTTTCCACCTGGCTTCACGCACTTGATAGCGCGATCGTCCAACGATTCGCGACGGGCTGCAGAACAGTGTCCGACGACGTCGCGGCGATGAGGCAGCTCGTTCAGCGGCTGGAACAGGATCAAGGACTGTCAGGCATGACCCTCGGCCAATTCTCCGGAACCGGTGAAGGGAACGATCGCATCAATCTGAGCACGCTACACAGCTCGAAGGGCCGGGAGTTCGATGTCGTCGTACTGTTCGGTATCGATGAAGGCCGGATACCTCGCGCCAATCCGACACCAAGAGACATCATTGAACAGCGGCGGCTGTTCTACGTCGGGTTCACACGCGCACGATCAGAAGTCCACCTGACGTTTTCAGCCCTGCGGCCGTCCCGGTTCGTTATCGAAGTCGATGAACGCATCCAGGCTGAAGATAGTTGAACTTGGGAATAGACGACACGCCCCCCGGTGCATTTCACGCGATGCCCCCGGGCCACAGCCTAGATTAAGAACGAAGCGGACAATTCATGCGAGTTCTGGTCGCTGTCTCGTTCTGATTGCGTATTACAGCAGACGGTTCGCGTTTGAAGAGTCCGAGTTTTGTTGTCGCCCGGCTCGCCTTCAGCATACACACAAAGTGCGAGCGGCGAGACGCCCGACATCCCGGCGCGGAGGCGATTCCACTTCCCGCTGGGTGTCTGCGGCTACTCGGTGAAGTCGACGAGATACTCAGACCCCGGCCGCTGGCCGGTAAGAACCAGATGTTCCCGTGCGCGGGTGCAAGCCACGTAGAGCAGCCGCCGCTCCGTCTCGTAAACGTCGTCAAGCTCCGCCTCGTCGGCGGCATCCGCTACCCGTTCGTCGAGAGGTAGGATTCCCTCATCGCAAGCCATTACGACTACGGCGCGAAACTCCAGACCTTTGGCCAGGCTCATCGGCGACGTGACAATGTCGGCCGCTTCATCAATTCCTGCCACGCTTGCTCGGGCACGCGGGATCAATTGTGGCGTCCGCACGAAGACACCGATCTCATGAGCGGCGATACCTTCGCCCAGCCATGCGCCGATTATCGCGCGCACACTGTCGGCTTCCTCGCGCTGATTCTCGAAGGTTCGGATTTCCGGCGGCGGCCCTGAGAACACGGAAACGATACCGCGGCGCTCGTCCTCCAGCCCATCGGTGTCGCGTAGAATGTTAGGCAAGAGCTTGTCAGCAGCCTGCCGGATCTGCTGTGAAGTGCGATAGCAAACCTTGAGCGTACGCGACCTGCCGCGAACGTCAATGCCCAGCCCAGCCCACGAGAAGGGGTGCTGGAAGATGCGCTGGCCGACATCGCCAGACAGAAAGATGGCGTCCGCACCGACCGGAGCTAGCGCTGCAAAAAATCGGAGCTCGGCTGGCGCAAGATCCTGTGCTTCGTCGATGATGATGTGGTCGAATGGCTTTGACCTGCGATCGAGGATTGAATCGGCAAGACTCGTGAAGACCTCAGACCAAGTCGTGTATCGCTCAGACAACAATGAAGCGCGTACCGACGCAAACACGGGCCAGAGCCGCTCCCGCTGGTTAGGACCCAACCGGCTCTTCCGTCCCATCCTTTGAACGGTTGCATAGGCCTCTGGCGACGTGATCCCCCAGGCGTCGATCACATTGGTCCACTCCGACAGAAGAAAGCGATCCGAAAATCCCTTCAGGTCGGCTTTGGCAGCGGCATCGCGGAGCCGCTCCCTCAGCATCGGTTCTGACGCAATCCGCGGGCGGACGCCATATTCTAGCTGATGCATCTGCTCCGCGATTCCGCGAAACGAGGCGGTGGTGATGCGGGGTACGATGCCGCCGGTCTCTGGCGCGAGCACGAGAAGCTTCTTGGCCATCGCGTCGGCGAGGGGCTGCGAGAAACTTACCAACAGGATCCGAGCATTCGCATTCTCCCGGGCCAGCCGGACCGCGCGATGGATCGCGACGATCGTCTTGCCTGTCCCGGCCGAGCCCGCAACGCGAGCAGGTCCTGCGAAGGTTTGCTCAACCAGCGCCCGTTGCGAGGGATGGAGGAAGATGCCCCATTTTTCCCAAGGAAAGGCGAGTGCCTGCTCCAGTTCATTCTGGTCAGCGATCGGACGAATCCTGCGCAGCGCATCAGGGTGGGAAAATGGATCGGCGACGCGAGCAACAGGCGCCGGCAGTGTTCCCGTGGCAGCATATTCCAGCAGCGCCTCGGAGGCCTCTGCCGGCAGATGCGCCGCAAGTGTGAAGAATCCGTCCTCGTTGGCGCTGCGGACATCGGCGAGCCAGTCTACAGGAACACCGGCGGACAGAAGCGCCTCATCATCGAGAGACGCGAAGAGTGAGTTAGACGGCGACCCGTCCTTCGTGCCTTTCGCAGGCTCCGGGAAAACGAAGTCGAACGTTGCCGGCGGCGCTACGTCTTCGAGGCGCTCGCGCACCTCGACGATCTGGATAGCGCCGGTTCGCGGATGCGCCTCAATCCGTCGGCGCTCAGCCCAGGCATACGCCGGGTCGTGGTGGTCGACATAGGCGACCAGCACGCTATCGCCCGACTTGTGGACGATCAGCCTTATGTCGCGGTTGACCCGGGCCGACCAGAAATTGGGATCCTTGCTATTGCCAATGCGATGAAGCTGCAGCCCATTCCCGGTGGGATCCATTTGCAGGTCGAAGACGCTTGCCTTCACTGCCTTCTGATCGATGCCTGAAAGGCGGTTGAACGAGGCCGTGAAAGTCTCTGCAATTAAGAAGTTCACTTCTACTACCTCACTTCCACTGCGCGCGCAGCCGGTCGAGCTGATCGCTCCAGAATTCGATGTCGTCGATGAAGGAATACCCAAGCGATCGTGAAAGTTCGAAAAAGCCCTTGCCCGGTTGCAGATCGTGTTTGTGAACCACCAGCGCGGTGATGAGGGATCGACCGCCTTCGTACTCCTCGGTAGAAATCTCACCAAGAAAATGGGCGAGCCGCGGATCATGGGGCTCCATCCGAACAGCCGAAATCCTGCTCACGAGATCCGAGTAGGTGATCGGGTCGCCGCGCTTCGCTCTTTGCCTGAGAACGGTCAGGGCCTAGGATTCAATCCTTCTGCGCAATAGGACCTCGCACCTGCTTTTTCTTCACTCACAAGACGATAACACACAATTTGACTAACTGGTAGCCTTTTTGATCACACTGTAGTCTTTTTGTGCATTTTCGCCAATTTTGCAGAAGTGCCGCCCGATGTCATGGTCGATGCTGTCGCCGGAAGTCGGCGCGCTGCCCGGCAACGGTGAGCCTGCCAGGGCATGCGAACGCCGTCCGGAAGCCACGTCCGTCGTTGTCAACATTCAATCAAAAGTTGTCTATGCAACTGATCCCCGACATAGTGGATCCGCGGCGACGACGCCGCGACACCAAGGCGAAGGGAGCACGAGAATGGCCCGCAAACCGTCCAACCCTAGGCGGCTCTACAGCATGCGCGAAACCTGCCGCCGGACTACCCTGTCGGAGAGCACAATCAAGCGACTGATACCCGAGGGACTTTTTCCCGAATGGCACCTCATTTCAGGGCGCCGGAAGGCCTTTTATGCGGATGAGGTCGATGACTGGATCGAGAATCCACCGCCCTTTGATAAGCTGCTATCCGCTCGAAAAAAGAGCCCGGCTTCCGCCAAAAATAGAAGGCCGCCGCCCGGCAAGAAATAGCGTTCCTACAGTGGCGCAAAGGACGTTCCCAGCGCGTCCGTTGCAAGAAATGATGTCGCAGCCGAATTTCGTAACCGGTCGAGTCCTGCCCGGCGTCGAAAAGACGAATGTTTCCGGACGCACCTGAACCCCCAGCCAAGCGGTTAACAGTCATGCGATTTGGCAGAATCGCCCCCTTAAGTCCTTCATCCGGAAAGACAACCGATTGATAACATGAGATATTTACCAGATCAGCGGCGCGTCCGCGCTCTGCGGGCGCCCGATGTCAGGATCCGGGGGAGAAACTGGTGGGCCCGGAGGGACTCGAACCCCCAACCAAGCGGTTATGAGCCGCCGGCTCTAACCATTGAGCTACAGGCCCTGCCGGACATCGCCGGTGCGCCGCGGGCCAATGGCAGACCGCGGGTGGACTGGCTCTAGCGGAAAACGGGTTTTCCCACAAGACGTTGCCGCAATCCCTACACAATCAATCATCATGAAGGTTGTCAGGGACAAAACACAACCGGAGAGAACCCATCCATGACATCCACCTACTTCCCCCGCCGCCTCAAGACCGTCGTTCTGGCTGCCGCTTTTGCGGGGATCGCCAGCGCATCGGCTTTTGCCGAGGACACCGCGCCGCGTGAAGCCGTGATCACCGTGTCGGGCGAAGGCCGCGCGAGTGTTGCACCGGACATGGCGATCCTGTCGTTCAGCGTCGTCAAGGACGCCAAGACCGCCAGGGAAGCACTCGACGCCAACAACAAGGCGATGGCCGATGTGCTCAACGCGCTGAAGACCGGCGGCATTGCCGACCGCGACCTGCAGACCTCCGGTTTCGCCGTCAATCCACAGTACCAGTATCCCGACAACAGCGACGGCGGCAATCGCCAGCCGGTGCTCACCGGTTACCAGGTGGCCAATTCGCTGACCATCAAGGTGCGCGACCTTGCCAAGCTCGGCGAGATCATCGACCAGTCGGTGACGCTGGGCGTCAACCAGGGCGGCTCGATCCAGTTTTCCAACGACAAGCCGGAAGCCGTCATCACCGACGCGCGCAAGTCGGCGGTGACGGATGCCGTTGCCAAGGCCAAGGTGCTGTCGGAGGCAGCCGGCGTTTCGCTCGGCCGTATCGTCGAGATTTCAGAGAACTCATCCCGGCCCGAACCGATGCCGATGATGCGCACCATGGCAAAGGAATATGCCGGTGATGCCGTGCCGATCGCGACCGGAGAAAACAGCTACAACGTCACCGTCAACGTCACCTTCGCGATCAAGCAATAACCGCATAACGCCAAGGCCCGAGGAAAAACGAACCCCGCTCCAGCGGGGTTTTGTTTGCGCGCTTGCCTGTCTGGCGCACACAAAAAGCCCCCCGCGGTAAACCGAGAGGGGCCAGACCTTTCCGCCGGCCGGGGGAGACAAGGCGGAAGGACTTGCGCAGCTTTGATCCCAGCCGGCCGTGGCCAGGATCAAGGCATGATCAGGGTGTCAGCGGCCGATGAACGGGCAACCGCGCACATTGGCAAACACGGCACGGCGATATTCGCCCCAGCGGCGGCCTTCGACGACGACACGGCGCCACGATACATCGACAACGCGCGCATGCCGCATTCCATGGGCACGGGCCTTGTCGGCGGCAAGCCAGGGGTCGCAGCGGCCACGGCGCTCATGGCCCCAGCCCCGGCCCTGGTCCCAATCCTGACGATGCCGGCGGCCGCGGTTCCAGTCACGCTCATCGCCGTAACCGTCCCGGTCGCGGTACTGAACATCGACCACACCGCCGGAATGAATGCCGAAGGTCAGCGTCTCGGCGGCGGCCGGTGCCACGGTGGCGCCAAGGGCGGTGAGGCCGATCATGCCGGCAAGGGCCAGCTTTGCAAAAATCTGTTTCATGACTGTTTCTCCTTATGGTCCAAAACGTTAAGACGTCCGCCCGCCTTCTGTTCCGGGGCATTGAGGAGACACTAATCCGGTGCGGCTGAATGGAATCCGAATCTGCCATTCATCCGGGGTTCAGCCAGAGGAAGGAAGCGTTTGAATGGCAGGATGGGGACGCCGGACGGACTCAGCGGGCGAGCATCTGCTCGAAGACCCGGATGTTGCGATAATGGCTGAGCCGGGTGACGGCGCCGTTTTCGAACTCGAAGACGAAGACGCTCGGGATCGAATAGGACTGGCCGTTCGCCGCCGGGAAGCTGGGCATGGTTTCGCGGTAATGGCCGCGCGCGGTCACATCGACGGCAATGCGCTGGCCAAAGGCATCGTGCATCAGCACCATGTCGCTAAAACTTTCGTCGAAATGGCGGAAATAGGTCATCACCGCCATGCGCAATGGGTCTGCACCGATGGTGCGCTGGCCGGTCAGCGTATCGAGCGCCACGTCCTCATCGAGGAATGTGCCGATGGTTTCGAAATCCCGTTCGTTCAGGGCCTGCATGAAGCGGCTGGCAATGGTCTGCGCGTCGGTCAATGGTCTTCCCCTGCGTGTCTGTCGCGTGCAGCCGGCGCGCCGGCAAAATTTCGATGGGTTCAGCGTCTTCCCGTCTTCCTGTCCTCGGGCTTGACCCGAGGGATATCACAGTGCCGGCCACGCGACGTCTGTCGCGTGAAACGCCCTTCTCGCGGGTGCGGATGCACCGCTGCTTGATCCCCGCCACAAGGGCTAACATGACGGAGGAAATTGAACCCGCCAAAATCTATCCAAACCATGCAACGCTCAAATGACTGCTCCTGGTCCAAATGTCACCCGGGACGCTGCGGCACCGCCAAGATTGCTCCTTGTCCTCGTCGCTTGTCCAGCGCGACACCGGCACTTTGTCATCGCCCCAGATGCAGCACGACCTCGCGGTGATGCGGGCGGTCGCGATGTTCGAACAAATAGAGCCCCTGCCAGGTGCCAAGCATCAGGCGGCCCTGTCCGACGGGAATGCCGATCGACGCTTGCGTCAGCGCCGCCTTGATATGGGCGGGCATGTCATCTGGCCCTTCGGCGGTGTGGACGATCCAGCCCATCGACGGGTCGTCCGACGGCGGCACAAGTCGCTTGAAGAACGCGACAAGATCACGCTTGACGTCCGGATCTGCATTTTCCTGGATCGTCAGCGAGCAGGAGGTGTGGCGCACGAATACGGTCAATAGCCCCTCCTCCATGCCGGATTTGCGCACGAAGCCTTGAGCCTCGCCGGTGAACTCGTAAAGACCGGCGCCGCGCGTCGAAAGGGTGATGATCGTCTGGGGCATGCAGTCCTTTCAGAACGGTTCGGCCTTTCTTAACGGCCGGGTGTTTCGACACCCGCGGCATTACAATTCCAGAAAACTCTGAAAGCCGCCATAGATCATCCGCTTGCCATCGAACGGCATGGTCCATTTGTCGCTTGCCAGCCGCGGATCGGCCATGACCTTGGCGTTGATCGCATCCCGCTCCTGGCGCGAGGGATAGGTGATCAAAGATCACCACTTCGTCGTCCTTGGCCTGGACGGCGCGCGGAAAGGAGGTAAGCTCGCCATAGGGCACATCGTCGCCGATGCACTCGACATAGGAGAGAGCGCCATACTCCTTCCAGACGTCTCCGGCAGCGCGGGCCATCTTCTTATAGGCTTCCATATTGTCCTTCGGAACAGCGACAATAAATCCATCGACATAGGGCATTTCGGGTCTCCTCCACATTTCACCATCGACGGGAAATGGCGCAGTACCCGGCCGCGTCAACCGGCAGGCGTTGAGAAAAGACGGCAGTGTTTTGTCGAATTGGCGCCGGCCCGTTCGTCATAGAAGGCAACGTTCACACAACAGGAGGAAAGTTCATGCAGAAGATCACGCCCTTTCTCTGGTTCGACAACACGCTCGACGAAGCGCTGGCATTCTATCTTTCGACTTTCCGGCAGGCGAAAGTGACCTATCAGCAGAAAGGACCGGACGGCCGGACCTTCACCGCCGCCTTCGAACTGGAGGGGCAGGGTTTTATGGGGCTGAACGGCGGGCCGTATTACCAGTTTACCCCCGCGGTCTCCTTCTTCGTCAGCTGCGCCGACCAGGCAGAGGTCGATCACTATTGGGACAGCCTGCTTGACGGCGGGCAGCCGCTGCAATGCGGCTGGCTGACAGACCGCTTCGGCGTCACCTGGCAGATCATTCCGGATGCGCTGATGCGGCTGATGAGCGATCCGGACCCGGCAAGAGCCGGACGCGTGCGCGACGCGATGATGCGGATGGTGAAGATCGACGTCGCCGGACTTGAGAAAGCCGCAGGCGGGTGAAGACGCCTACCCTTCGAGATCGTCCTTCAGCCGCCCGATGAGATTGACGGCCTCCGCCGCATAAGGGCCGATCCAGCGATCGTGGATATCCTTGATCGGCAGCGGGTTGAGATAGTTCCAGCGCTCGCGGCCCTCGCGCCTGACGATCACCAGATCGGCTGCCTCCAGCACCCTCAGGTGCTGCATCACGGTGCAGCGGTCAAGCGCCGGAAACTGCGCGCACAAATCCCCTGTCGTCTGGGGCCGATCCTTCAGCATATCGAGCATGGCGCGCCGGCTGTGAGCAGCCAAAGCCTTGAAAATTCTGTCGTTTTTATCATCGATTGACATGTTATGTTTTTATAACATAATGGATGCCGGGACAAGCAGAAAAACAAGGAGGAAAGACGATGCAACTGAAATTCAGGGTTGCCGGCAGGATCGCCAAGCCGGTCTCGGAGGTTTTCGAGGCAGTGGTCGATCCCGCACAATTGTCACGCTACTTCACCACCGGCGGCGCCAAGGGCCGGATTGAAACCGGGGCCACCGTCACCTGGGACTTTCATGATTTTCCCGGCGCTTTCCCGGTCAAGGTGGTCGATGTCGTCAAGGACAGGAAGATCGTTTTCCAGTGGGCGGCAAACGAAGGCGGCCCGGCGGCGGTCGATTACGACACGACCGTCACCATGACCTTCGAACCGCTCGACGACGGGCGCACGCTGGTGGCGATCACCGAGGAGGGCTGGCCGGAAACGCCCGGCGGCCTCAAGGGCTCCTACGGCAATTGTGAAGGCTGGACCGGCGCACTCTGCGCCATGAAGGTCTGGCTGGAGCACGGCCTCAATCTGCGTCAAGGGTTTTACAAGTAAGATGTGAGGAGGCGCGGCAGGTCAATTGTCAGGCAGGCCGCGCGCCTTCCGTTCGCTTTCCGGAACAGTCTTGCCGACCGCAAAACGGAATGACGTCACACGATAGAATTCCTCATCGACAGTGCATTCAAACTCGATATCATGCCAAACTCTTCGGCTGACAAAGGCTCCACCCGTGGCGCGCAATACCCGACCGGCAATCTTACCCCCATCGTCAGAAAAGGGGACCAAGCCTTCCGGCAGAGTTTGCGGCCGCGCGCGGCGTATCTGTTCCAAGGTCTCGAAATTGCAGAGTTGAACGATACGCCGGTTAGGTGGCAGCTTACCGAGCGCCTGGCGGACGCGCGGGTTTGAGAGTGCATCAGCGGAATAGAGTTCGCTGGCCTGCTTCAATTCCGACGGCGGGCGGCTTGGTTTGTTATCTGCCGAGAGACTATCTGCCGATGTAACCTTTTGCGGATCGGACACAGCGGCATCCACCGGCCGGTCCTGCGGCCTGGCTTGCGGCACCGGCACCGTCTCGATCAGCGCCTCGCCTTCGTTGAGCACCGGATTGGCATTGGTGGCCTCGGGAAGGTTGAGTTCGGGCAATTTCGCAGCAGCAGGCATCTCGGCCGGAGTGTCCAGCGGCTTCCTCTGCTGCGGTTCGACCTCTTTTGGCGTCTGCAGGCTGGCCTGGGGAACAGCGCGCTCAGTGCGCGGTTCAGGCTCGGCCTTCTTCTCCGGCTCGGAAGGACGGTCTCCACCCGCCGCCTTGCCGCCCTCCTTGGCAGCGGCCTCGAAGGCTTGCGGCTGAAGCGGCTGTGCAGTGGTTTTCTCGGTTTCGGTTTTCTCGGTTTCGGTTTTCTGGGCTTTGGCCTTCTGGGCCTCTGCCTTTTGGGCTGCGGCCTGATCTGCCGCCGGTTTATCGGCAGGCTGCTGCGCAGTTTTTTCGGCAGGCTGCTGCGCGGCCTTTTCAACCGGCGTGTCTACCGGCTTTTCAATCGGCTTGGCATCGTCCTGCGGTTTTGGCTCCGGCTTCTTCTCAGGCTCCGGTTTTTTCTCGGGCTCCGGCTTCTTTTCGGGCTCCGGCTTCTTTTCGGGCTCCGGCTTCTTCTCCGGTTCGGGCACCATCTCGACCTTGACCACCTCCTGCTCCTCAGGCGGTGGCGGCATCACCGGCAACTGGAAAAGCAGAAATGCGGCGGCAACGGCATGCAGAGCCACGGAGGCAAACAGCCCTGCCTTGAATGTACTCCGCCGTTTTTCCGATTTCTGCTGCATGAGATGGTGGATAGAGCCGGATACTGACCGGATCGTGACCGGCGGAAAAATGGGGTGATGGAAACCGCCAGCCTCAATGGTTGGCGGTCCTTCCTACTGCATACTACCTTAAACCGGAATCGATTTAAGGTAAAATTATGCAGCAAATATAAAGTGCTACAGCGTTACAGACCTCAGTACACGACAATAGCCCCTCATCCGCCCTGTCGGGCACCTTCTCCCCGTAAACGGGGAGAAGGAACAAGCGGCAACCTCGGTCGTCCCCTCACCCCGCATGCGGGGAGAGGGCTAGGGTGAGGGGCAAGCCAGCGGGAAAATACGTCGTGTACTGTGGCTGCAGGTGCGCTCAGGCGTCCGTGATCCCGAAACGATCCGGATAGAAAGCCAGATAGTCCTTGATGACGACGACGGCATCGTAGGGTGCCTCGTAGGACCAGATGGCATTCTCAAGCCCGGCGCCGCCGGAAGGCACGCTGAAATAGGACGCGTCGCCCTTGTAGGGACAATAGGTAGCGTGATCCGTCCGCTGAAGCAGCGCCATCTCGACATCGGCACGGGGAATGTATTCTACCGCCGGATAGGACGCCTCGCGCAATGTCAGCGCATTGCGGGTATCGGCGACAATCCTGCCGCCCAGCCGCACGACGATGCGGCCGGGATTGGGTGTGACGGTGATCGGATGATCCGGGCCGGGGATTTTGATCGGCTTTTCGGGCATGCAGCACTCCTCACCCGGGCTTCGTCATCAGGCCGCCGCAGTATCGCCTATCCGAGCGAATTGATAAGCTCCCGGTAGGCCGCCTCCGGGAATGCCTTCAAGGTGTGGGTGCGCACATTGCCGCCCATTGCAAGCGAAAGGCCAAACCGCGCCATCACCGCATCATCTGGAGCCTCGCACACCGCCACCATATCGTGTTTGCCCATGGTCAGATAGAAGTCCCTGAAGGAGCCGCCCATGTCGCTCAGCAGCTTCTTCGCCGCATCGAGACGTTTGGGTGACTCGCGTACATTCTTGACGCCCTGCTCCGTCCAGTTGATCAGCACGATATACATGGTCATAGCACACCTCCCATGCGGTACAGCCTTAAAGGTGGCACCGCGATTGATGCCTTCGCCTCCCGCCTCATCGGATCCACCATCCGGTAAGGCGGACGGCCGATTTCACTCAACAGAACGCGCACGATTGAAGCTTAGAGGTTTTAGCGAAGCCTAAAGTATAAACCTGTCGGCTTGGGTGAACAAGCAAGGGCGAAGCTGGAAGTGGACATAACAAGATTCGGGAGAAGCGGCAGAGGCCTGTGCTCCAAGGGCACGACGCCGCGCCGCGCGGCAATTGCCATGGAGAACACGGATATAATTGCTGGCCATCCATCAAAAAACCCGGCCAGTTTTGAACTGGCCGGGTTCGATTTTCATTCGGCAGATGCCGTCGCTTAGCTGTCGAGGAAGCTTCTCAGCTTTCTGGAGCGGCTCGGATGCTTGAGCTTGCGCAGCGCCTTGGCTTCGATCTGACGGATACGTTCGCGGGTAACCGAGAACTGCTGGCCGACTTCCTCGAGCGTGTGGTCGGTGTTCATGCCGATGCCGAAGCGCATGCGCAGCACGCGTTCTTCGCGTGGCGTCAGCGATGCGAGAACACGGGTCGTCGTCTCGCGCAGGTTCGCCTGAATGGCGGCGTCGATCGGCAAAAGCGCGTTCTTGTCTTCGATGAAATCGCCGAGATGCGAATCTTCTTCGTCGCCCACCGGGGTTTCGAGCGAGATCGGCTCCTTGGCGATCTTCAGGACCTTGCGGACCTTTTCGAGCGGCATGGCGAGCTTTTCGGCCAGTTCTTCTGGCGTCGGCTCGCGGCCGATCTCGTGCAGCATCTGGCGCGATGTGCGGACGATCTTGTTGATCGTCTCGATCATGTGCACCGGGATACGGATCGTGCGGGCCTGGTCGGCGATCGAGCGGGTGATCGCCTGACGGATCCACCAAGTCGCATAGGTCGAGAACTTGTAACCACGCCGGTATTCGAACTTGTCGACCGCCTTCATCAGGCCGATATTGCCTTCCTGGATCAGGTCGAGGAACTGCAGGCCGCGGTTGGTGTACTTCTTGGCGATCGAGATGACGAGGCGCAGGTTGGCCTCGACCATTTCCTTCTTGGCGATGCGGGCTTCGCGCTCGCCCTTCTGCACCATCGAGACGATGCGGCGGAATTCGAAGATCGAGATGCCGGTTTCCGTGGCAAGATTCTGGATCTCGCCGCGAATGTTGCGGATCATCGTGCCTTCGTTCTTGGCGAATTCCTTCCAGCCCTTGGCGGCCAGGTTGGCAATCGACTTCATCCAGTTCGGATCGAGTTCGGCACCGGAATACTGTTCCAGGAAACTATCGCGCTTGACGCCGTAGGATTCAGCCAGGCGCAGCAGGCGGCCTTCGTTCTGCATCAGACGCTTGGAGATGTCGTAGAGCTGCTCGACGAGGCTATCGACGCGGTTCTGGTTGAGCGACAGCGACTTCACGGCCGTGATCAGCTCGTCCTTCAGCTCCTTGTAGCGGCGCTCCTGGGCGGGTGACAGCGTGCCAGTCGCCTGAAGGCGGGCTTCGACCTGCTGGTCCTGCAGCTTCCTGAGCTTCTTGTAGGTCTCGGCGATGATGTCGAGCGTTTCCATGACCTGCGGACGCAGTTCCGCTTCCATCGCGGCGAGCGAGAGGTTCGATTCGTCGTCGTCCTCTTCCTCTTCCTCGGCCGGCAGGCCTTCGCCGCCGACATTGGTCACGTCGTCGTCGCCAGAACGCGGCTTGCGGTTCTTTTCCTTTTCCTCGGCCGCCTTGCGGTCGGCCTCGATCTTTTCAGGCGACTGGAACTGCGGAGCAGCCTTGGCCTCGGGACCGGAATAGGTGGTTTCGAGATCGATGATCTCGCGCAAAAGCGTGTTGCCTTCGTTGAGTTCGTCGCGCCAGATGATGATGGCCTGGAACGTCAACGGGCTCTCACAGAGACCGGCGATCATCGTTTCGCGGCCAGCCTCGATGCGCTTGGCAATGGCGATTTCGCCCTCGCGCGACAGAAGCTCGACCGAGCCCATTTCGCGCAGGTACATGCGCACCGGATCGTCGGTGCGGTCGGTCGGTTCTTTCTTCTTGGCGGTCGCAAGGGCCGTACCGCTGGAAGGGGCGAGTTCGCCACCTTCGCTCTCGCCGTCGGAATCGCTATCTTCTTCCTCGGCGGCGGCGGTGCCCTCGTCGGCTTCCTCGTCCTCGACGACATTGATGCCCATTTCACTGAGCATCGCCATGATATCTTCGATCCGGTCGGGATCGACCTGATCGGACGGCAAAACCTCGTTCAGCTCGTCCATGGTCACATAGCCGCGCTTCTTGGCGGCCTTGATCATTTTCTTGACCGCGTCATCCGAGAGATCGAGAAGCGGGCCGTCGGGTGCGCCTTCGCGTTCGGCTTCTGCTTCTTCGTTCTCTTTGACTTTGGTTGCCATTTATATCGTCGCTTTCCTTGGACAGCACTCAACGCGTGCGCGGTGCAAAACTTTTTCGAGGCTCGGGTGCGTCAATCGCTCCCACCGCGAATCATTACCCCTGACGTAACGGGATGATCTTTAATTCCTGATTAACCACGACAGTCACCGCGGTTAAACCGGCCGACTGCGACAGCAGCGCCGTTTTGACATCACTTGCATGATGGATCTGTCCGCCGTACCCATTTCACCCACTGTATTAGAAATGGTGATTCCCACAATTTTCGGTCCCGTCAAGCACTTCCGGCGAAAAACCGTTCAAATCGGCAAAAAAGACCGAATCAAGCCCGACGCTTCAAAGATTCAGTTCCATGGCGGAAATGTAGGAAGTGTTGATGGAAAGACAAGGGCCAATAGAATCGCTGCTTGCGGATGCCGCGGCAGCATCAACCCTTCGGCCCTTTCCCCGCCGGAGACATGACGCGGCAGCAGGCGATATCAAGGCCTACCAGTCCATCACCACCTTGCCGGAATTGCCCGAGCGCATCGCCTCGAAACCATCGCGGAAATCGTCGATGCCGATACGGTGGGTGATGATCGGCGACAGGTCGAGGCCGCCTTGAACGAAGGCGATCATCTTGTACCAGGTCTCGAACATCTCGCGGCCATAGATGCCCTTCAGGTTGAGCATCTTGAAGATCACCTTGTTCCAGTCGATCTCGAAGCCGGTCGGCGCGATGCCGAGGATGGCGATCTTGCCGCCATTGTTCATCTTGTCGATCATGTCGCGGAAGGCGGGAGCGGCGCCGGACATTTCCAGCCCGACGTCAAAGCCCTCGGTCATGCCGATGCGCTTCATCACGTCCGCCAGATTTTCCTTCGACGCATCGACGACGTAATCGATGCCCATCTTTTCGGCCAGCGCCAGGCGCACCGGATTGATGTCGGTGATCACAACCTTGCGGGCACCGGAGCGCTTGGCCACCATGGCGCCCATGATGCCGATCGGACCGGCGCCGGTGACCAGCACATCCTCGCCGACGACATCGAAGGACAGTGCGGTGTGCACCGCGTTGCCGAACGGATCGAAGATGGCGGCGATCTCGTCCGGCACTTCGTCGGGGATGGCGACGACATTGTATTCCGGGATACAGACATATTCGCCGAAGGAGCCCGGTCGATGGACGCCGACGCCGAGCGTGTTGCGGCACAGATGGCCCCTGCCGGCACGGCAATTGCGGCACTTGCCGCAGACGATATGACCCTCGCCGGAAACGCGCTCGCCGACATGATATTTGGTGACGGCCGAGCCGATTTCGGCGATGACGCCGACGAACTCGTGACCGACGACCATCGGCACCGGAATGGTCTTCTGCGCCCACTGGTCCCAGTTCCAGATATGCACGTCGGTGCCGCAGATGGCGGATTTCTTCACCTTGATCAGCACGTCATTGGGGCCGGGCTCGGGCACCGGAACATGCTCCATCCACAGGCCGACTTCAGGTTTTGCTTTAACGAGCGCTTTCATCATGTTTGTCATGGAGAAATTCCTGCAAGCGATTCAGATGATTCTGGAATTGCGGTCGGTTAGATCACGCCAAGCTCTCTGCCGACCTCTTCGAACACCGCGATGGCGCGGCGGACATCCGCCTCGCTGTGGGCGGCCGACATCTGGGTGCGGATGCGGGCCTGGCCTTTCGGCACGACGGGGAAGGAAAAGCCGACGACATAGACACCCTTTTCCAGCATTCTGGCAGCCATTTCCTGCGCCAGCGACGCGTCACCCAGCATCACCGGAATGATCGGATGGCCTTCGCCGGCGAGCGTAAAGCCGAGCTTGCCCATTTCCGAGCGGAACAGGGTCGCATTGGCTTCCAGACGGGCGCGAAGCGCGTCGCCATTGTCGATCAGGTCGAACACTTTCAGCGATGCCGCCGCGATGACCGGGGCGAGCGTGTTGGAAAAGAGATAGGGCCGCGAGCGCTGGCGCAGCCAGTCGACCACTTCCTTTTTAGCAGAGGTATAGCCGCCGGATGCGCCGCCGAGCGCCTTGCCGAGCGTACCGGTGATAATATCAACCCTGCCCTCGACGCCGCAATATTCGGCCGAACCGCGGCCGTGTTTTCCGACGAAGCCGACGGCGTGGCTGTCATCGACCATGACCATGGCACCGTATTTTTCGGCGAGGTCGCAAACGCCTTGAAGGTTGGCGATGATGCCGTCCATCGAGAAAACCCCGTCGGTGGCGATCAGCTTGAAGCGCGAGCCCTCGGCCTTCTTCAGTTCCTCTTCAAGAGCGGCCATATCGTTGTTGGCATAGCGGAAGCGCTTCGCCTTGGAGAGACGCACGCCGTCGATGATCGAGGCATGGTTGAGCGCATCGGAGATGATTGCGTCTTCTTCGGCGAGCAGCGTTTCGAACAGGCCGCCATTGGCATCGAAGCAGGAGGAATAGAGGATGGTATCTTCAAGCCCGAGAAACGACGAGATGCGCGCCTCGAGCTGCTTGTGCTCTTCCTGCGTGCCGCAGATGAAGCGGACCGAGGCCATGCCGTAGCCGTAGCGATCGAGCGCCTGTTTGCCGGCTTCAGCCAGTTCCGCGTTGTTGGCAAGGCCGAGATAGTTGTTGGCACAGAAATTCAGCACCTTGGCACCCGAGGCGACTTCGATCTCGCCGGCCTGTTTGGAGACAATGACGCGTTCGGACTTGTAAAGCCCGGCGGACTTCAGTCCCTCAAGTTCGGATGAAAGGTGGGTGATGAAGGCTGACGTCATGAAGGCCGCTTTCCAGGATTGAGATCGGGTTGCGATGAGACCTATCATATTCCTGTGCGCAAGACAGCGAAAGTCAGCGGCAGGGTGCGACGTTGACGCGACATCCGGCGCAAGGAACATGCCCAGCCGCGACGCCGGCTGTTTCAAAGGAGCATGGCAGCCACAGAAACGCGGGCGCTCCAAAGAAACTAGTTGACTGAGTCAACAATTTTGGTGTCGATGAGGAATGTATTTCATGCGGCGAGGGAACCATGACTGTATTTGACAGATTTTCCTTGAAGGACCGGGTGGCGCTGGTGACCGGCGGCGGACGCGGGCTCGGGCTGGAGATCGCCTGCGCGCTTGCAGAGGCCGGGGCCCATGTCGTCCTCAATGGCCGAACGGCGGAAACGCTTGAGGAAGCCGCAGGCCGGATCATAGCCGCCGGCGGCAGCGCGGAGACCGCAGCCTTCGATATCGCCGACCGGGAAGCACAGCGCGCCACGCTTGCTGATATCGAGCACGGCCACGGGCGGCTCGACATTCTCGTCAACAATGTTGGCGCCCGCGACCGGCGGCCGCTTTCCGAATTCGACGACGAGGCGATTTTCGAGCTGATCCGCACCGATCTGATCGCCGCAACGACACTGTCGCGGGATGCGGCCGCGATCATGAAGCGCCGCGAGCACGGGCGGCTGATCTCGATCACCTCGATCAACGGCCACGTCGCCATGCCGGGTGACGGCATCTACCCCATCGCCAAGCAGGGACTGACCGGGCTGATGCGCTCGATGGCCGTCGAATATGGTCCCTTTGGCATCACCAGCAACGCGATTGCGCCCGGCTGGTTTGCCACCGAAACCAATGCGGCGATGGCGGCCAACGAGGAGCTGATGCCCTTCGTGCGCCAGCGCATCCCGGTGCAGCGCTGGGCCCGGCCGGACGAGATCGCCGGTGCTGCGCTGTTCCTGGCCAGCGACGCCGCTTCCTTCGTCAACGGTCATGTGCTGACGGTGGATGGGGGAATGACGGTCAGGATGTAGCGCCAAACCGTCAGAGACGTAAGCGAGCGCAGCCCGTCGCTGCAGCAGTACAACTGGGCACTCATTGCATCTCCGCTTGACGTTCTCAAACCGATCCAGCCTCTCTGAGGTTTCAGGCTCTAGTCAAACTGCCGGATGACATCCAGAAACGCGGCGCCATAGCGCTCAAGCTTGGATTGGCCGACGCCGGAGATGCCGAGCAGGGCATCGCTGCTGTGTGGACGTTCGGTGGCGAAGGCGATCAGGGTCGTATCCGGGAAGACGACATAGGGCGGCACGCCCAGGTCCCTGGCGATACCGGAGCGCGCCCGGCGCAAAGCCTCGAACAGTTCCGCATCCGAACCGGACAGGGCCGACTTGGCGCCGGATGCGGCCGATTGCCGGGCGTTCTTGCCCTTGCCGGTCACCGGCCGGTCCTTGCGGAAGCGGACCTCGCGCTCGCGCTTGAAGACGGCGCGGGCATCCGGTTCCAGTTTCAGCGCCCCGAAAGCCTCATGGTCGACGCTGATCAAACCGGCGGCAAGAAGCTGGCGGTAGACCGATTGCCAGGTTTTCGACGGGATGTCCCTGCCCGCCCCGAAGACCGGCATCTTGCTATGACCGAAGCGCTCGGTCTTTTCATTCTCGGCGCCCAAGAGCACGTCGATCAGATGGCCGGTGCCGAACCGTTCGCCGGTGCGGTAGATCGCCGCTAGCGCCTTGATCGCCGCGTCGGTTCCGTCCCAGGTTTCGACCGGATTGACGCAGGTATCGCAATTGCCGCAATTGCCGCCATGTGCCTCGCCGAAATGGGCAAGGATCGATTGCCGCCGGCAGCCGGGCGTTTCGCAGATGGCCAAAAGCGCATTCAGCTTGGCGCGCTCGACCCGCTTGATATCGTCGCCCGAGGTGCCGCCATCGATCATCCGGCCACGCTGGATGACATCGGCCATGCCATAGGCCATCCAGACATCGGAGGCCAGGCCGTCGCGCCCGGCACGGCCGGTTTCCTGGTAATAGGCCTCAACCGAGCCCGGCAGATCGAGATGGGCGACGTAGCGCACGTTCGGCTTGTCGATGCCCATACCGAAGGCGACGGTCGCCACCAGGCAGAGGTCTTCTTCCTTGAGGAAGGCATCCTGATTGGCGTCGCGCACCGCGCGGTCCATGCCGGCATGATAGGCAAGCGCACGAACACCCTGGCCGTTCAGCCATTCGGCGGTATCCTCGACCTTGGCCCGCGACAGGCAATAGACGATGCCGCTCGAGCCCTTGTGGCGCGACAGAAACCGCAGAAGCTGCTGGCGCGGCTGGTCGCGCTCGACGATTTCATAGGCGATATTGGGCCGGTCGAACGAGGTGGTGAAAACCTCAGCCGAACGTAAGCCCAGCTTGTCGATGATATCTTCGCGGGTATGCGGATCGGCGGTTGCCGTCAGCGCCATGCGCGGCACGCCGGGATAATGCTCGGCAAGCTGGCCGAGCTCCCGGTATTCCGGGCGAAAATCATGGCCCCATTGGGAGACGCAATGCGCCTCGTCGATGGCAAACAGCGAAATCTTCGCGTTGCCGATCATCTCCTTGAAGGCCGGCGTGACGATGCGCTCGGGCGTCACATAGAGAAGATCGAGATCGCCGTTGGAGATTGCCCGGCGGACGTCGACGAATTCTTCGCGCGAGAGCGAGGAATTGAGCGCGGCCGCCCTGACGCCAAGCTGCTTCAACGCCTCCACCTGATCGCGCATCAATGCAATCAGCGGCGACACGACGATGCCGACGCCATCGCGGCAAAGGGCCGGGATCTGGAAGCATAGAGACTTTCCGGCACCGGTCGGAAACAACACCACAGCGTCTCCACCCGACACCACCCGTTCGACAACGGAAGCCTGCTTGCCGCGAAAGGCGGAGTAGCCGTAGACGGTTTTCAGAACGGCAAGCGGGTTTTTCGCACCTTCGGTTTCAAACAGGGGGTCGATGCGGTCTTTGGTCTGCGGCATGGAATCGCTTTCATGGGGAGAGCGGGAGTATGGCACAGGTGCGAGGGTTGGCGCGACCCACCTATTCTCTCGTTTCCCCTGTTGTCGCGAAGATCAGCCGATAGGTTCCGTACCGGCGGAGGTCTGGTTCGGCATCAGGACTTTGGCAACGACCCAACGATTCTTGCCAAGGCGACGCATCAGTTTGAAGCCTTGCCGCTCAAACATCGGCACTGTTCCATTGTGCAGGAAGGCTGCAACCGACCGGCCTTCCACCTGATCGGGATAGCTTTCCACCGTTCCTCCGCCCAGGCGAGCGATTTCCTGCATGGCACCGGCAAGAGCCACGCCCGCGACACCCTTGCCGCGATAGGCCTTGTCGACGAAAAAACAGGTAATCCTCCAATCCGGGAGTGCCGTAAGCCCTTCGCGATACGCACGCAGGTTCTTGATGCGCGGGAGCTCTTCCGTCGGCCCAAACTGACACCAACCGACACAGGTCGGGCCGTCAAACACGAGGGCAGCGTGGGTATGACCTTCGCGAACCCGGCGTTCCTTCTCGGATCGGTTTTGTTCCGCACTCTTTGCGCGCTCTATACCCTGCGGGTGAAAAGCCATGCACCAGCAGCCACCCCATATGCCGTTGTGTCTTTCGACCAACCGGGCGAATTGCGGCCATGTGGTTTCGTCCAGAAGCTTCACGCAAAAATCGGCCATCGTCTCCCCTTTGGTTCGAAGGATGTTCAACTGGTTCCCGAAAGTGTCGTCGTTCCGCTCAGTGGCGTCCATTCGCCAGAGATCATCTCCCTGTCAGGCGACAATAGCGCAATTTGATGTGACAGTGCGAGCGCGCGGCCGCGGAGGCTGCAAGGCCCTCGACGGTCAGGTGCTTGCGCGCCGGTAAAACGCCAGCGACCCGGCGAGCGCCAGAAGGGCACCGCCGCAAATGCGGTCGAGCCAGAGTGCACCGGACTTTTTCAGCACCTTGACCGCCTGCGAGCCGAGGGCTGCGTAACCGAACATGACCAGAAAATCGATCGTCGCGAAGATCAGGGCGAGAACGGCATATTGTGGGATCTGCGGTTCAGCCGGGACGATGAACTGCGGCAGGAAGGCCGAGAAGAACAGGTAACCCTTGGGATTGGTGACGGCAACCAGGAAGCTTTTCAGGAAGATTGCACGTGCCGTACCCTGGCCACCCTGCGCCGTGCCATGCAGCGTCTCGCTAAGCGTGCCCTTCGAGCGCAAGAGCATGATGCCGAGAAAGGCGAGATAGCCGGCGCCGATCCATTTGACGACCGAGAACCAGAATTCGGAGGCCGCCAGCAGCGCGCCGAGCCCGAGCGCCACGGCACCGATCAGGACGAAATCGGACAGGACCGCGCCGACCATGCCGATGAGAGCACGGCGGACGCCAAAGCGGGAACCGTTGGTCAGCGCCAGAAGCACGGTCGGGCCGGGCGTGGCGATTCCGATGAACGAGACGAGCGCAAAGGCAAGCAAGGTGATTTCAGTCATGATTCCCCTCCAGCGGACCGACAAGACGGTGTCGCAAGTCCCGTGAAAACCGACTTTTGCAATTCATCAGGCAGCCGGCAAGAGGCTAAGTTACCCCGCAGCCCTTCGAATGTGACGAGCGTGCCGTGGCGAAACCGCCGAATTTCAGGAATTGCGCATCAATCTTCTGCGTTGACTAAAAATTGCTGCAGTGCACCAGGATAATGCCTACGTAACAGCACGAATGAACGGTGGTTTGATGCGGTACGTAAAGGAATTCGAAGCCCTGCGCGGGGTTCTGGCGATCTGGGTCGTGGTGGGGCACGTCGCGACCGCTTCTGTCCTGCACGGACGCCTGATCGAAGCAAAGCTCTACAATTTCTACGCTGTCACCGTATTCATTCTCCTAAGCGGCTTTGCCATTGCTGCATTGATCGACAAAAAGCCGGAGGGCTACGGCCTCTACATCACACGCCGGGCGTTCCGGATTTTCCCGGTCTACCTGTTTTACCTGGCACTTTCCGTCCTTCTGGCCAATTTCGCCCTGGAAACCTGGTTGAATGCTCCGGCCGGCGTGATGCAGGCCAGTCGAATAAAGATCGCGACCGATACGCTCATCTATTGGCCCTGGCATCTCGCAGCCCACCTGCCGGCGCTGCATGGTCTCGTGCCGCCGCGTCTGCTTCCTTCGACCGACTACGCTTTTCTGGGACAGGCCTGGAGCATATCTCTGGAATGGCAATTCTATTTGATAGCGCCGTTTCTCATTGGCGTGCTGACAATGAAGATGAATGCAATCCGTATCGGAATGCTGCTTATCGGCGCCCTTGCTGTTGCGTTTGTCCTGCCGCGAATGCCGGAAAGCTTCATTGGGGGATGGCTGCTTGATTTCACCCTCGGGATCGCGACGTTCACCTTCATGAAGTACCGGGACAGAGCAACCCATCCTCTGCGATCGATACCGATCGTCAAAGTCTGGGCGCTCGTGATCGTGGGATTGCTGCTGCAGCGATCCGTCAGCGTTCTGCCCTACCTCATCTGGGCAACGGTCATCATGCTGGTGATCCGCGCCCGGGAAACGGAAGGCGGGGCGGCGGCACTGTTCAGCAGGATGGCAAATGCGCGGCCGCTGCAGTGGGTCGGCAACATGGCCTACTCCGTCTACCTTTCCCACATGATCGTTTTGTTGCTGGTCCTGCGCGCGGTCCAGTCCCTCGGCATCGATGAACCCTGGCCGCAGTTCGCGGTTCTCGTCGCCGCAACCCTGGCCGGGACTCTGGTGATCTCACGGCTGTCCTATGTTTTCATTGAGTTGCCGTTTCACCAATACGGGCGAAACATCGGGCAACGCACCCAGCCGATCCCCGCTCCGGTGAATGTTCCGCTTGGAGAATAGGAGGTTGCACGGGTACCCTACTTCCCCGCCGGCCCCTTGACCCGGCCCGACAGCACGCCAAAACCGTCGATGATCGCTTCCTGGTTTTCGAGCCGCGTCACCTCCAGCTGCACCTCCTGCAGATTGCGGAGAATCTGGCTAACGGTGTCGTCGTCGCCTTCTTCCGTGGCATAGGCAAGTTCGCTTTCGAGTTCGCGGCGCTGCCACAGCAGAGCCTTGGTCCGCTGGTGCAGTGCCAGCGCCTGCAGGTAGCCTTCGCGGGCGTCCTCGGGGGCAGCCGCCGTCGTCGCAGTCCAAAGGCGGGCGAAGCGGATCTGCTGGTCGAGCGATTTCAGCAAAGGGTCAAAGCCTTCGGCCTCCAGTTGCTCGATCAGGTTTTCGCGCGACAGGCGGGGACCTTTGGCGGCGGCGGCGTTGAGCACCGACGACCAGAAACGCTGCAGATCGCGATTGTCGTATTCGATCGCGGAAATCTCGTCATATTCCTCAAACAGCAGCTGCGGATGATTGACGATGGTCAATGCCAGCACGCTTTCGCGCAAGGGGGGCAGCGCCTGATGGCCGCTGACCAGCGACGAGCGGGCGAGCCGGTCGGAAATGCCCGAGCGCTCCGACATGCGCGCGCCCTGCTGGCCGCCGCGGCCCTGGCCGCCATTTCGGCTCGCGCCGCCCTGGCGCTGGTTGCGGTCAAAGTTCCGCTGACCGTTCTGCTGACGAGACGCGCCTTGAAAGAACTGGTTCAGCCGGTCGCGCACATCCTGGCCATAGTGGCGGCGGACGTTTTCATCGGCAATCACCGAGACGACCTGTTTCAGCGTCGCTTCCAGCTGGGCACGGCTTTCCGGCGTATCGAAGGACCCGGCCTGCGCCTCGCGCAGCCAGACCATTTCCGACAGCGAGCGCGCCGACGCCATGACCTTATCAAAGGGCGCGCGGCCTTCGTTGCGGACGAGATCGTCGGGGTCCTTGCCATCCGGCAGCATGGCGAAGCGCACGGAAAAGCCGGGTTTGAGATGCGGCAGCGCCAGATCGACCGCGCGGTTGGCTGCGCGGATGCCAGCACCATCGCCATCGAAGCAGAGCACCGGCTGCTGTGTCAGCTTCCACAGCAACGCCATCTGGTTTTCGGTCAGTGCCGTGCCGAGCGGGGCCACGGCATTCTCGACGCCGGCCTGATGCAGCGCGATGACGTCCATATAGCCTTCGACGGCAATAATCGTCCCTGCCCCTTCAGCACCGGACATGGCGCGGCGGGCACGCGCGAAATTATAGAGCACGTTGCCCTTGTGGAAGAGCTCGGTCTCGTTGGAATTGAGGTACTTGGCCGGCGCATCCGGCGACATGGCGCGGCCGCCGAAGGCGATGACCTTTTCGCGCGACGACAGGATCGGGAACATGATGCGGTCGCGAAAACGGTCGTAGGAAACCGGAATGTCGGGACCATGGACGACAAGGCCGCAGGCCTCGATCTGGTCCTTCGGCACGCCCTTGGCTGCCAGAAACTCCTTCAGCGCATTGCGGCTTTCCGGTGCGTAGCCCAGGCGGAATGTCTCGATGGTGCGGCCCGTCAGGCCCCGGTCGCGCAGATAGGCGCGCGCCTTGGCGCCGTTTGCCGTCTGCAACTGGTCCTGGAAAAACTGTGTCGCCACTTCCATGACGTCCTGCAGGCCGATGCGCTGGCGGTCGCGCTTCTCGGCCTCGACATCCGGCTGCGGCATGGCGACACCGGCAAGATCGGCAATCTGCTGCACGGCTTCGGGAAAGGCTATGCCGTCAAGATCGGTCAGGAAGCGGAAATGATCGCCCGACACGCCGCAGCCGAAACAATGGTAGCGGCCTTTGCGGTCCTCGCAGTGGAAGCTCGGCGATTTTTCGCCATGGAACGGGCAGCAGGCCCAATAGTCGCCGCGCGAGGCATTGGTCTTCTTGCGGTCCCAGGTGACGCGTCTGCCGATCACGTCCGAAATGGGAACGCGGTCGCGGATCTCGTCAAGGAAGGCGTTGGAAAATCGCATGAATACCTCTGGGCTGGCTTCCATATAGGCGGCAATCACCGCCCGCGCCAGCAAGGGGATTGATCATACCCGCAATTCACAGGTTTACGAAAGCAGGGCGCGCGTCGCGGCCCTGACGGACGAGGAGCTCATGGCGGCCATGCGGGACGATCCCGACTGGGCCGAATTCATGGATGTCGACTGGTCGAAGGCGACGATCGTCTACCCTACCCCGAAAAAGGCAGTTTCGATCCGGCTCGACGAAGATGTCATCGACTTTTTCAAGAAGAGCGGAAAGGGTTATCAGACCCGCATGAACGCGGTGCTGCGTCATTTCATGACCGACCAGAAGAACCGCAAGAACAGATAGGCGTTGCGGAAAAATTTGCCATCATCAGCGCGGCCTTTATATGCAGGCCGCGCCGGACAAAACAGCGGACAGACCGGGTTCAGGCAGCCGACAGCAGTTCCTTGAGGATGGCCGAGCCCTTGGCGAAATCCATCTGGCCGGCATAACGCTCTTTCAGCACCGCCATGACCTTGCCCATGTCCTTTGGACCGCTGGCGCCGACTTCGGCGATCGCGGCCGCGACATTGGCCCGCACGTCCGCTTCGCTCAGCTGCTTCGGCATGAAATCCTGCACGACGACGATCTCGGCGCGCTCCTTGGCGGCGAGTTCCGGGCGGGCATTGTCTTCGTAGATCTTCGCCGATTCCTCGCGTTGCTTGACCATCTTGGCCAGGATCTGCAGGATTTCGTCGTCGCTGGCGTCGCCCTTGCCGGCGCTGCGATTGGCGATATCGCGTGTCTTGATCTCGGCCTGAACGAGGCGAATCGTGGAAAGCCGCGGTGCATCCTTCGATTTCATCGCATCCTTGAGGGCGGCAGCGAGTTGATCGCGCATCATTGTCTTAACTCCTGTTTGATGGCGTTTCATAAACCAGCCGGACAAGCGGGAGCAAATGAATTGCACGATTCCACCGTAAAAGCGCAGGGAAAAGCCCGATCCGACCGTCTTCAAGATTGACCTTGCCGGACACTGCGGCTATTGACCGTCACCTGCACCAACATCGTGACCAGGCCTGACAGCGCGCGCCCATCGCCCGCATCTGCCCGCCTGCGAACCAAAACGGCCGGCCGGCGTTCCATCGAGCGTTGGCGACGCGCCGCCTGAACGGGATGAAGACAATGACCGCGACAGCCCCCTGGACCACCGCAAAACCAACCGCCCTGCTCGTTCTGGCCGATGGCACCGTCATCGAAGGCAAGGGGATCGGCGCCACCGGCACGGTGCAGGCCGAGGTGGTCTTCAACACCGCGCTCACCGGCTACCAGGAGATCATGACCGACCCCTCCTATCTCGGCCAGATCGTTACCTTCACCTTCCCGCATATCGGCAATATCGGCGCCAATGACGAGGACATCGAAGACCTGACGCCGGCAGCGCGCCACGGTGCGGTTGGCGTCATCTTCAAGGCCGACATCACCGATCCTTCCAGCTACCGCGCGGCAAAACATCTCGACGCCTGGCTGAAGGGCCGCGGCATCATCGGCATGTGCGGCATCGACACCCGCGCGCTGACCGCCTGGATCCGCGAAAACGGCGCGCCGAACGCAGTCATCGCCCACGATCCAAACGGCGTCTTCGACATCGAGGCGCTGAAGGCCGAAGCCAAGGCCTGGAGCGGGCTCGAAGGCCTCGATCTTGCCAAGGTCGCCTCCTCCGGTCAGACGTCGCGCTGGAGCGAAAAGCCCTGGGTCTGGAACGAAGGCTATGACGAACTGGCCGAGACCGACATCACGCACCATGTCGTGGCCCTCGACTACGGCGTCAAGCGCAACATTCTGCGCCTGTTCACCGGGCTCGGCTGCAAGGTTACGGTAATGCCTGCGACGACATCAGCCGAAGAGGTGCTGGCTCAGAAGCCGGACGGCATCTTCCTGTCGAACGGCCCGGGCGATCCGGCGGCCACCGGCGAATATGCCGTTCCGGTGATCCAGGAACTGATCAAGAGCGATATCCCGCTGTTCGGCATCTGCCTTGGCCACCAGATGCTGGGCCTGGCGCTCGGCGCAACGACCGAAAAGATGCACCAGGGCCATCACGGCGCCAATCATCCGGTCAAGGACCACACGACGGGCAAGGTGGAAATCGTCTCGATGAACCACGGCTTCGCGGTGGATTCGAAGTCCTTGCCGCAAGGCGTTGAAGAGACTCACGTTTCCCTGTTCGACGGCACCAATTGCGGCCTGCGCGTCACCGGCAAGCCTGTGTTCTCGGTGCAGCATCACCCGGAAGCCTCGCCCGGCCCGCAGGACAGCCACTACCTCTTCCGCCGCTTCATCAATCTGGTGCGCGAGAAGAAGGGCGAACCGGCATTGGCCGAACGCTGAGTTTTTAACGTCATCGAATGCTGAAAGCCCCGGTCTCTCAAGGGAGTACCGGGGCTTTTGCGTTTAACCGTTAAACACCACCGCGGTGCCGGTGACGCCGTGCTCCAAAAATACTAAAAGTTGCACTTTTAAAAATAAACAACCTATGGTAACAAAGTCCCGGGGTCGTACTTGGCACGGATCAAAGGGACTTCACATGACCACACTTTCGGTAACGTTTACCAATTACAGCAGAGTCGGCTGGACGCTCGACTATGTCGACTGGGGCATGAACGCCTTCTCCGGAATAAACCAGCAGCCCGGACCCGCCTTGCAGGCCCGTGACGGGCAGCAAACCCTTTCCTGCAATGTCGACTGGCTCTCCTGGTTCGAGCAGGGTGCGGACTGGATCGCCTGCACCTGGCGCGATCCAAACGGCTTCCGTTTCGGAGTTTTCGAGCGGCTGAACTTCCAGATGTTCGGCATCGGTCCCAGGCCGTATTGGATGGTATCCGCCGATCAGGGCGCCGCACCTGGCAGTGGGCCCAACTGGCAGGATTCAGGATCTGATCCCTCCAAGCCCTATACCTGGGCGAATGCGCCCTACTCGATTGCCGCGACGCCTAACTCCCAGCACCAGACGCTGTCGGTCGACGTCATCATAGGAGACAAGAGCTGATGCCGAGACTTCTGATCCATAACGATTACGGAAACTGGTATGCCTCGATTGGCAATACGCCCGTCTCGTACATATTTGCCGGCGCCGACGGCGAGGCGCAGATCGTACAGGTGCGCGCCTTGCAAGAAGCGATGACACAAGGAACGCAGGCGGTGATTGAAGGTGCGCCCCAATTTTTCAGGGACGTGACCGGGGATGACGCCGAGGACGTCGTCGTCCAGCTTTTCGGCACAACCAGCAATCTGTATTTTGAGGGAACGTTTGTGTTCGAAGGGGCGGCCGAATCGACGCTGATCGAGGAAATCGAGGAGGCAGGCGAGGCTCTCGCGGCCTTCGTCTAGAGTGGGTGCCCCCCCGCATGGACAATCGTCATCGCCATTCCAGCGGCGATGACGACGATGCGGAGCGCGTGGGCGGGAAGGAGGCGAACAAGCATCCATCCTCCCCTTCACCCGCGCTAAGCCGGCTGCGCCAGCAGCTTTCTCTGGCGTGACAGGAAGAGAAAGAAGCGCCAGGTGAGCGAGATGCTGGCCGCGGCAAGGCCGAGCACGAAACCGTACCAGACACCGACGCCGCCGAAACCGAAGTGGAAGGCGAGCAGATAGGCGGCGACGAAGCCGATCGGCCAGTAGGATACCAGCGCCAGGATCATCGGTACCGTCGTGTCCTTCAACCCGCGCAGCATACCGGCGGCCAGCGCCTGCACGCCATCCACCAGCTGGAACGCACCGGCAATGACGATCAGCGGGCCGGCATAGGCGAGCACCTGAGCCGCATCCGGCCGGTTCGTATCGAGATACATCGCGGCAAGCTCATGCGAAAACACCGCAAAGACGGCGCTGCCGATGAAGGCGAACCCGCAACCGATGACGAGAACGGCGATCGCCGCACGCTTGATCCCTTCGGCGTCGCGACGGCCATGGGCAAGGCCGATGCGCACGGTCGCAACCTGCGCCAGCCCGAGCGGCACCATGAAGGCGACGGACGCAAACTGCAGCGCGATGCCATGGGCGGCAAGCTCGACGGTGCCGATCATGCCCATCAAAAGCGAGGCGACGGTGAACAGGCTGACTTCGGCAAGGATGGTGACGGCGATCGGCAGGCCGAGCTTGACGACTTCCTTCAGCACCGGCCAGTCCGGCCGCCAGAAGCGCACGAAGATCTCATAGGACCGGGTCTGCGGCTGTGCCTGGATATAGATGAAGAGCAGGACGAAGCTCAGCGAGTTGACGACAAACGCCGAAATGCCGGCACCGACAATGCCAAGCGCCGGCGCGCCGAAGTGACCATAGATGAACACATAGCAAAGCGCTGCGTTGGCAAGCAGCACGACGATCGTCACGTAGAGAATGATGCCGGCACGCTCCAGCGAGCTCAGGAAGCCGCGCAGGACCATGAACAACAACGCCGGGAAAATGCCCCACAGGGCGACGTGCAGATAGCTCCCGGCAAGGGCCGCGACTTCTGGCTTCTGGCCCAGCATCAACAGCACATGCTCGGCCTGCCACAGGACAGGCGCCATGATGACGCCGTAACCGAGCACCGCCCACATGCCCATGCGCACGGCACGGCGCACGGCGACGCGGTCGCCGCGCCCTTCGGCCTGCGCCACGATCGGCACGACGGCATTGGCAAAGCCCGAGCCGAAAATGAAAATCGTGAAAAACATCTGCGCGGCCAGCACCATCGCGGCAAGCTCGGTGGTGCCCAGACGGCCGACCATCAGGACGTCGGTGGCATGGATGGCGAACTGCGCCAGCTGGGCGCCGACGAAGGGCAGGCCCAGCGCGATGGTGGCGCGATAATGCGCGGACCAGGAATTATCGGTGCGGACGCCCGTGTCGCTATGGGTTGAAGTCAGCATGATGAGGATAGGCCTTTGGCTTCGTCGCAGCCGGAAGGGGCCGCAAGACGGAAGAGTGGGAAATAGAACAACCGGGGGTAAAGCACCAGCCAGAACGGCAAAACTGCTTATTTTTTCATCTAAACATCACAAAAGTTGATCGTTTTTCGTGCGCCAATGCTAAAAAGCGCTTCCAGCCGTTTGGGTCAGGCCTTCCGCATCGCTAGCCGCCACAGGGTTCGGCCGCACCTTCAGAAGATAGATGGTCACCGACAGCGCCACAAAGACGGCTGCCAGGACATAGGGTGCACCGGCAAAAGTTACACTTGCCTGAGGTGCTGTGAAGAGACTGAAGATCTGCGCGAACATCAGCGGCCCGAGGATTGTCGTGAAGCTGGAAATACTCGACAGAGCCCCCTGCAACTCGCCTTGCGCCGATGGCGGAACCTTGGCCGAGGCGATGCTGCGCAGCGGCGGGTCGGCGAGCGCCTCAAGGCAGGTCACGACGATGACGGCATAGATCATCCAGCCCTGGAAGGCGAAGGCATAACCGGCAAGACCGAGGCCGGTGAAAATCAGGCCGACCGCGCCTGCCTTCCATTCGCCAAGCCGCGGAATGGCCTTCGGCAGGACGAAGCCCATGACGAGCGCACCGCAAATCCCGAAAACGCCGAGTGACAGGCCGATCTGTCCCTCGCTCCAATTGTAGCGATAGGAAGCGACAAACGACCAGACCGCCGGGTAGACCGCATGCGCCTGCCAGAACAGGAAGAACACGAGCAGAACCCAGCCGATGCCGGGATAATTGCGCATCTGTTTCAATGCACCGAGCGGATTGGCACGCTTCCATTCGAAGCGGCGGCGGTTGTGGCGCTCCAGCGTTTCGGGCAACAGGAACCAGGCGACGGCGAAATTGGCAAAGGACAAGGCGGCGGCCCCATAAAAGGGAACGCGCGGGCCGAACTCGCCAAGCAGGCCGCCAAGCACAGGTCCGAGCGCAAAACCGGTGCCGAAGGCGATGCCGATCAGGCCGAAATTCTTGGCGCGATTGCTGTCGTCGCTGACATCGGCGATATAGGCGGCGGCCGTGGAAAAGCTGGCACCGCTGATGCCGGCCAGCACCCGCCCGACAAACAGCATCCAGTAGGTCGCCGCCAGCGCACAGATGAGATTGTCGAGCGCAAACGTCAGCACCGAGGCAAGCAGAACGGGCCGGCGGCCGAAACGGTCGGACAGATTGCCGATCAGCGGCGCAAAGACGAACTGCATGCCGGAATAGACCAGCATCAGCCAGCCGCCATCGACCGCCGCCTCGCTGATCGTATCGCCCGTCAGTTCCTTCAGATAGGCAGGCAGCACCGGGACGATGATGGCGATACCCATGATATCGAGAAACAGGATGAGGAAAACCAGGAAAAGGCCACGCCGCGCTGACTTAGGATCGATCATCGAACAAACCTCATTGGGCATTCGGCGTCCTATGGATCAGAACGCGAACATGGCAGGCAAATCGTCTTTATCGAAAAATCTGGACCGAAACAATCCGTGAACATTTCAATGTTCGTGATGAGTGCTGCGGGAACATTGATGAGGCGGCTAACGCTGGCCGGCTCTTTAGTAAACCGCAGAAGGCCCTGAATCTTCAGATGGCCGATAAACGCTGAAAACGACGGTGTGACAAAGCGGACGTCCCATTCTTCGTCATCTCAGCCCTTGTGGCGGGTATCCAGAGAGGGCCTTGCACAGGAGATCGTTCGGCGTCACGCGCCAGCACGACGCCAGTTTAAGAGGGACCTGCGTGGCACCCGATCACTTCACGTAAACGATCTTGCCGCCGTTGAAGGCGGTCTGGACGCCGTTGACGTTGCGGGCGGGAATGCCTCTCTTCTGCAAGGCGGCGCGGATATTGGGGACGTTACGGATCTCTTCCTGGCCCTTTGCATAGGTCTGCGCCGAGGGGAAGCGATAGGTTATAGGCACCTCCTGAAAATCGTCCGGGCCGACATAATCGCGGATGATGATCACGGTCACCCTGGGATTGGTGTTAGCGGCGCGGCTCGAATGCGCCTTCTGCGCATAGGCCGCCCCCATGAATGGAACGGTTCCCGCGGCAGATAAAAAGGCGGCGGCCAGAACAAGCGTGACGATCTTCTTCACTGTCTTCCTCCTTCAGGAGCCAACGTTTGCGGCTTCTTGTACCGCAACGGGCTAATATCATCTTGCATAAATGATCTTGCTGCCATCCAGCGCGGTTTGAATGGCAAGGACATTATGTGGCCGGATATTCCGGCGTTCGAGAGATGCCCTGATCACCGCATTGGAGGCAATTTCCGCCTGCGCCCGCGCCCGTGTCTCCGGCGACGGATCACGATAGATGGCGCTAGCCCGCTCATCGTCGTGATCGCTTGCCGGCATCATGATGACGGCAATGCCGGGCTCGGACGGGTGACCGAAGAGAATGGTGCCAAGCGTTTCAGTCGCAGCGGACGGAACGGCCGATAGGGCGAGCGCTGCGGCCGCGAATGTCAGGGGAATGGTTTTGCGCATTGTCGTTCTCCTTCACTGGCCGTTCGGCAATCAGCGGGCTTGCCGCCAGCTTTCCGTCTCAATCAAAAGAGATATAGGTTGTGCCATCGCATTTTCGAACGGCTGCATTCGGGCGGACGATTTTTTTTACAACCGGTCATTAAGAAAGCGGCGCGCCCGCACATGGACGCGCCACCTGCCCTTCACATCAAATATTGCTGTTGAACGTGTCGCAGGCCGAAAGCTTGCCGCTGTCGAAGCCGCGCTTGAACCAGGTCGAGCGTTGCGCCGAGGTGCCATGGTTGAAGCTCTCGGGAACGACGTAACCCTGGGTGCGCTTCTGCAGCGTATCGTCACCGATCTGGGTGGCGGCGTTCAACGCTTCTTCCAGGTCTCCCTGTTCGAGAAGGCCCTTCTGCTCGGTATATTTGCCCCAGATTCCGGCGAAGCAATCCGCCTGAAGCTCGACGCGGATCGACATCTGGTTGGAATCGGCCTCGCTCATGCGCTGGCGCTGGGCATTGACCTTGGGCAGGATGCCGAGAAGGTTCTGGACGTGATGGCCGACCTCATGAGCGATGACGTAAGCCTCGGCGAAATCGCCCGAAGCCTCGAATTTCTGGGCCAGTTCATCGAAGAAGGCCATGTCGAGATAGACCTTCTGGTCGCCCGGGCAATAGAACGGGCCGCTGGCCGACGAGGCCATGCCGCAGGCCGAATTGATGCCATCGCGGAAGAGAACGAGCTTGGGTTCGACATAGGTTTTGCCGCCCGCCTGGAAGATGCCGTTCCAGGTGTCTTCGGTTTCGGCCAGCACCGTGGAAACAAAGGCCTTGGTTTCCTCCTCCTGGGCGGAACCTTGTGGCGACTGCGACTGCGTCTGCTCATAGCCGCCGGTCGACTGGCCGCCATCGAGCACCTGCAGCATGTCGATGCCCATCATCTTCAAGACGAAGTAGATGACGACGAGGAAGATGATCGTGCCGATGCTCATGCCGCCGCCGCGGCCGCCACCGCCGGTGGGAATGCGGAAACCGCCGCCCCGGCCGAACGGATTGCCGCCCATGCCGCCCCGCACCGGGCCGGAGCCGCGCTCGTCCTCGACATTGCCCGATTGGCGCCGGCCCTTCCATTCCATGATGATCTCCCCGTCTTAGCCTTGGCGGCCGTGTAACCTTTTCAAGACCATATAACGCGCCAGAGGCGATTTTGTACAAGACCAAAACGACAAAGTTTTCGCTGCGCCGAAAATCGGATCGACCGTTGGCAGCCGGTGATGGACCGTGACAGTATGACGGACTTTGTTTTGGGAGGAACAAGCCAATGAAGGCCATGCGCCTGGAATCGATCGGCCATCTTTTCGTCCGCGAAATCGACAAGCCCGTTCCGGGGCCGGACGATCTCCTGGTGCGGGTCGAGGCCTGCGGCATCTGCGGCACCGACCGCCATCTGCTTCACGGCGAGTTTCCCTCGGCACCACCCGTGACGCTTGGCCACGAATTCTGCGGTATCGTCGAGGCTGTGGGCGTTGATGTTACGGGCTTCACGCTCGGCGCCCGCATCACTGGTGACCCGAACATTTCCTGCGGCCGCTGCCCGCAATGCCAGGCCGGCCGGGTCAATCTCTGCCGCAACCTGAAGGCCATCGGCATCAGCCGCGATGGCGGGTTCGCCGATTACGTCATCGTCCCGCAGAAGCAGGCTTTCGAAATCCCGCTCGACATGCCCGCGACGCACGGCGCGTTTTGCGAACCGCTCGCCTGTTGCCTCCACGGCATCGACATGGCTGAGATCAAGGCGGGCTCGTCGGTCGTCGTGCTCGGCGGCGGCGTCATCGGACTGTTGACGGTGCAGCTGGCGCGGCTGGCCGGTGCCACCACCGTCATCCTCTCCACCCGGCAGCAAGCCAAGCGGAAACTAGCCGAGGAACTGGGCGCCACGACAAGCGTCGATCCATCGGACGGCGATCTCATCGCAGCGATCGCCGGGCCTGACGGGCTCGTTCCAGGCGGCGTCGACGTGGTGATCGAATGTGCCGGCGTCGCTGCGACGGTCGAACAATCGACGCGGCTTGCCAAGGCCGGTGGCACCGTCGTCATCCTCGGCGTGATGGCGCAGGGCGAGACGGTCAGGATAGAGCCGTTCGACATTCTCTTTCGCGAACTCAGGGTTCTCGGCTCGTTCATCAACCCCTTCACCCACCGCCGCGCCGCCGATCTGGTGGCGTCAGGCGTCGTCAATGTGGAAAAGCTCATCTCGCGCACAATCACGCTGGAGGAAGCGCCGGAGGTGATCCGCAATCCGCCCGCTGCGGGAGAAGTGAAGGTGCTGGTGGTGGCCGGATGAACCAAGACCGATAGCCACCGCAAAACCCAGCCGGAAACATGGGCTTTGCGGCGGCATAATCCGGCAGCTGCCGGATCAGGCGGCGAAGCGGGAGATCACCTCGGCGAGCGGCACATGGCCAACGCAGGCACCGGAGCCAGCCGGTCTCTCGCCATCCTCGACCGCCAGAGCATATTGCACCACCGGTTCGGCTTCGATCCGGCGGCGCAGAGCAGCAAGTTTTGGATAGGCCTTGTGATCGGCTGCCTGATGGAACTGCGCCCAACGGGCCACGCCGATCAGCGTGGTATCCGCCAAACTCAGGCGGTCGCCGGCCAGAAACGGCGTATCGCCGATCATAGCCTCCAGCTTTTCATGGCGCTCCACAACCGATTTGCGGCCGAAATTGCGGAGAAACGCAAGTGTCTCGGGCTTCTCGTCTTCTGCCTCAAGTGCTACCCACAGCGGCGCAAAGGAACCGGTGAAGCCGGTATTGACGAAGGCCATCAGCTGATGCATCCGGTCTGCCTCCGGCGAGCGGGGATCAAAGCTGATACGGCGCTTCGTATCGCGCGCCGCAAGCCACGCAGCGATCGCCATTGTTTCGGTCAGCACAGCGCCCTTGTCGGTGATCAGCACTGGCGTTTCCTGACGGCCGTTCAGCCGGGCATAGGCGTCGTTCTTCATCTCGTTGAGCATATCGACGCGGCAGAGGCTGTAGGGCTGGCCGACCTTTTCGAACGCAGCGACAAGCCCCATCGAGCTTCCAAGCGGGAAGCCGTGAAGGAGAATAGGTTCCATTTTTCGTATCTCTTCTTGGGTGTTGATGGTGACGCTGCGCAGCGATGGTTGACCCTAACCTCTGGCGGTCCCATGTAAATTACGCACTATTTTGTAACCAGGATCGCCCGATGAAAGACGTCGTTTCCAAATGCCCGATCGAAGAGGTCATGCGTGTGCTGAGCGGCCGCTGGCCGACGCTACTGCTCTACTATCTGAAGGACGGCACCAAGCGTTTCAGCGATTTGCAGCGCGACAACCCGACACTGTCGCACCGCATGCTGGCGCTGGAACTGCGCAAGCTGGAAAAGGCCGGCATCATCAGGCGCACGGCCTATGCCGGATATCCGCTTCGCGTCGACTACGATCTGACGGCATCGGGCCACACGCTTGTGCCGCTGATCGACGCGCTCGGCGATTGGTGGGAAGAAAGGGCCGAAGGCCGGGTCGAGCTGGTTGAGGCAAAAACGCAGAAGCCGCTCATCAAGGCTGCCTGACGGGGATGTGCCCGTTTGAAGTTTGAGCAAAGGCACCGGAGATCGCTTCAAAGCAACCGTGCAAAGGGCGCGAGGGGAACAGCAATCCGCTGTCAGCGAGGCGGATTTGGTGTAGACTATCCGGATGAGCGAAACTCAGCCCCTATTCGCGGCGCTGCGCCAGTCGGCAAGGCCCGACATCGTCGATGCCATCGAGCGGCTCGTCCAGGACGCGCCGGACCGCAAACTCGGCCGGGTGAACGCGCTGGCATTCGCCACCAGCGAAGGGCTCGACGAGGAGCAGACGATCAACGGGTTCCTGCACGCGTCGCGGCTTGGCCTGTTCGAGATGTCGTGGAACGTCCTTTGTCCCGGATGCGGTGGCGTGCTCGATGCCAATACGTCGCTCAAGACCGTGCAGAACGACGAATATACCTGTGCGCTCTGTGCCGCCGGCTACGAGCCGACGCTCGACGAGATGGTCGAAGTGACCTTCACGGTCAATCCGCGCGTGCGCCACATCCAAGCCCATAATCCCCACGAACTGCCGCCGCTGGAGTATTTCCGCCAGATCTACTGGGGCTCGGGCATCGACATGCCCGAGGAGGATTACGAGGCAAAGGTCGACGAGTTCGTCCTCGAATCGCTCGAACTGCCGCCGGGCGAAAAGGCCGTCATCTCGCTGCAGTTGCCCGAAGGGTTCGTGATGATCTTCGAACCGGTGACCCATGCGGCGCAATTCCTTGACGTAAAGGGCGAGCCGACGAAGGAGCGAACGAGCCTTTCACTGGTCTTCGACCGCGGATTCCAGCACCGCGAGACGCTGGAGCTGCGGCCCGGCCCCGTGAGGATCGTGGTGGAAAATCACACCGAGGTTCGCACGCTGCCGTCTGTGTGCCTGGCGAACGATGCATTGCACGACCTGCTCGGGCGCCGCCGTCCGTTCCTGACGGCCAAACAGCTGCTCACCAATCAGACGTTCCGCGACATATTCCGCACCGACACGATCGATGTCGATCAGCGGCTGAAGATCACCAGCCTCACCTTCCTCTTCACCGATCTGCGCGGCTCGACCGAACTTTACGAGCGTGTCGGCGACCTTGCCGCATTCGATCTGGTGAAGACACATTTCGGCATCCTGAACGAGATTGTCGGCGCCGAGGCCGGTGCCATCGTCAAGACGATCGGCGATGCCGTGATGGCCACCTTCCCGACACCGCACCGGGCAGTGGCGGCTGCGATGCGGATGCGCGATGCGATGCGCAAACTGAACGAAGAACACGGCAACGAGGATCTGCTTTTGAAAATCGGCATCCACGAGGGACCGTGCATTGCAGTGAGCCTGAACGAACGGCAGGACTATTTCGGCCAGACCGTGAACATCGCCTCGCGGGTGCAGCATCTCGCGACATCCCGCGAAATCTTCGCCACAGGCTCCGTCCTTCAAGATTCCCGTGCCCGGCACCTTTTGACGCAACGCGGTGTGACACCCACATCGCACAATGTCGCCCTTCGCGGCATTACCGACCAGATCAACATTTTCATGATTCCGTGAGCCGTCCGCCGGCCGGCTTCGAAACTCCTGGCGAAGCGAACATTGCCGCTGACGGCACGGGAGCAAAACTTACCAACTTTCCTGTCGATTCCCGCATTTTCGGGGTTTCGCTTGACCTCACATTTCCCTATAAGCCGCTTCTAGCCTGAAAAGACCAAGCCTGCGCCCCCCGACCGGTGATCTCCCACCCTGGCCGGTTTTTTGCGCAGCCGGAAAAGCGGATAGAGACCATGCCAAAGCGCCAAGACATTAAATCGATCCTCATCATCGGTGCGGGACCGATCGTCATTGGCCAGGCCTGCGAATTCGACTATTCCGGCACCCAGGCCTGCAAGGCGCTGAAGGAAGAGGGTTACCGGGTCATCCTGGTCAATTCCAACCCGGCAACGATCATGACCGATCCGAACCTGGCGGATGCGACCTATGTCGAGCCGATCACCCCGGAAGTGGTCGCCAAGATCATCGCCAAGGAGCGCCCGGATGCGCTTCTGCCGACCATGGGCGGCCAGACGGCGCTCAACACGGCACTGTCCCTGAAGCGCATGGGCGTGCTCGACCGCTACAATGTCGAAATGATCGGCGCCAAGCCCGCCGCTATCGACATGGCGGAAGACCGGGCATTGTTCCGTGAAGCCATGCAGCGCATCGGGCTGGAAACCCCCAAGTCGCTTCTTGCCAATGCCACCGAGATCAAGGACGCCGACCGCAAGCTGCATGTGGCCGAGCGCGACAAGCTGAAGGCACAGCTTACCGGCGCCGACCTCGACAAGGCGCTCGACGAACTGGAAAACACCTGGAACCTCGGCGAGACCGACCGCAAGCAGCGCTACATGAGCCATGCCATGGCGATCGGCGCGCAGGCGCTCGACACCATTGGCCTTCCGGCCATCATCCGCCCCTCCTTCACCATGGGCGGCACCGGCGGCGGCATTGCCTACAACCGCTCGGAATTCTTCGAGATCGTCAATTCCGGCCTCGACGCCTCGCCGACCACCGAAGTGCTGATCGAAGAATCGGTGCTCGGCTGGAAGGAATACGAGATGGAAGTGGTCCGCGACACCGCGGACAACTGCATCATCATCTGCTCGATCGAGAATATCGACCCGATGGGCGTGCACACCGGCGACAGCATCACGGTCGCCCCGGCCCTCACGCTCACCGACAAAGAATACCAGATCATGCGCAACGCCTCGATCGCGGTCCTGCGCGAGATCGGGGTGGAGACCGGCGGCTCGAACGTGCAGTTCGCCGTCAATCCGGAAAACGGCCGCCTCGTCGTCATCGAGATGAACCCGCGCGTCTCGCGCTCGTCGGCCTTGGCGTCGAAGGCCACCGGCTTCCCGATTGCCAAGATCGCCGCCAAGCTCGCTGTCGGCTATACGCTCGACGAACTCGACAACGACATCACCGGCGGTGCGACGCCTGCCTCGTTCGAACCGTCCATCGATTACGTCGTCACCAAGATCCCGCGCTTTGCCTTTGAAAAGTTCCCCGGCGCCGGTACGACTTTGACGACGGCGATGAAGTCGGTCGGCGAAGTCATGGCGATCGGCCGTACCTTTGCCGAATCGCTGCAGAAGGCCCTGCGCGGTCTTGAGACCGGCCTCACCGGTCTTGATGAAATCGAAATTCCCGACCTCGAAGAAACCGGCGACAACCACAATGCCATCCGCGCCGCGATCGGCACGCCAACGCCGGACCGGTTGCGCATGGTCGCCCAGGCGCTGCGCATGGGCATGTCGGAAGCCGACGTGCATGACGGCTCGAAGATCGATCCGTGGTTCATCGCCCAGTTCAAGGCAATCGTCGACATGGAAGCCCGCGTGCGCGAGCACGGCCTTCCCGATGACGCCGAAAACCTGCGCATGCTGAAGGCCATGGGCTTTTCCGACGCCCGCCTCGCAACGCTGTCGAAGAGCCGGCCGAAGGAAGTCGCCGAACTGCGCAACCGGCTGAACGTCCGCCCAGTCTACAAGCGCATCGACACCTGCGCTGCCGAATTCGCCTCGCCGACGGCTTACATGTACTCGACCTACGAGACGCCGTTTAACGGTGCTGCCCGCTCGGAAGCGCAGATTTCCGACAAGAAGAAGGTCGTTATCCTCGGCGGCGGTCCGAACCGCATCGGCCAGGGCATCGAGTTCGACTATTGCTGCTGCCATGCGGCCTTCGCGCTGAAGGATGCCGGCTATGAAGCGATCATGGTCAACTGTAACCCGGAAACGGTCTCGACCGACTACGACACCTCCGATCGGCTCTATTTCGAGCCGCTGACCGCCGAAGACGTGATCGAGATCATGCGCGCCGAGCAGGAAAACGGCACGCTGGTCGGCGTCATCGTCCAGTTCGGCGGCCAGACGCCGCTGAAGCTTGCCGAAGCGCTGGAGAAGAACGGCATCCCGATCCTCGGCACCGCACCCGACATGATCGACCTTGCCGAAGACCGCGACCGCTTCCAGAAGCTTCTGATGAAGCTCGACCTCAACCAGCCGAACAACGGCATCGCCTACTCGGTCGAGCAGGCCCGCCTCGTGGCAAGCGAAATCGGCTTCCCGCTGGTCGTGCGTCCGTCCTATGTTCTGGGCGGCCGGGCCATGCAGATCATCCATTCGGAATCGATGTTGCAGACCTACCTGCTCGACACGGTGCCGGAACTGGTGCCTGAGGACATCAAGCAGCGGTACCCGAACGACAAGACCGGCCAGATCAACACCCTGCTCGGCAAGAACCCGCTTTTGTTCGACAGCTATCTGACCAACGCCGTCGAGGTCGACGTCGATGCTCTGTCGGACGGCGAGACGGTATTCGTCTCCGGCATCATGGAGCATATCGAGGAAGCCGGCATCCACTCGGGTGACAGTGCCTGCTCCCTGCCGGTCTACTCGCTGTCGTCCGAGATCGTCGACGAACTGGAACGCCAGACCAAGGCGATGGCCAAGGCGCTGAATGTCGGCGGCCTGATGAACGTCCAGTACGCCATCAAGGACGGCACGATCTACGTTCTCGAAGTCAACCCGCGCGCCTCGCGGACCGTGCCGTTCGTGGCCAAGACCATCGGCGCGCCAATCGCCAAGATCGCCGCCCGCATCATGGCGGGTGAAAAGCTCGACGATGCGATTGCCGCCTATGGCAAGAAGCCGGACCCGCGCAAGCTGAACCATATCGCCGTCAAGGAAGCGGTCTTCCCGTTTGCCCGTTTCCCCGGCGTCGACATCCTGCTCGGCCCGGAAATGCGCTCGACCGGCGAAGTCATCGGCCTCGATACCGATTTTGCGCTCGCCTTCGCCAAGGCGCAGCTCGGCGCCGGCGTCGATCTGCCGCGCGAAGGTACGGTGTTCGTGTCGGTGCGTGACGAGGACAAGGAGCGCGTCCTGCCCGCCATCCGCATCCTCACCGAAATCGGCTTCAAGGTAATGGCAACCGGCGGCACGCAGCGCTTCCTCGCCGAAAACGGCATTGCTGCCACCAAGATCAACAAGGTGCAGGAAGGCCGCCCGCACATCGAGGACGCCATCCGCAACCGCCAGGTCCATCTCGTCATCAACACGACGGATTCGAACAAGGCGATCTCCGATTCGAAGTCGCTGCGCCGTGCGACGCTGATGCAGAAGGTGCCGTACTACACGACGATGGCCGGCGCGGAAGCAGCAGCCCGGGCGATCAAGGCGCTGAAGGCCGGAAGCCTGGAAGTGCGCACGCTGCAGAGCTACTTCTGAGGCGAGATGCACAAGCCCATACGCTTTTCCGCACATGCCTCCACAGTCATGCGGGAACGTGGGCTTGACGTAAGATGGGTGGAGACAGTCGCTCTTGCACCGCTGTGGACGTCGCCGGATCCGAAAGATCCGGCGGTGGAACGGCGATTTGGCATGATCCCGGAACGCGACGGACGCGTTATGCGCGTAGCTTGCGTTGAAGACGAATTTGAAATCCGTATAATATCGGCATTTCTTGACCGTGGAGCCATCAAGCCAGCATGAAACCCGTGATCGAATATGATGCGGCAGCAAACGCGGCCTATATCCGTTTTTCCAGCGAGGCCATTCTGGAAAGCGAAGAGATTTCCGCCGGCATTGTTCTGGATTACGACGCGCACGGGCATATTGTTGGCATGGAAGTGCTTGATGCCCGTCAGCACCTTTCGCCAAAGACGCTAGATGAGGCGGCTTAACGGGGCCGGCAAGCTGACGGCGCCCAACGCGGGCGCCGCTTTCGTGGTGAAAATTCAGATCGTCTGCTGGCTGCAGGCGAGTACCGCCGTCCTCCTCGCGAAGAAAACCGACACGGCGGCAATTGCGCATCCGCTGGCAAAGACCACAAGCATGGCGTGACGCATCGTGTCAGTTGACGCTGGCCCGCCGAACCCCATGACGTTGGCAACGAGGCCGAAGACTGCGGCACCGATGGCATAGCCTGCCGATTGCAGGGTTGGCAGCATCGCCGAGGTCCGGTCACGCTCGTCGTCGGTAGACACGTCCATCATCAGCTGGCTGAGCGTGCCCCAGGACACGCCGAACCCCGCGCCAATCATCGCCTGGCCCGGCATGACGAGCCAGAGGGAGCCGCTGCCGATGGCGATCATTACCAAGGCGATCCCGACAAGGAGCAGGACCGGGCCTATAGGCATGATCCGGTTGCGCAAGGCCAGCGACCGGATGCTGGCAACGCTGATCGCCGTGACGCTCCAGGAGATCGCCATGACGGCACTGAGCGCACCCGCTACGGTCGGGCCGAGTTGCCAGAGATGCTGCAGGCTGTAGACGAGAAACACGGCGCCCGCCGCCTGCGCAAAAGGCATCAGCAGGATGACCCATAATCCCGTTCCGAGCGCCTTGCGGGCGGTGAAGGCAGCCTGCGGCAAGACCGGGTTGAGTGAGCGCCGGTCGAGGCGAACGACGGCCGCAAGAACCACGGCCGCGCCAATCAAAAGCACGGTCATCGGCAACGTGCCTCCGGCAATCCCGGACAGCGAAATCATCAGAATACCCGCACCCGCGGCACTCAGGCGTGCGAACGGAATGGACGAAGCCTGACGGGAGCCGGAAACGCCGCGCGGGACGATGGCAAGAACAAGGACGACGAAGATCGCGGCAGCGGGAATGCTGACGAAGAAGGCGGCGCGCCAGGAGAAATGCTCGGTCAGCCCGCCGGCCACCAGCGGCCCTGAGAAAGCCGCCATCGCCCAGACGATCGCCTCTGCGCCGAATACTTTCGGGACAAGGCGCGAGGGGAAAAGCTCAGGGATCAGCGCATAGCAAAGAGCCGCGACAACACCCTCGCCCGCCCCCTGCAGCAGCCGCCCGGCCAGAACCTCGGCCATACCGGTGGCGAAAGTCGCAAGCCCGGTGCCTACGATGAAGACGGCGGCAGCGGCAAGAAGCGTGTTCCTGGCACCGAACCGCTGCTTGAGATTGGCAGCAGCAAGCCCGCCGATGATCGCAAAGACCAGATAGAGGGTAAACGCCCAGGACAGAAGGGCCGCACCGCGGAGTTCTTCCACGGCCGTCGGCAGGGCCGTGGAGATAAAGAACTCGTTGAAGGCGAACAGGGCGACGCCGAGGCAGAGCGTTATCGTCGACACGAGATAACGCGGCCGCATCAGCTCGCCCCATCCTCCGGCCAGTTCCGCAGGTGTGCCGTCCACCGGCTCTTCGGTATAGGGGATATTGTCAGCCGTCATGCTTCGCCTCCGCCGCATAACTCCTTAAATCAGAATCGATTTAAGGAAAAATTATGCAGCAATTTAAAGTACTAGAGTGCCGCGCGTCATGATTGACGCGCGGCACTGCAGTTGGAAAGCACGACTGTTACAACCTCAAGCGCTGTTGAGGTAAAGCCCTATTTCTTCGCCACCGATGATTTTTTGGGGCTCACACACGGATCGATCAACAACCGCCGATCATCGGCAGCACTTCGCCCGTTGTGTAGCTGGAGCATTGCGGCGAGGCATCACTGGTCCTCGCTTTCCGGCGTGATGTCATCACGCCGCTGTTCATGGTTTTTGAGGGCTCGGACCCGCGACAATGCCGCCATGACGATTGACTGAATTTCCTCGTCGGTAATCTGCTGGGTTGCAAAACTGCGGTCCGGCTCTACGCCGGGATCTTCCTCATGATCCGCAACGATTTCAGAATCGCGCAGCATCCGCTCCAAGAAAGCCCGGCCTTCGACGCTTTCGCCGATAAACGCAGTCAGCGCCACAAGGAGCTTCCGGTGGGCGTTAAGCCGGCCTTCAAGCTGTTCGGGTGATGGTTTGAGCATCGTCTGGTCCTCGTCTCGAAGAACCAACGAACAGCCTCGTGGATTGTTCCCCTCAAGCGCATTTCGGCGTAGAATCGCCCTATGGCGGCCGACGCCCTCCTCCGAATAATCTGGCTTTTGCACTGCGCTTTCTGCTATAAGCATTGTTCAAATGTTTCCGACGGTTCCGGAGTTAACGCTCCGGTGACCGTTTTCTTTTGTGCTAAGCCCTGCCTGAAGCGGGCAAGCATGGACTATGAAGGACAGTGAAATGGTCGAAAAAGTACCGATGACTCAAAGCGGATTCGCCAAGTTGCAGGAAGAACTGCGCTGGCGTCAGCAGGAAGAGCGCCCGCGGATCATCGAAGCGATTTCCGAAGCGCGCGCCCATGGCGACCTTTCCGAAAACGCCGAATATCATGCGGCCAAGGAAGCCCAGAGCCACAATGAAGGCCGCATCGGCGAAGTCGAGGATTACGTCGCCCGCGCCGAAGTCATCGACCTGTCGAAGATGTCCGGCTCGACGGTCAAGTTCGGCGCCACCGTCAAGCTGATCGACGAGGACACCGAAGAAAACAAGACCTACCAGATCGTCGGCGACCAGGAAGCCGACGTGAAGCAGGGCCGCATCTCGATCTCCTCGCCAATCGCCCGCGCGCTGATCGGCAAGGAAGTCGGCGATTCGATCGAGGTCGTTGCTCCCGGCGGCTCGAAGGCCTACGAAATCCTCGCGATCAACTGGGGCTGATCCCCGGCATGTCCACTACTGCGCCGCGCGTCTGTTCAGACGTGCAAAGGTCGCTGTAACGCTTGATCTTCTGCATAATTTTGTCCTTAAATCGGAACCGATTTAAGGAATTGTGCGGTAAAAGCCCGGACGGCGCGTCAAGCTGCCTCCGGGCTTTTTCTGTTGCAGCATATTTTAAAGTGTTACAGCGGCCTTTGCGCGTCATGGATGACCCGCGGCGCTGTAGAAGACGAACAAGGGCAGCAGGCGTGGAAAATATCAGCGACGTCGAGATCATTGCGCCGAACTTCAAGCAGCGCCTTTCCGGCGTCACCTCGACCATCATCCAGCTGATCCCGGTGCAGCGGGCACTCGGCCAGAAGGTGGCAACGCTCGGTCCCGGTCTGCCCGACAGCCTGCCGCATATCGGCTACCTGGCCCTTCCAGGCCTCTGGCGCCGCCCGAAAAACCGGCGCTTTCGCGTCTGGCATGCCCGCCGCAATATCGAGATGCTGCCGGCCATTTTCCTGCGCGATATCCTGCGGATGAAGCTGAAGATCGTCTTCACCTCCGCCTCGCAGCGCAAGCACTCGGGCTGGAGTAAATTTCTCATTCGCCGGATGGATTCGGTGATCGCCACCAGCAATCGCACCGCCGCCTACCTGGAGGTACCGAGCACGACGATCATGCATGGCATCGACACGCAGCGCTTCTTTCCGGCGGCGGACAAGACCGCTGCAAAGGCAGCACTTGGCCTGCCTGCGGACAAGAAGATCGCCGGTTGCTTCGGCCGCGTGCGCCACCAGAAAGGCACCGACCTGTTCGTCGACAGCATGATCAGCCTTCTGCCTGTACGGCCGGACTGGATTGCCATCGTCGCCGGCCGCGCGACGGCCGCGCATCAGGCGTTCGAGACGGAACTGAAGGACCGGGTAAAATCGGCAGGCCTTGCTGAGCGCATCCTGTTCGTCGGCGAACATACCAACATCCCGGACTGGTACCGGGCGCTCGACCTGTTCATCGCACCGCAGCGCTGGGAAGGCTTTGGCCTGACGCCGCTGGAGGCGATGGCAACGCAGGTGCCGGTGGTGGCGACCGATGTCGGGGCGTTTTCCGAACTGCTCGTCACGGGTGAGGACGAAACCGGCATCCTGATCCCCGCGGGGTCGCTAGCGGAAATGACGGACGCTGCGGCTATGTTCATGGACGGCTCCGAGCGCGCAGGGCTCGCCGGCGAGCGCGGCCTTTCCCGTGCCATCGGCAGCTTCAGCATCAAGGGCGAAGCGTCGCGCATCGGCGAAATCTACGACAAGCTTCTGTCGTCTGCGAGCTAATACCAGGTCTCTATCACCAAGACTTGGTATTAGGCTTGCGCTTGAACAGTTCGATATAGGCGTTGGCCACGGCTTCCTCGGAGAACTGGCCCATCAAGGTTTCGCTTCCGCCCAAGGCGACTCGATCGGCGAGGTGCCGGTCGTTGATCAGCCGCTCGATCGCCCGGCTGAAACCATCGGTATCGCCGATATCGACGAGCAGGCCATTCTCGCCATCGCGCATGAACCAGGTCGGACCTTCGGAACGGCTGGAAACGACCGGCTTGCCCTGTGCCCAGGCTTCGAGAATGACATTGCCGAGCGGTTCATGGCTCGACGGCATGACGAAGACATCGGCCGCTGCCACATAAGGTCGCGTGTCCTTCTGCCAGCCGAGGAAACGGACGCGGTCGATGACGCCCAGATCAGCGGCAAGTTTGCGGACGTTCTCCATCTCCTCGCCGTCACCGGCAAGCCAGAGATAGACGCCCGGCAGCCTGGCCACGGCCTCGGTCAAAAGCGCAAACCCCTTGCGCGGCACGAAACGTCCCATCGACATAACCACCGGCACATCCTCCGGCGTGTTGACGCTCTTGCGGTCAACGGGCGCGACGCGCTCGGCATTGGTGAAGTTCGAGATAATCTCTACGCCGCGCTTCCAGCCGAGATTGCGCACATGTTCGCCGATCCCCGGCGTGTTGCAGACCAGTACGTCGGTATTCTTGAAATAGCCGAGATTGGTCGGGTAGTCGCCCAGCCGCGAGATCTTGATGCAGTCCTTGTAGTCCGGCATCAGTTCGCTCGCCCGCGGCGCCCATGCCATCAACGCATCCGGCTTGCTGCTCCTCGCCATCCGCAGGACCTTCATCGGGAGCAAGACCCGATCAAGCGATAGGTTGCGGAAATTGCTCTCCGTCACGCCAACAGCATTGTTGATATCGCGCCGCCAGACACGATTGGGGCGAATGACCGCCGTTTGTTCGATGCCGCGACGCGAAAGCGCATTGACGAGATGGACGAAAAAACGCTCCGCCCCGCCGTCCTTGCCAAAATGAAAATGCGAAACTTTCATCGGGATGCCGTCCCGCGCTGAAAGAGGTCGATGTAAGCAGCGCTGATCGCCTCCTCGGAAAAGCGGTTGCGCAACGTCGCCTGTCCGCCATCGCTGAGGCGCTGGCGAAGAGCCGGGTCTGCGCGCAGTCTTTCTATCGCACTTGTCAGCCCTGCCGCGTCGGCGCAATCGACCATCAGCGCATCGACCTCATCCGTCATCACCCACGAGGGACCTTCAGCACGTGCTGCGATGGTCGGCTTGCCGGCTCCCCACCCCTCAAAGCAAACATTGCCGAGCGGCTCGTGCAGGGAGGTGACGGCAAAAGCATCGGCTGCAGCAAGATAGCCGTAGGCGTCGGTTTTCCATCCCGGTAACCGCACGCGATCAGATATTCCGAGATCGGCAGCCAGCCTGATGAGGTTTTCGCGTTCCGGGCCGTCGCCGAGCAACCAGAGATAGGCATTGGGCGCATCGGCAACCGCACGGATCAGATAGTCAAAACCCTTTCGTGGGACGAAACGGCCCATTGCGGCAACCACGAAGGCATCATCGGGGGTTTGCAACTCGCTGCGCTGAACGGCATCGGCGGGCTTTGCCCGGGTGAAATTGGCGATCACCTCGATATCCCGCGACCAGCCCATCTTCCGCACCTTGTCGGCCATATCGGGCGTTATGCAAACAAGGGTCTGCACATTTTTGTAATAGTCGAGATGCTCGGGATAATCGCCAAGGCGCGACAGGCGAAACGCATCGTCCCATCGCGGCATGAAGCGGCTCGCCCGCAACTGCCAGGCCATGATGACATCGGGCTGAAACTCGCGCAGCACGCTCTTCATTCTGGCCTGCAGAAGAAAGCGCGACAGGGAAACGCGCCGGAAAACGCCCTCATAGACAGTCCCGCAGGCCTCCAGGTCCTTGCGCCAGCTGCGATCCGGACGGATCAGCATGCGCTGCTCGACGCCACGATCGTGAAGGGCATTGACCAGGTTGACAAAGAAGCGCTCGGCGCCGCCGTCCTTGCCGAAGTGATAGTGCATAACCTTCATGAGGTCCTCATTTGCCGCGCCGCGCGCGCTCCATGTCGTCGAAATTCGGCTTCCGCTTGAGCGCGTGCCGCTGGTAGATCTTGGCTGCGGTCAGGAAGGCGTAGACCGCACCCGTCGCGGCCTCGATGAAGCCGGGAAAGCCGCAACGCCACAGACCGTTGCGGAAATAGAGCCGTAGAAAATAGAGCGGCGGGCTGAAGATCATCTTGTAGGGGCGCGGCGGCTTGCCGGCCTCAAACTGCTGATCGGCCTTCAGGGTCGAGTACTTGTTTTCCTTGAGGATCTGCTCGTCAAGAACAAGCGGCCGGTAATGCAGGAGGCTGCCCGTTGCCGCCGCCTCAACCTTGCCGTCCGGCACGATGCCTTCATGGACCTTCTGGGAAAGATCGTAGGCGCCCCTGCCCTTGCGGATCAGCCGCAGGTTCTTGCGCTCGCGCACCGTGTCGGGCGTATAGCCGTAGCCGACCAGGTAGGGTCTACGGGCAATGCGCCAGCCAACGGTATCGGCCGCGGCCTCCAGAAGCGACGGGAGCAAAGCCCGCAAGGGGTCGTCCAGCCGCTCGTCAGCATCGATATTCAGACACCAGGGCTCTCCGCACTGGTCAAGCGCGAACTGCTTCTGGCCGGCATAACCGCGCCACGGCTCAAACAGGAAACGGATCGGCCAGCCTTTGCCGATATACGACTGCACCAGCGCCGCCGTGCCGTCGGTCGATCCGGAATCGACGATGACGATCTCCGCGCAGCTTTCCAGACTCTCGATGCAATTGCCGAGATAGGCTTCTTCATTCAGGCAGATGATGAAGGCGGAGAGCGGGAGTTTGGATGGCATGGAAGGGTGCCCTTCAGGCCGCACGGGCAAAATGGGAGGTTTTCCGGTTGCTGCTGCGCATGACGTAGCCGCGCGCCTTCAAGCTCGAAACAAGCGTTGAAATGGCCGTTTCGCCAACGATATGCGGATGCAGTTCGACAATGATATGGGCGATATTCTTCAGGTCGACATCGCCGAGCAACTGAACTTCGGCCCCCTCCACGTCCATGATCAGCGCGGACGGATCATGCTTTGCCAGAACATCCGAAAGCGCTTCGCTTTCCACCACGATCTGCTTGTCGTCGCGCTTGCGGTCATAGAGGCTGGACGAGATGATATTGTCGCTTTTGAAAAACGTGATCGGCGCGCCATCAACGGTGACCGCCCGCATGGTCAGGTTGGGCGTCAAGCCGTTGAGCGCGAAATTCCGTCTGATCGTCGGCTCCAGCTCCGGATTGGCCTCGTAGCAGAAAACGTTGCTCTCCCCACAGATACGAGCGGCAACCAGGCTGACGAAGCCGATACCGGTGCCGATTTCGAGCGTGCGCATGCCGGGCTTCAGAATTTTCCCGATCAGATCACGCTCGGTATCCTCGTAGATCTCGCGGAAAATAAGCTCACGGACGTTCTCCGGAATATGACCGACGGTCGTATCGATCGTCACCCCGCCCAGCCGAACGGTACGGACCTTGAACATGTACCTGAAGCTTTTGCGCAACGAACGCAGCAATCTTTTCAAAACACCTGATCCTATCGTGGTGAGCGGAAATCCCGTGCGGCAGACCAGTCAGGAGACCTAGATCTCGATAAGGCTGACATCCTTGACTTGGCGAATGGTCAGCATGGTGCGTACCGTGTCCACGTTCTCCGTGGCCGTAAGCTCCTCAATAACGAAATCCTGAAAGCCTGCAAGGTTTTCGGCGACGCATTGCAACAGAAAATCGGACTCGCCCGAAACCATCCAGGCTTCGCGTACCAGCGGCCAATTGGCCGTTTGCTTGGCGAAGGCCTTCAGGTTGGCATCGGACTGATGCTTCAGTCCAACCATGCAAAATGCGACCAGATCGTAACCAAGCGCCGGAGCATTCAAAAGAGCGCGATAGCCCCGGATGATACCTGCTTCTTCCAGCTTGCGCACACGCCGCAGGCACGGCGGCGCCGAAATGCCGACGCGTTCGGCGAGCTCGACATTCGTCATCCGTCCGTCATTCTGCAGTTCGCGTAGAATTTTCATATCGATAGCATCAAGTTCGACGCGTATCACCATGGTTGAGCTTCCCGTTTTTCTTTTTGGCCCACCTTGAGCAGACCCTTACTTGTTACTGCCCGCGATACTTCAAGAGCTTCGCCGGGCTGCCGACGTAAATTCCGTAGGGCTCCGTCTTGCCTTTGACGACCGCATTCGCACCGATGACACACCCTTTGGATATATGCGAGCCCCCCAATATCTTCGCACCCGCGCCGATCCAGACATCGTCCTCGATGGTGATCGGCTTGGCGATGACACCCTGCATGGTAATGGATTTGGAGACATCGTCATAACGGTGATCGAAGGAGACGATCACGACATGGGCGGCAATCCGCACGTCGTTGCCGATCTTGATCCCGCCAAGGCCATAAAGGATGCTATAGGGATTGATCGACACGTTCGAGCCGATCTCGATGCTTCCCTTCTGGGCGTCGATAAACCCACCCTTGTGGATCTTGAACCGGTCGCCGATGACGACACGGCCGCGATAGGCATCGATGGTCGCTCCCCAACGGATCTGGGCTCTGCGTCCGACACGCAAATGCCCCGGCAACAGAAATCCGCGCAGCAGACAAAAATATTGGGATAGCGATCCGATGCGCATGCGCCTCTAGCTCTCCACACGCCGGCCGGCAGGCCAGATCGACCGCATGAAGCCGCGCTCGACCAGTTGTTCCGGCGAGGAATATTTCAACGTTCCTTCGTAGACGAAATCAAGTTCGCCGCTCGCCTCAACCGTGTCGAGAATGCGCTGATATTCGCGGGCGCCGCCGAAATACTGTTTGTCTTCCACCGCAGCCCGCGTCTTTTCGTGATAGTCGGCAAAGAACTTGAAATGCAAAAGCACGCCCGAAATGGCCGAGAAATTGCGATTAAACGGCAGCGGCTGATGGATGCTGATGCCAAAGCTGCAATCGTCGTCCCAGTACATCAGCGGGTATTTCATCATCTCGGCTAGCGCGGCGAACTTGCGCCGGCGCGGGCCACCGGCGAGGCTTAGGAACCGCTTGGTCTTCTCCAGGACATAGCCGTTGCCATCGATGCAGTCGGCAACATCCCAGGGCATTGCGTCCGTCGAGCCGTCAAAAGCAAAAGCACTGACACTGCCGCCGGGATACATGTCGATCATCGGCGCCGCGAACCGGCGAACCCCAAGACTTTCAAGCTGCGCAATCAGTTCCGGCAGCGGTTTTTCGAAACACCGGTCGTAGACGAGGTATTCGTCGGCATCGATGTTCAAATACCAGCGGTTCTTGCCGTAGCGGGCAAACAGCGCCTCGCGCCAGAGTTTTCCGCGGCGGGCATCGCCGTAGCGCACCGGCGAGGTCCAGACATCGACATCGGGCTCAGCACACAGAAATTCGCGCGTACCGTCGCCGGATTGGTCATCGACGCAGATGAACCGGGTAACGCCGAGTGCACGATAATGGGCCAGCAGCGAGCGCATGAACTTGAGATCGTCATGTGCGAGGAAAAGCAATGGCACGTCGCCACTCGCCAACGGCCGGAAGGTGGCCGGCGACAAAGGCGAGAGCGGCACTGTTTCCATCCTGCTCTTGCGCCGGGCGGAAACGCGGCGGCTGTCGATCCAGGTCCGGAGCCGGTGAAACAGCGTGCGGCTATAATCGAAAGCGTCCGGGTTTGCGAACGGATATGAGGATTGCCGCTTTTTCACTGCCAGTTCGATCCCGGTCGGCCATTGTCACAAGGCTCGTCGGTAACACGTATTTGGATGGAAAAACGAGAGTGCGTTTGCGTGTCATGCACAAAAACCTCGCCAAACCGGGGCAATGGAGCAACACATCTGTGTGTATCAGCAGTGCTGCCCTTGAAACAGGGGGGCTGGAATCCCTAAACTAGGCAGGATTTTCTCATTCTAGGACGAAGCTGGACGGCGTTATACCGTCGTAGCGATCGAAGGACCCGGACCATGACTGCCCGACACACCAAAGTTCTCATCATCGGCTCCGGCCCGGCTGGCTATACCGCCGCGATCTATTCGGCACGCGCCATGCTCAATCCGGTGCTGATTGCCGGCATGGAACAGGGCGGCCAGCTGATGATCACCACGGATGTCGAAAACTATCCGGGCTATGCCGATCCGGTCCAGGGACCGTGGATGATGGAGCAGATGCTCAAGCAGGCGCAACATGTCGGCGCCGAGATCGTCAACGACCTGGTGACGGATGTCGACATGTCGGTGCGTCCGTTCAAGCTCAAGACCGACAGCGGCACCGACTGGACGGCCGATGTGCTGATCATCGCCACCGGCGCCAAGGCGAAGTGGCTTGGCATCGAGAGCGAGGCGACCTATCAGGGTTTTGGCGTTTCGGCCTGCGCGACCTGCGACGGGTTCTTCTACCGCAACAAGGAGGTGATCGTGGTCGGCGGCGGCAACTCTGCCGTCGAGGAAGCGCTGTACCTGTCGAACCTTGCAAAGACCGTGACGGTCGTGCATCGCCGCGATCATTTCCGTGCCGAAAAGATCCTGCAGGAGCGGCTGTTTGCCAAGGAAAACGTCAAGATCATCTGGGATCATGAAGTAACCGAATATACCGGCGCACCAGCCAAGCCGCCAATGCCAGCCTCGGTCAGCGGCGTCAAGCTGCGCAACACCAAGACGGGTGCAACCAGCGAAATGCCGATCGACGGCGTGTTCGTGGCGATCGGCCATGCGCCGGCGGTCGAGCTTTTCAAGGACAAGTTGCGGCTGAAGCCGAACGGCTACCTCTGGACAGCCCCCGATTCAACTGCCACTGATGTGGCAGGCGTCTATGCGGCCGGCGACGTCACCGACGATATCTTCCGTCAGGCGATTACCGCCGCCGGAATGGGCTGCATGGCAGCGCTCGAAGCCGAAAAATACCTGGCGGGCCATATGCCTGTCGCAATTGCGGCCGAATAGAAGCCGCGAAGAATGGGAGTGGTCAAAGGCTGCTCCTGAATGGGAACAGACAATCAGCCTTATGGCGGAAAACACGAGGCCGTTTTCCGCTGTGAGCGTCTATTGGGGGGATGGCATGCCGCTAGACTGGGACAAATTGCGTATTTTCCATGCGGCGGCGGAAGCGGGATCGTTCACCCATGCGGCCGACAAGCTGCACCTGTCCCAATCGGCCATCAGCCGCCAGGTGAGCTCGCTCGAGCAGGATGTCGGCATCAAGCTGTTTCATCGCCATGCCCGCGGCCTGATCCTCACCGAACAGGGCGAAATTCTTTATCGCACCGCCCATGAAGTGCTGATGAAGCTGGAAAGCGTCAAGGTTCAGCTGACCGAGAACACCGACAAGCCGTCCGGCAAGCTGCGCATCACCACGACGGTCGGTCTCGGCCAGGGCTGGCTGACCGACAAGGTGCAGGAATTCCTGGCGCTTTATCCCGACATGCAGGTCCAGCTGATCCTCGACAACGAGGAACTGGACGTCAACATGCGCCATGCCGATTGCGCCATCCGGCTGCGCCAGCCGCAGCAGTCCGACCTCATCCAGCGCAAGCTCTTTACCGTGCACATGCACGTCTACGCCGCACCGTCCTATATCAACAAATATGGCGAACCGCAGTCGATCGACGATCTCGACAGCCACCGCATCATCACCTTTGGCGAGCCGGCCCCCAACTATCTGCTCGACGTCAACTGGCTGGAGATCGCGGGCAGAGATTCCGACAATCCCCGCCCCTCGCATCTGCAAATCAACAGCCAGACCTCGATCAAGCGCGCCTGCCTGCTCGGCATCGGCATTGCCATGATGCCGGACTACATCGTCGGTCGCGATCCCGGCCTCATTCAACTTCCGATCGGTGCCGAGATTCCGTCGTTCGATACGTATTTCTGCTATCCCGACGAGATGAAGAACGCTGCCAAGCTGAAGGTCTTCCGCGATTTCATCGTTGCCAAGGCCCGCAACTGGGCCTTCTGATGCGGCCTTCGCAACTGCACAAAAAACGTTCTATATATTTTTGCTAGACAAACTATTGTTTTAACTCATATTTTCCAAAACCCTTGGATTTACAAGGGTTGCGCAGAACTGAAATCGCCTGAAAATTGCGCAGGAGTGCGTCTCGCACATGGCTGACATGCATATTAAATGATTGCTAGCAGCCCAAAAAACCATCATACCGACTGCAGCTGATGCATCTTGGTGGCTTTTTTTCCTCCCAGTGCCACCGCAGCAGCTGTTCCCCTCTGGAGGTTTAATTACCTTCATAACTATAAAGGGCCCAAGTTTTTCTTGTGGCCCTCTTTTTTTGCCCTGATTTCAAGAACATCCCTATGGTTGCATAGTTTCTTGGTACGCGGCATTGAATTCTCCGCGAGGCTTTCCCATATCCAGTTCAGCTGATGCACATGGTGGTCTTTTTCCTCCCAGTGCCACCGCAGCAGCTGTTCCCCTCTGGAGGTTTCTATAACCTTCACATCTAAAAGGGCCCTGTCCTCCAGTGGCCCTCTTTTTTTGCCCAGATTTCCCCTCCCCGCCATTTTCACGAAGACGTGACTTGAATATCGGGATATCCCGATATATCTATCGGCATATCGGGATTTTCCGATGCAGAGTTCGACAAATGGACAAAGACGAAATCCTGAAAGCCCTGGCGCATCCCAAGCGCATCGAGATGCTCGGCTGGATGAAAGAGCCGGAGGCGCACTTCTCCGACCAGCATCATCCGCTCGACATGGGCATTTGCGCCAGCCAGTTCGAGCGCTGCGGCCTGTCGCAGTCCACCGTCTCCGGCCATCTGTCGATCCTGCAGCGTGCTGATCTCGTCACCACCAAACGCGTCGGCCAATGGATTTTCTACAAGCGGAACGAAGAAACGATCGCGGCGTTCCTGAAAGACATCGGCACCACGCTCTGACCGGCAGCCTTGCCCAACGCTTTATCCTCCCAAGATAAACACCCCGCAACGAACGAAAAGGACTTCCCATGACTTCCCTCTTCGACCCGATCAAGATCGGCGACATTCAGCTTGCCAACCGCATCGTGATGGCGCCCCTGACGCGCAACCGCTCGCCGGGCGCCGTTCCGAACACGCTGAACGTCACCTATTACGAACAGCGCGCCTCAGCTGGCCTGCTGATCACCGAGGCGACCGCGATCACCCATCAGGGCCAGGGCTATGCCGACGTTCCCGGCCTCTATACCAAGGAGGCCCTCGACGGCTGGAAGCAAGTAACCGGCGCCGTGCACAAGGCCGGCGGCAAGATCGTCGTTCAGATGTGGCATGTCGGCCGCATTTCGCACACTTCGCTGCAGCCGAACGGCGGCAAGCCGGTTTCCGCCTCGGCAATCCAGGCCAAGTCGAAAACCTATCTGATCAACGAAGACGGCACCGGCACGTTCGCCGAAACTTCCGAGCCGCGCGCCCTCGAACTCGTAGAAATTCCGGGCATTCTCGAAGACTACCGCAAGGCCGCCCGTGCAGCCATCGATGCGGGTTTTGACGGCGTTGAAATCCATGCCGCCAACGGCTACCTGATCGACCAGTTCCTGCGCTCCGGTTCGAATGTGCGCACCGACCAGTATGGCGGCCCGATCGAAAACCGCGCCCGCTTCCTGTTTGAGGTCGTCGATGCGATCACCAAGGAAATCGGCGAAGGCCGCACCGGCATTCGCATTTCTCCGGTAACCCCGGCCAACGACAGCTCCGATCCGGATGCACAGGCGCTGTTCACCTACGTCGTCGAAGGGCTGGCCAAGTACAAGCTGTCCTACGTCCACGTTATCGAGGGTGCGACCGGCGGCCCGCGCGATTTCCAGCAGGGCGATAAGCCGTTCGACTACAAAGCTTTGCACCATGCCTATGAAAAGGCCGGCGGCAAAGCCGCATGGATGACCAACAACGGCTACGACCGCGAGCTTGCGATCCAATCGGTCGAAGAGGGCAAGACCGACCTCGTCGCCTTTGGCAAGCCGTTCATCGCCAATCCGGACCTCGTGCAGCGCCTGAAGGACAACGCGCCGCTCAACACGCCGGACCAGGCCACATTCTATGGTGGCGGCGCCAAGGGATATACCGACTATCCGCTGCTTGAGCAGCAGGTCGCCTAAACATCCGCCCTCCCCTCGAGGGGGAGGGCCGGCACGCGGTGCCGGGGCGGGGTGATCTCTGGTGTACCGTCTAAGGTCACCCCCACCTGCAGCTACGCTGCGGCCTCCCCCTCAAGGGGGAGGTAACAATATCCGCTCTTCGGGCGGCATTCTTTGCTGAAAGGCGGGATGGCTGCCGCCATAGCAGCTGACCTGCTCCCCAAGCCCCAAGGGGTCGGCGCGCTGCACGGCGATATCCATCACAGCAATATTCTCGATTGCGAAGACCGGGGCTGGCTGGCGTTCGACCCGAAAGGGCTGCGGCGCTGCATCATCGCCCATACCGGGCGTTCCCCCGCCTGGTTCATCGAGGATGGCGGCGATCCGGGGCCAGCGCCGGGCGTTGCCGAAATCGCCGTTGCAGGACTGGTCAACGGCAACTGACCGGTTTCCATTGGGGCATGATTTACCGGCTGTACAACACTGCCGTCGCGAATTAGACCTTCGCCAAACCGCTGGAGAGACTTCATGCACCTGCGCGACGCCGAAGACATCGACCTGCCCGCCATTCGCGACATCTACAATGATGCCGTGCTCAATACGACGGCGATCTGGAACGATACTGAGGTAGACCTGGAAAACCGCGCCAACTGGTTCACTGAGCGCAAGCGTCTCGGCTATCCGGTTCTGGTGGCCGTCACCGATGACGGTACCATTGCCGGCTATGCCTCGTTCGGCGACTGGCGTGCCTTCGACGGCTATCGTCATACGGTCGAGCATTCGGTCTATGTCGAGAAGAACCAGCGCGGCGGCGGCATCGGCAAGCTGCTGATGATCGCCCTGATCGAGCGCGCGGCCGCCTGCGGCAAGCATGTGATGGTGGCCGGTATCGAGGCCAACAACGAAGCCTCGATCCGCCTGCATGAAAAGCTCGGCTTTAAGATCACAGGCCAGATGAAGGAAGTCGGCACCAAGTTCGGCCGCTGGCTGGATCTCACCTTCATGCAGCTGATCCTGCCCGAAAAAACATAAGCGTCTCCAAAAAGCGCCTGATCGATGCTATCAAGGGCCATCGAGATGTTTGGCGGATGGTTGCTGTGCGGTTGAAGCACAAAAGACAGCGGCACGAACGGGCGTGGTTTGCAGCGCTGTTTGCCGCAACCTTCTGTATCGTCACGAACTCAACCCCGCCGATAGCCGTCGCGCAGCCGGAATGGCGCGCGCCGCCATGCGTCTATTCCGCCACGTCGGCAGGCGCGACGCTCTGCGTGCGCGCGCGCAGCTACAGCCGCGACATCTGCACGGCGCTTGGCCATTTCGCCGAGACCAACGCTTTACCACCCGATTTCTTTGCCCGGCTGATCTGGAAGGAAAGCCTGTTCCGGCCGGATGCAGTCAGCCCAAAGGGGGCAGAGGGCATTGCGCAGTTCATTCCCTCGACCGCCAAATTGCGCGGGCTCTCCAACAGTTTCGACGCGCTGGAAGCCTTGGGGAAATCAGCCGAGTATCTCGATGCGCTGCGTGACCGGTTCGGCAATCTCGGATTTGCCGCCGCTGCCTACAACGCCGGCGAAGGCGGGCTGGGCAGTTTTCTGGCAACCGGCAATCTGCCATATGAAACCCGCGCCTATGTGCTTGCCATCACCGCTCATCCGATCGAGGAATGGAAGGACAATCCGCCTCAGGCGCTCGACCTCAGGCTCGACAAGGACAAGTCGTTCTACGATGCCTGCACAGCGCTTGCCGACAAGCGGCGCCTCAAGGAAGTGGAGTTCGAGGAGGAAGGCACCTGGGCGCCCTGGGGCGCGCAACTGTCGGCACATTTCCAGAAATCGGTGGCTGAACGCCTGTTTATCGCCACGATCAGCCGCCTGCCCTCGCCGCTCAACGTCGAAAAACCGCTGATCCAGCGCGAGCGCAACAGGGCGTTTGGAACCCGGCTGCGCTACACCGCCCGCATCGGCCGCCAGACGCGGGCGGAGGCCGATGCCGTGTGCACGCAGATCCGTAAAACCGGCGGTGCCTGCATCGTCTTCAAGAACTGAACCGTGCCACCCCAGCGAGCCGGACGTGCGAGGCGCCGGCAGGGCCTGCCGCGGCCCATGCCGTTTCCGGCGGCAGGCAGCCGAGAGCGACAAGCGACGTCCGGACGGCCTCGTCGATCGGCGTCCAGGGTTCGGCACCGATGGCGGCGACCAGCCGGTCATTGGGCATGAGCAAAGGCTCCTGCCAGATGTAGCGCATCTCCCGCAGCTCCTTCAGCAACGGCACGAAGGGTGCTGCGAACGGCATCATCCACCATGGGAAGGCCTTGACCTTCATGTTCGGATTGCCGCTTGCGCGACGGATTGCGGCAACCAAACGCGTGCCGTCATCATCCCAGAAGCCCTGCATATGATAGACGGCAAACGGCGCCAATGTTTCGCGGCGATCGATCAGCCGCGCCATCGCTTCGGCGACATCGGGCAGATAGGCCCATTGATGGCCGATGCCTTTCTTGCCGGGATAGGTGACGGTGGCGACCGGCTTTCCGGGTGTCACAAGTCCCTGCGAGAACCAGCTGTTGGCAGCCCCCGGACCAAAGAAATCCCCTGCCCTGAGGATGATGACGCGGACGCCCTGCCGTGACGCGGTTTCAAGGCGGCGCTCCATCTCGGCGCGGACCTTGCCCTTTGCCGTGACTGGGTTCTGCGGCGATGTCTCATGCAGCAGCGGGAAAGCGTCGGGGCCGAAATTGTAGATCGTGCCCGGCAAAAGCACCGTGGCGCCGATAGCCTTGGCGGCGGCAATCGTGTTGTCGACCATCGGCAGCACCAGTGTGCCCCAGTTGCGGTATCCCGCCGGGTTGACGGCATGAACGATCAGGCTTGCGCCCTGCGCAGCGGCAAGCACATCCTCCGCCTTCATGGCGTCGCCCTGTATCCATTCGTAGCCGGGGGTCTTCGTACCGGTCTCGACGGCATTGCGATGAAGGGCGCGGATCGCCCAGCCGCGTGCCTGCAGTGTACGGGCAACCGCCCCGCCGATGCCGCCTGTGGCGCCGAGGATAAGAGCGGTCTGTTTTGCTTCACCGGTCATGTCTGATCTCCCTGTTCGATGGAGATCATCCTCAGCGCAATTGCAGATAAACGGAATTGCCGAAAATATTTTAACTGATATACAAAAATAGATGAGCGAACTCGAACCAAGCTGGGATTTCTACCGCACCTTCTTGACCGTGCTGCAGGAAGGGTCGCTGTCGGCCGCCGCTCGCGAACTCGGGCTGACACAGCCGACCATCGGCCGGCATATCGACGCGCTGGAGAGTATCATCGGTTTCCAGTTGTTCATCCGCTCGCCGCAGGGGTTGATCCCGACAGAAGCGGCGACCGACCTCCGACCGCATGCCGAACAGCTGGCCTCGAACGCGGCAGCGCTGCTCAGGGCAGCGACCGGACAGGGCGGCGGCGTGCGCGGCACGGTGCGCATCAGCGCCAGCGAGGTGATCGGCATCGAAGTGCTGCCGCCGATGCTTGTCGCACTCAACGACCGGCACCCGGACCTCGTCATCGAGCTTTCCCTGTCCGATGCCGTCGAGGACCTGTTGCGCCAGGAGGCCGATATCGCCGTGCGCATGGTAGAGCCGCAACAGGACGCGCTCATCACCCGCCGGATCGGCAGCATTCCGCTGGGGCTGCACGCGCACCGGCGTTATCTCGACACGCATGGTTTTCCGGAAAGGCTGGAGGACCTGCGTCATCACCGCACCATCGGCTTTGACCGCGAAAGCGCGTTTGTACGGGCGATCCGCAAGCGTGTGCCACTGATGGACCTGATGCGCCCATCCTTCCGCGCGGACAGCAATCTCGCGCAGCTGGCGGCCATCCGCGCCGGCTTCGGCATCGGCGTCTGTCAGGTGCAGCTTGCCAAGCGCGATCCCGATATCGTCAGGCTGTTCGAACAGGAATTCGAGCTGCCGCTCGAAACCTTCGTCGTCATGCACGAGAACCTGAAGACCACGCCGCGCTGCCGCACCACCTTCGATGCCCTGGTGGCGGGATTGCTGGCCTACATCGGCAGATGATCGGCATGTGTGCCGCTGGCCGGAACCTGCGCCATGCCGTGCAATCCGCGCCGCGGTGCCAGCGCCTTGACCGAAAACAGGGCATAGATGATCAGCGGCAGGCAGACGAGATAGGACGCGCGGATGCCGGCATGTTCGGCGATGAAGCCGAGCAGCGGCGGCGCGAGGAAGAAGACAATGAACGTCACCTGCCCGAGTGCCGCGACATTCACCTGCGCTGCCCTGTCGGTGCGCTGGGCCGCCGCCGAAACCGCCAGCGGATAGACCGCGCTGCATCCGGCCCCCATCAGCGAAAAGCCGAAGAGCGCGACATAGGGGTGTGGTGCCAGCCAGACAGCGATGACGCCGATGGCCGACAGAACCAGCAGGGCTGACGCCACCGTGCGGGCGCCAAACCGGTCGACGACGGGATCGATAAACAGCCGCGCCATGGCCATGAAGAACGTGAACAGCGTCAGTCCGAGACCGCCGATGAACGGTTCGACGGCAAAGACATCGCGCATGTAGATCGCCGACCAGTCGATACCGGCGCCCTCGACCAGAAAAGCGGCGACCCCGATGATGCAGAGCGGTAGGAGGCCGAGAGTCGGCACCGCGAACAGCGGCGCCTTTGCCTCATGCAAGATCGCCCGGGCCGGCGCGTTGCGGATGCCGGAAATGGCGATCGTGCCGACGACGAGGACAAAGACAAGCGTCACGGCGAGATGAACCTGCATCGATATTTCCGCCTGGCGCACGCCGGAGGCGATCAGCGCGGTAACGAAGAACCCGAAGCTCCAGAAACCATGCGCCCGGTTCATGATGCCGCGTCCGAGCTGCGCCTCGAGACGGTCGATCTCGACATTGAGATTGATTTCGAGCGCGCCGGCCAGAAGCCCCGCCGCAAACAGCACGCAGAACACCAGCGGCGCCTCTCCGACCCAGGGAACCAGCGCAAATGACATAGCCGTGCCAAGAACGGTGATGAAGGCCGTCATTCGCGCGCCTAGATGCGCAATCAGCGGCGAAGAGAATGTCAGTGCAATCAGCGCACCAATCGACATGCCGATCAGCGTCAGACCCAGCTCGGATTTGTTGACACCGAGCGCCTCCTGCAGATCGGGCATGCGCGCCAGCAACGCGCCAAGCGACACGGCAAACAGGAAGAAACAGGTATAGACCCTGTGGTGCGGCGCGATGGTCATGATAGGGCTCCTCGAAACGCCGCTATGTAACGGGATTTGCGTCTGCGCGGAAGCCGTCTGGCCTGTCCGGAGCCCCGATTTCCGGCGGGTGGGCTAGAAGTCGCTACTTGGGGCAAGGTGATTGGGGCGGATAGTCAGGCCCTTGTTGCCGTGGTCTTTCCGGCAATCCAGCCACGCGATGTCGATCACGGGAGAGGCGTCTCCCGCGCTGCGGACGCAGGGCACTGGATACCCGCCACAAGGGCGGGCAACGAGGGACGTTGGGTATCTTGAAAAATTGCTCCAGTCAGCCATCATGCACGCATGAAGGGTTACGTCTATATTCTCGCGTCGCAACGCAACGGAACGATTTATACCGGCGTCACCCGTGACCTCGCCGGCCGGCTATACGAGCATCAGAACGAACTGACGCCAGGCTTCACCTCACGCTACGGCGTGAAAACGCTGGTGTGGTTCGAGGAGCATGATCTGTTGGTCGATGCGATCCAACGGGAAAAAAGCATCAAGAAATATCCGCGAAAATGGAAGCTCAACCTGATTGAGCAAATGAATCCGGAATGGGCGGATATTTCACACTATCTGCGCGGATTGTGACGCGCTTATGCAGAGTTCGCCGTCTCCCCGGCGTCTGCTGTATTTCAAACGAGAAGCTCCAAACTCCCCTCATTACCGGGCTTGTCCCGGTAATCCAGCCACGCGACGTCGGTCGCGTGAAAGGAGTCTTTCAGCACCGCAGACGCGGTGCTGCTGGATTACCGCCACAAGGGCGGTAATGAGGGGAGTTTTATGGCAGCGTCAGAATAAGCAAAATGCACACAGCCCCAACAAAAAACCCGCCGTTTCCGGCGGGCTTCTGTCGATTGGCAAAATGCCTTACTTGCAGGCGCCGCAGAAACGCTGGATGCGCTTGCAGGCTTCCTCGAGCTGTTCTTCCGAGGTTGCATAGGAGATGCGGAAGTTAGGGCCGAGGCCGAAGGCCGAGCCGTGGACGACGGCGACGCCCTCGGATTCCAGAAGCTCGGAGACGAAGTCCTCGTCGGTCTCGATGACCTTGCCCGAGGGCGCGGTCTTGCCGATCAGGCCCTTGCAAGACGGATAGACGTAGAACGCACCCTCCGGGGACGGGCATTCGATACCCTTGGCCTGGTTCAGCATCGAAACGACCAGATCGCGGCGGCCTTCGAAGATCTTCTTGTTTTCCGGGATGAACGCCTGCGTGCCGTTGAGCGCCTCGACGGCGGCCCACTGGGCAATCGAGCAGGCGCCCGAGGTCTGCTGGCCCTGGATCATGTCCATCGCCTTGATCAGTGCCAGCGGGCCGGCCGCATAGCCGATACGCCAGCCGGTCATGGCATAGGCCTTGGAAACGCCGTTCATGGTCAGCGTGCGGTCATAGAGCTTCGGCTCGACTTCGACCGGGGTAGCGAACTTGAAGTCGCCATAGGTCAGGTGTTCATACATGTCGTCGGTCAGCACCCAGACATGCGGGTGCTTCAGGAGCACGTCGGTCAGGGCTTTCAGTTCGGCATGGGTGTAGGCAGCGCCCGACGGGTTGGACGGCGAGTTGAAGATGAACCACTTGGTCTTCGGCGTGATCGCCTTGTCGAGGTCTTCAGCCGTCAGCTTGAAATTGTTGGCCTGGGTCGCCTCGACGAACACCGGCGTGCCGCCGCAGATCGACACCATTTCCGGATAGGAAACCCAGTAAGGTGCCGGGATAACGACTTCATCGCCTGCGTTCATCGTCGCCATGAAGGCGTTGAAAAGAATCTGCTTTCCACCGGTGCCGACGATTGTCTGGGCAGCGGTGTACTCGAGGTTGTTCTCGCGCTTGAACTTTTTGGCGATCGCCTCGCGCAGTTCCGGGATGCCCGAAACCGGCGTGTACTTCGTCTCGCCGCGGTTGATCGCGTCGATGGCGGCCTTCTTGATATTATCAGGCGTATCGAAATCCGGCTCGCCGGCGCCGAGCCCGATCACATCGCGGCCCTTGGCTTTCAGTTCCCGGGCTTTCTGGGAAACGGCGATGGTGGCGGATGGCTTTACACGGGAAAGGGCGTCGGCAAGAAAGGCCATGATATGTTTGTCCTGATCAGGTTGAAACAGCATGCGGCCAATGGAGCGGGCTCTGCCGGGCTCCATAGCGGTTAGGTGTATGTCGAAAGACCGCCCCGGTTTCAAGCGCAAAGAACCCGGAAAACCGGCAAAATGCGTCATCATGACAATGTTTCATCCGTCACATCACAGGATTGGATGAATCACTTTGTCGGCTCCGCCGCGCAGAAGCCTGAAACGACTCTGCTTTTTGAACCTGGCCAAGGAGAAATGTGAGGGACCCGCCGGGGGCGTGCGCATCAGGAACAAGAACGTTTCCATGCAAAAATTTATTCATCAAAAACAAAAGCTTTGGCCGATTTCCACAAGGCCTTGATTTGGTCACAACAAATGCCTTGGCCCGCCGCAATTCCGTCCTTGTCCAGCCGATTTCGAAGCCTTTTCTGAAGGCAGACGAATCCATTCGCGCCAAGGGGGCCCGCAATGCTTCTGGACACCGAAAATGCGGTAAAGCCGCAAAGCCGCGTAAACACCCGACATATCGAATATCTGCTGGTCGCGCTGCTTGCGGCCGTGACGCTGGTTCTGCTTTTCGCGATGGGCTTTTTCTCACACGCGGCGGCCGAGACGACGAAGGGCAAGCCGCAGCAGTTTGCAGGCTACGTGCACCCGAACGACATGGGCACCGGCGCCCTGCTCTTCCCGTCCAAGGAGCCCGGCTCCTTCGTCGAGGCGCCGCGGCTGGCAACCGATGTCGTCATCGACGTCAACGGCCCGATCATCCGCACCCGCGTGACCCAGCGCTTCCAGAACCCGAGCAAAGGCTGGGTCGAGGGCACCTATGTCTTTCCGCTGCCGGAAAACTCCGCCGTCGATACGCTGAGGATGCAGATCGGCGACCGCTTCGTCGAGGGTGAGATCAAGGCCCGCGACGAGGCCCGCAAGGTCTATGAGGAAGCCAAGGCTGCGGGCAAGAAGACTGCACTTCTGGAGCAGCAGCGCCCCAATATCTTCACCAACCAGGTCGCCAATATCGGTCCGGGCGAAACCATCGTCGTGCAGATCGAATATCAGAGCGGCGTGCATCAGTCGGGCGGCGAATTCTCGCTCAGGTTCCCGATGGTGGTCGCGCCGCGCTACAATCCCGATCCGATCGTCCAGACGGTCGATCTCGACCCCACGTCCGGCTATGCCGTCAACGACCCCGTGCCGGATCGCGACAAGATCACCCCGCCCGTACTCGATCCTGCCCAGAACGCCAAGATCAACCCGGTGACGCTGACGGTCAATCTCAATGCCGGCTTCCCGCTCGGCAGCGTGATCTCCCCGTTCCATGACACCGATATCCAGACCGTCAACGACACGGCGCGAACAATCTCGCTGAAGAGCGGCAGTGTGCCGGCCGACAAGGATTTCGAGCTGAGCTGGAGCGCCGTCGCCGGCAAGACACCGAATGCCGGCCTTTTCCGCGAGACACAGAACGGCAAGACCTATCTGCTCGGCTTCGTCACGCCGCCGGCCGAAGACGCAGCAGCAGAGACATATCCGAAACGCGAGGTCGTCTTCGTCATCGACAATTCCGGATCGATGGCCGGGAAATCGATCGAGCAGGCGCGTGAAAGCCTGGCACTGGCCATCTCGAAGCTGAGGCCGGAAGACAAGTTCAACGTCGTGCGCTTCGATGACACGATGGAGGTGCATTTCCCGGCTCTGGTTGCAGCAACGCCGGACAAGCGCGAGGATGCCATCGCCTTCGTTCGCGGTCTGACCGCCGATGGCGGCACTGAAATGCTGCTGGCGCTGGAGGCTGCCCTGCGCACCCAGGGTCCGGTCGCGCCCGGCGCCCTGCGGCAGGTCGTGTTCCTCACCGACGGTGCGATCGGCAACGAGGCGCAGCTGTTTGCGGAGATTTCCAAAAACCGCGGCGACGCCCGCGTCTTCACCGTCGGCATCGGCTCGGCGCCCAATACACACTTCATGACCAAGGCCGCCGAAATCGGCCGCGGCACCTTTACGCTGATCGGCTCGGAGGATCAGGTGGCAGCCCGCATGGGCGAGCTGTTCGACAAGCTTGAAAACCCTGTGATGACCGGCATTGCCGTCAGCTTCGACGGCACGAATGCCGAGGATATCACCCCGGACCCGATGCCGGACCTCTATCGCGGCGAACCGGTGGTGCTGACCGCCGAGCTCGACGGCACATCGGCAGCAGGCAGGCTGCAGATTACCGGCAAGACCGGCAGCCAGCCCTGGCGGATCGAGATGGATATCGCCAAGGCCTCCGAAGGCAAGGGCATTGCCAAGCTCTGGGCCCGCCGCAAGATCGATGATCTCGAAGCCAACGCCTATGCGGTGAACGATGCCGCAGCCCTCGACAGACAGATCGAGACAGTGGCGCTTGCCAACCACCTCGTCTCGCGCGTCACCAGCCTGGTGGCCGTCGATGTGACGCCGTCCCGTCCGGCCAGCGAGCCTGTCGCCAGCACCGATATGCCGCTGAACCTGCCCGCAGGCTGGGATTTCGGCAAGGTGTTCGACGAGGCGCCGCACGAGGTCATCCCGGAAGGTCAGCGCAAGGCGGCGCTGGAACAGAGCGAGCAGCAGGCCATGCTGGTCGCCGGCAGTATGGCGGCTGCACCGACCGCCCGCGCCGCCAGCATGATTGCCGACGCCGGCAAACAGGTGGACCTGCCGCAAACGGCAACGCTCGCTGACCGCCATATCCTGATCGGCTTGATGCTGCTTGCCTTCGCCCTGATGGCGGCAGCCACCTTCAGCCTGTGGCGCTGGCAGCTGCGCGGCCTGGTTTCGGAGGCGCGCGACCGTGTCCGATAAACCTGGCAACGATGCAAACCTGGAGCAAAACAGGCAAGAGCAGGACAAGGAAGGGCGCGCCGGCTTTCTGGCGCGCCTCAACGCGCTCGAGACCGTGGTGCTGGCCGGTATCCTGCTGGTCGCGCTGGCCGGCGCGATGCTGGTGGGCAAGGGCTTTTACATGAAGGCCAAGGCGGAGGTTTCCCAGGTCCTCCTGAAGCGCAGCTTTGCAGCGCAGCTTGCTGGCGAGACGGATGCCAGGCCATGGCCCTGGGCAGACTTTACCACCGAGGCGGAAATCACCGCGCTGCGGATTGGCAAGACCGCCGTCGTCCTCTCCGGCGCCAGCGGCGAGGCCCTTGCATTCGGTCCGGCCCGGCTCGCCAACACGCCGATGCCGGGAGAACCTGGAACATCGGTCATCGCCGCCCATCGCGACACACATTTCCGCTGGCTGAAAGACGTCAAGCCGGGCGACCTTCTGATCATCACGCGCAAGGACGGAGCCAACCTGACCTTCCGCGCCGGCACCAGCCGCATTGCCCGCTGGGACGAAAGCGGTATCAACGCCGATGCACCCGGCCGCAATCTGGTTCTTGCCACCTGCTGGCCGTTCGACGCGACCGGGCAAGGCCCCCTGCGCTACATCGTCAATGCCGAGCTTGTCCCAGATGCCGGTCCATCGACGCTCGCCGCGCGCGGTGGAGCTGCCGCGATAAAATCCTTTTGATCGCAAAACCTCATGTCTGGCCTTGATCCTCTCGCCCTCAACCCCAGCTTCAAGGGGTATCGACGGAGAATGAGATGAAGACGACGTTCGAAAGCCTGTTGACCGGTCTGGCATCGGTTCTTCTTGCAACGCCTGCCCTTGCCGAGGAACCGAAGCAATTTGCAACCGACCGGGCCGCCGTGCAGGTCCATACGATTGCTTCCGGCCTGGATAACCCATGGTCAGTCGAAGTGCTGCCGGACGGCGCGTATATTGTCACAGAGCTTGGCGGCGCCCTTCGCATCATCCGCGACGGCAAGGCATCCGCGCCGGTCTCCGGCGTGCCGAAGATCGCGCGCAAGGGGCAAGGCGGGCTTCTCGATGTGGCGCTCGATCCCGGCTTTCAGACCAGCCGCACGCTGTTCCTGTCCATGACGGTTGCCGATGGCAGCAACTTGGGAACGGCTGTCATCCGCGGAGTGCTTTCCAGGGACGGGAAAAGCCTGACGCAGACGCAGGAGCTCTTCCGGATGAACCGGCTCACCGGCAAGGGCCAGCATTTCGGATCGCGGATCGCGATTGCCGCCGATGGCAGCCTGTTCTTCGGCATCGGCGATCGGGGCGAACGCGACCGGGCGCAGGACATGCGCGATCATGCGGGCGCCATTCTCCATATCAAGCCGGACGGCAGCATCCCTGCGGATAATCCATACAAGGACGGCAAGGTCGGACTTGCCGAGCTCTGGTCGAAAGGTCACCGCAATCCGCAGGGCATCGCCATCGACCCGGCCGACGGCCAGCTCATCACCGTCGAACACGGTGCGCGCGGCGGCGACGAGATCAACACGCCAGAACCGGGCAAGAACTATGGCTGGCCCGTCATCACCTTCGGCAAGGACTATTCCGGCGCCGAGATCGGCATCGGCCAGGCGGCCGATGGCTACGAGCAACCGCTCTACTACTGGGATCCATCCATCGCACCCGGCGCCATCGACGTCTATCACGGCGCAATGTTTCCGCAATGGGAAGGCGATCTGCTGGTCTCGGCGCTGAAGTATCAGTTGCTGGCACGGCTGGAGCGCGATGAAAGCGGCGCGGTTATTGCCGAGGAGCGGCTGTTCGAAGGCGAGTTCGGACGCATCCGCGATGTCAAGGTGGCGCCCGACGGGTCGATCCTGATGCTCACGGACGGAGACGACGGCGCGCTGCTGCGGGTATCCGCATCCAACCGGAGCTGACTGCTCCTCGTTTTTCGCGACGGGCCGCACGCTTGCCTGAAATCGATGCAGATGTTAGCTGACATGGCAATAAAATCCGACGCACGCCTGCTCTGAGATCGTTCCGATGCGAGGCCTTTCGTGCCGAGCCATCAGGAAATGCAATCGTGACCCGCATCCAGGCCAATCTCTTCCTGCTTATGTCCGGCGCCATTTGGGGTGCAGGGTTCGTGGCGCAATCGACGGCGATGGATTCGATCGGTCCGATGTGGTTCATCGGCCTTCGATTTGCGATCGCAACCGCAGTCGCGGCACCTTTAGCGCTGTGGGAACATCGCAAGATCCGGCAGCCGATGCCGAAATCCAGCATCCGCAACTTCCTGTGGATCGGACTGGCACTGTTTGCCGGCGCCATGACCCAGCAGCTCGGCCTCCTGACCACCAGTGTCACCAATTCCGGCTTTCTGACCGGGCTCTACGTCGTGTTCGTGCCGATCCTGACGGTGATCTTCCTGCGCCGCAAGCCGCACTGGATCATCTGGCCGGCAGCCGGGATGGCGCTTCTGGGCATTTTCCTTCTCAGCGGCGGCGAGCTTGCAGGTTTGAACAACGGTGATTTCCTGACGATCATCTGCGCCGTCTTCTGGGCGCTGCAGCTCATGCTCGTCGGCATTTTTGTCGGCAGCACGGGCCGGCCGATGCTGCTGTCGGTGGTGCAATTTGCCGTCTGTGCTGTGCTGGGCTGTGCGGCCGGTGCGGTCTTCGAACCGCTCGACCTGACCGCCGTGACCAACGCCTTGCCGGAAATCCTCTACGCCGGCTTCTTTTCCAGCGGCATCGGCTTCATCTGCCAGGTGGTCGGGCAGCGCTACACGACGGCGCCGCAGGCGGCGATCTTCCTCTCGAGCGAAGCGCTGTTTGCCGCCCTGCTCGGCGTCCTGCTTCTGGGCGAAACCATCACGACGGCCGGTTATATCGGCTGTGCCACGATCTTTGCCGCCATGTTGATTGCCGAGATCGTGCCGGAATTGACAAGGCCGAAAAACGTTGCCGCCAGCGCCTGAGACCTGCACATGCGACAGATCTAATTTTCCTGGGATTGCTCACTGAACAATAGCGGCAGTGCATGCAAGATATCAGATTTTATCAAACGGTTAATATTTAAGGAAGCGACGAGGACAGCCTATCGCACCATGGCATTCTGCGACATATCCTGACGCAAACAGTCTAAAAATCATCAAATATTCGAGAAAAATAAACATTTTCAATGGCTTGCAATATATCAGTGATAAAATCATATTTTTCAGCAGTTGATTGCTTTTTAAACAAACCAAAACGGCACACTTGTTTCGAAAAACTTTTGCTTGCCAATTTAAAATAAACACAGCAAGCTTACTGTGTTCGGGCAATTTGCGAACACGGGAAGACCTTTAAGTAACGCGCGCCGGACACGCAGTATGTTCCGGGCAGTCGGGCAAAAACAGAGTTTTTCGATGGCTGGCTGCAATTACAGGACCCTTTCCTCATAGTCGAGAACTGCCTGCCGCACGCCCCTGGGGCAAACATTGTAATGCTGCCCGCCGCATCCGGGCAGAGGAAAAAGGACCTGACGAATGGCCGAGACTGGCATTGTTAAATTCTTCAACACCGACAAGGGCTTTGGTTTTATCAAGCCTGACAATGGTGGCGCCGATATCTTCGTGCATATCTCCGCAGTCCAGGCCTCCGGCCTGAACGGACTCTCCGAAAATCAGAAGGTCAGCTTCGACACCGAACCGGATCGCCGCGGCAAGGGCCCGAAGGCGGTCAACCTGCAGGTTTCGGGCTAAACAGCCGTTTTCTGCAAACAGATTCACGTTGAAGCCCGGCATCGTTGCCGGGTTTTTTCATTCACCTTGCGTTCAGTTTCGCCACAATATTCTGTTGTCCTCATGAAGGACGGGAATCGTCCAGACCAAAACAGGATCGAAACAATGAACAAGGTTATCAAAGCTGCCGTTCTTGCCATTGCGACGGCAGCGACCGTTATCCCGGCAATCACCCCCGCGCAGGCCGAAGACTGGGGCCGCCACCATTACCGGCACCACAATAACGGCGATGCCGTTGCGCTTGGCGCGCTTGGTCTTGCCACCGGCGTGATCATCGGCGGCGCCATTGCCAGCCAGCCGCGCTACCAGGAACGGGTCTATGTCGATCCAGAGCCCGAATATTACGAACCGCGTCCGGTCTATCGCCGCGCCCGTCCGGTTGTCGTTGAAACCTACGGCAGCCTGGAGCCTTGGACACCCTCCTGGTACCGCTATTGCTCGCAGCGCTACCGCTCGTTCGATTCCCAGTCGGGTACGTTCGTCGGTTACGACGGCAGAGAGTATTTCTGCAGGGCCGGCTGAGACAGTATCGATTGACTAAAAAGGCACGTGCCGACCGGCACGTGCCTTTTTTATTGTCCTGGTTATTGTCCCGGCATGCGGCACACCATGAACTGGTGGGCAATGCCGGGCGACAGCTTACATACCGCGCAGATATGGGTTGGTCCGGCGCTCCTCGCCGATCTGGCCACCCGGGCCGTGACCGCAGATGAAGCCGACGCTATCGCCGAGCGGCAGGATCTTCTCGCGGATGGAATCGAGCAACTGCTGATGGTTGCCGCCCGGCAGATCGGTGCGACCGATGGAGCCATGAAACAGGACGTCGCCGACATGGGCGAAACCCTGCTTGCGATTGAAATAGACGACATGGCCAGGCGCGTGACCTGGGCAATGCAGGACTTCGAAGACGTGATCGCCGAACGAGACAGTGTCGCCGTCCTCCAGCCACCGGTCCGGCAGCACGTTTTCCACCTTCATCGCCAGCCCGAATTTCTCGGCCTGGGCCTCGAGCCTTTCGAGCAGCGGCAGGTCGTCCTTGTGCGGCCCGATGATCTCCACATCCAAGGCTTGCTTGAGCTCCTTGGCCCCGCCGGCATGGTCGATATGGCCGTGGGTCAGCCAGATCGCCTTCAGCGTGATGCCGTTTTCCTTGATCGTCTGCAGGATCACATCGACGTCGCCGCCCGGATCGACGATCACGCCTTCCTTGGTGTCGCTGTCGAATAAAACCGTGCAATTCTGCTGGAAATGGGTAACCGGGATAATGCCCGCCTGTAACATGCCGCCTGTGCCTCGCTGTCTTACTCGTTGAACAGCATATAGGATGGACGCGCTGCAATGAAAACGGCAAAGTCGCCATTGGGACGCAGAGCAACGGCAAGACGCAGACTGCCGTGAAGACACCCGGCAATTCGCCCTAGCGCATTTCGGCGACTTCAACGGCTGCCGGCAAAGGCGCCTGGAAATGGACCGTGGTCATCAAAAGAACGAAAACCGCAAGCTTGGCGGCAATGACAGTAATGACGACCGGACGCAGTTGGCGTGCAGGTGAATACGGATCCTCGGAAGTGTCCTGTTGCATGTTCCTTGCCTCTCAATTGGCGTTAAACAGCGGGATTGTGCAAAAGTTCCAGTAAAGCGGAACGATTTCAGTATTTTATATTTTTCTTATATTGACAGTTCCGAAGGGAACACCGGGATGCGCCTCCTGCATAATTCCTTCCCTCGGAATCGATTTAAGGAAAAATTATCCAGTCAATTTAAAGTGCTACAGCGACCTTTGCGCGTCATTCATGAGGCGCAAAGGTCGCTGTAGAAGCGAGCAGCAGGGCGCCTGCATCTGGGATTGCCGGTAACGGGGGAAGGAATGGCAAAAAGACCGGCAAAGGGAGAATCTTCCGGCCGGTGGCATACCGAGGCAATCACGGCCTTCCCTATCGCCGTGTCATGACAGCACCGTGACCGGAGCTGTTTTTCTTTCCACCTAAAGGCGATTCCAACAAAGAATATCATTTCGCAGTTGCGAAATTGACTTGGGCGAAATTTCCCCCCAACCTGCCAATGCCGGATCGACGGCGTGCCAGGTGAGTCCGGGGGGGCCGGACGCCGTTGGCGGACATGGGAGCAGCGAGCAATGGAAGCATTACTGCCTATCATTACGCAATTGATTGCCGGCGCAGCGGGTGGAAACGCGGCGGGCGCGGTTCTCAAGCAACAGGCACTCAGCGTCGTCGTGCGCACGATCGTCGGTGCGATCGGCGGACTTGGCGGCGGGTTTCTCGTTCAGATGCTGGGTGGCGAAGCCGCAGCCGCCGGCCTGATCACGCAAGCCATCGGCGGACTTGTCGGCGGCGGCGTCCTGACGGGCCTTGCCGGCATGGTCATGGGCGGAAGCAAGGCCTGAAACAGTCCGCGCGATCGCGCATCTTCATGGTTGATCATCAAACGAAAAGGCGGCACACCAGCCGCCTTTTCTTATTTAAATCAGATCCGCCGTTTATTCCGCAGCTGCAGCGGCCGGATAGACTTCCTTCATGTAGTCGTTCATCAGCGTCTCGGAAATCGTCGCCGGCTTGAACGTATAAGGGCCGATCTCGGAGACCGGCGTCACTTCGGCGGCCGATCCGGTGAGGAAGCATTCCGAAAAGCCGGAAAGCTCTTCCGGCATGATCACCCGCTCAACCACCTGGTAGCCACGGCGCTTGGCAAGCTCGATGACCGTCTGGCGGGTGATACCGTTGAGGAAGCAGTCCGGCACCGGCGTATGGATGACGCCATCCTTGACGAAGAAGATGTTGGCGCCGGTCGCCTCGGCGACCTGGCCGCGATAATCGAGCATCATCGCATCGGCATAGCCCTTGGCTTCGGCGGCATGCTTGGAAATGGTGCAGATCATATAGAGGCCGGCAGCTTTCGAAGCGCAGGGCGCGGTCTTCGGGTCGGGGCGGCGATACTCGGCGATATCGAGACGGATGCCCTTGAGCTTCTCGGCCGGATTGAAGTAGCTGCCCCACTGCCAGATGGCGATGGCAACGTTGATGCGGTTGTTCTGGGCGGATACGCCCATCGATTCCGAGCCGCGCCAGGCGATCGGCCGGACATAAGCCTCGGAAAAACCCTGACGCTTCAGCAGTTCCACCGTGGCGGCATCCAGTTCCTCAACCGAATACGGAATGGTGAAACCGAGGATTTCGGCGGACTTGTGCAGGCGCTGGTTATGCTCGTTGAGCTTGAATATGCGGCCGCCATAGGCGCGTTCGCCTTCGAAGACGGCGCTGGCATAATGAAGCCCGTGGGTCAGCACGTGGATCTTTGCGTCCTTCCAATCGACGAATTCACCATTGAACCAGATCTGCCCGTCCAACTGATCAAAAGGAACTGTTGCCATCGTCTCATCCCTGGGCGTCCATGCGCCATTCTTTGTGTTGATTGTCTTCCCCTACTCATTTTATCGGCAAACGCGAGCCAGGGAAATCCGCTATGGTGATTTTGGATTGGCGATCGGCGCGGCGCGGCCTATCTTCAAGGATAGAACAAGCGCCGGGAGTTCGCCCTTCAGCGGTTAACGGCTTACCAACGGCGAAAAAATATGTCAATATAGCTGACATATTTTTTCGAATGTTTCGTAAAGTGCATGACGATTGAAAGGAAACGACTGCGTGGCAGGACAGCCGAACCAGAAGGCCGAGAAGGAAACGTCCTCAGCCGGGACAGATGCGACAGAGGCGGTCGATTTTGAAATTATCGAGCTGTTCTTCTTTGCCTATCGGGATTTCACCTCCGACCCGGATGTAATTCTCGAAAAGCGCGGCTTCGGGCGCGCCCATCATCGCGTCCTGCATTTCGTCGATCGGGAGCCAGGCATGACGGTTGCCGATCTGCTCGATACGCTGCGGATCACCAAGCAGAGCCTTGCGCGCGTTCTCAAACAATTGATCGATTCAGGATATATTCATCAGGTTGCCGGGCCGGAGGACCGCAGGCAACGCAAGCTCTATACAACGAAGGAAGGCAAGACGCTCGCAAGGGCCTTGGCCGAGCCACAATCACGGCGCATCGCCGAGGCCATGGAAAAAACCGGTCCAGGTGCACGCGAACTGGTCAAGCGTTTCCTGGCTGGCATGAAAAATGCTGACGACAATTGACACCCGGCAGTCATAGCCGGCCTATGCGAGATGACAGGGCCTACGACAGATGACAAAGACGATCAGGATCGACGATGATGCCGCCCATCTGCTGGTCGTGGATGACGATCGCCGGATTCGCGATCTTCTGAACCGCTACCTGATGGAAAAGGGATTTCGCGTCACCACCGCTGCGGATGCCGATGAAGCCCGCCGCAAGCTCGAAGGCATAGACTACGACCTGTTGATCGTCGATGTGATGATGCCCGGCGAGACCGGCATTTCGCTCACCCAAAGCCTGCGCAAGATCAAGACCGTGCCGGTGATCATGCTGACGGCACTTGCCGAATCCAATGCCCGCATCGAGGGCCTGGAGGCCGGCGCCGACGACTACCTGCCAAAACCGTTCGATCCGCGCGAACTGGTGCTGCGCATCAACAACATCCTCAGGCGCAATGCGCCGGCAAAGGCGCCCAAGGTCGAACAGGTCATTTTCGGCCCCTTCACTTTCTCGGTGGTGCGCAAGGAACTGCGGCGCGGCGCCGACCATATCCGCCTGACCGACCGCGAGCAGGAGATCATGATGCTGTTTTCGCAGCGTGCCGGCGAGACCATCCCGCGCCACGAACTGGTCAGTGACGAGGCCGAGGTCGGCGAACGGACCATCGATGTGCAGATCAACCGTCTGCGCCGCAAGATCGAGGACGACCCGTCAAATCCCGTCTGGCTGCAGACGGTCCGCGGCATCGGCTACCGATTGAGTGTGGACTAGCCCTATGATCATCCGGCTGGGTATCCATGGCGAGCTTTGACATCCTGCGGCGCTATCGCGCGCCAACTGGCGACACGCCCTGGAAACGCATCGTCCGCTGGCTGCGCCGGCGATTGCCGATGGGGCTCTATGCCCGCTCGCTGTTGATCGTCATCATCCCGATGGTCCTCTTGCAGTCGGTCGTCGCCTTCGTCTTCATGGAGCGGCATTGGCAATTGGTGACCCAAAGGCTCTCGGCGGCCGTAACCGGTGATATCGCCGCCGTCATCGATCTCATCGACGCGATGCCCGCCAGCGACTACTCCAACATCGTCCGCATTGCCCGGGACCGGTTGAACCTCAGCATTTCCATCGAGCCCGACGGCGAACTGCCGGCGCCGCGTCCAAAACCCTTTTTCGAGATCCTCGACCAGATCCTCAGCGAAGAGATATCCGACCAGATCCGCAAGCCGTTCTGGATCGACACGGTCGGCAATTCCGATCTCGTCGAGGTCCGCATCAAGCTCGATGACCAGCGCATCCTGCGCGTCTATGCACGCCGCAGCCAGGCCTATGCCTCCAACACCCATATTTTCATCGTCTGGATGGTCGGCGCGTCGCTGGTGCTTCTGGCGATTGCTATCCTGTTCCTGCGTGGGCAGATCCGGCCGATCCTGGCGCTTGCCAAGGCGGCGGAAAGCTTCGGCAAGGGCCAGAAGATCGACGACTTTTCGCCGCGCGGCGCCGAAGAGATTCGCCGCGCCGGCCTTGCCTTTATCCAGATGCGCGAGCGCATCGAGCGCCAGATCGAGCAGCGCACCGCCATGCTGACCGGCGTCAGCCACGACCTCAGAACCATCCTCACCCGCTTCAAGCTGCAGCTGGCGCTTGCCGGCGACAGCGCCGATCTCGACAATCTCAACCAGGATGTCGAGGACATGCAGAGCATGCTCGAGGGCTACCTCGCCTTTGCCCGCGGCGAAGCGGAGGAAGATGTCGGGCAATTGAAGCTTAGCGACCTCATGAACAGGCTGGCCCTCGAGGGCGAGCTGCACGACAAGACGGTGACGACCTCGATCGAGGGCGACGACAATATCCGCGTCCGCCCCAATGCCTTTACCCGGCTGATCGCCAACCTGGCGTCCAATGCCTACCGCTATGCCAATACCGTCCACATCGATGCCAAACACAGCAGCAGATGGCTGACGATCACCGTCGACGACGATGGCCCCGGCATTCCGGAGCGCTCGCGCGACGACGTCTTCAAGCCGTTCTTCCGCCTCGATGAGGCTCGCAATCTAGACAGTTCGGGAACGGGCCTCGGCCTTGCGATCGCCCTCGACATCGCCAGAAGCCATGGCGGCAATGTCACGCTATCGGATAGCCCGATGGGCGGATTGCGGGCGATGGTTCGAGTGCCGGTCTGATCACCGCAAGCGATACCAAGTCTCGGTGATAGAGACTTGGTGTAAATGCCGGTCAACCGGAAACATATTTATGAATAAGGGAATTGATCAGGGTTTGGTACGGGATACCCTCCTGCAGGGCACGGGACTTCAAGCGGGCGAGGTCAGACCTTGAGACGCGAAGGGAAATCTTCTCACGATCCTCGCTGAATGTCGCCCGTGCCATCGCCTCCAATTCGGCGCGGCGTTCCGCCGTCAACACGCTGCTGAGGGGCGTGTCACCCCCTTCGAGGGCGTCGATCAACAAAGCGTCTTCGTCATCGAGATAAACGCCAATCTTAGGTTTCTTCGACATCATATTCTCCCGGCAAATAAACCTGCGTAAGCCTTCGGCTTGGAAACGCAGTTTTCAGGAACAGGCTACCGTCCGCCTCCTGCACATAGGGAACCGCATACACATAGCCTGAGACCAAAACGACGAGCATGCGCTGCCTGGGGTATTTTTCGACATTCGGATGCTCGATGTCATCCAGCAAACCACCGGCATCGATCGCGGCAACAACGTCCTCAAAGCAGATATGCCTATCCGGATGCTCCTTCAGGGCACGGTTTTTATCGACGCTCCAAAGAAGTTTCGGCATAGCGCTATTGTATGGACAGAGTATGGCTTGTCAAATCCATCATGGGATCAACGTCCCACGGGCAGTCCTCACCGCGAATACGTGCCGATCATCCCGCGCTGTGCGTTAAACCGGTGCCAGGCGTCGATGCGCTTGGGATGACGCGCCCGCATTGCATCGAGCGGAGCCAGAAGCCGCCCTTCCCTCTGCCAGTGCGCATCGAATATCTCGATGATGCGGCGGTTCGGCCAGGGCTTGTTGACGATCGACAGCAGCGCTGCAAAAGCCTCGTCCTCGCGGCCGGTGCCAAAGCGGTGGGCGATGATGGCGTAGGCAAACGCCGTGGAGCGGCTGACACCTGCGTGGCAATGCACCAGAATGCGGCTGTTCTGTTGTTCGATCGCCGGAAGGACGGTATCGAAGAGGGCCGTGACCGCATCCGGAAAATGGCTGGTTGCCAGCGCATTTTCCTGATCGCGCAGCCGCACGACATGGTGCTTGGCACTGGTCATGCGTGGAACATGCTCCTCGGCCAGTTCCGGATCGAGCAGCGAAACCACATGCGAGGCCGACCAGTCTGTCGCAACCATGGCGGCGTCACGCAGGCAGGTGACGCGGACGAATTCACGAACGGCGCTATGGTCCATCGACAGTATCCTTACCAGAAATTTCCTACAGGAGCCGCTTGCCGTTCGGCACCGGCTTGCCGGTGGCGGCAAGCACGATCGCACCAGCCTCGTCCTCGAACCCCAATGTCAGCACTTCCGAGCGGAACGGACCAATCTGGCGCGGCGGAAAATTGACGACGCCGAGCACCTGGCGGCCGATGAGACTTTCCGGCGTGTAATGAGCGGTGATCTGCGCCGAGGATTTCTTAAGGCCGATCTCCGGCCCGAAATCGATGACGATCTTGATCGCCGGTTTGCGCGCCTCCGGAAAGGGCGAGGCCTCGACAATCGTGCCGGCCCGAATGTCGACACGCTCGAAATCGGCGTAGGCGATGGTCTCGGCCATGGAAAAAGTCCTGAATTAACCGGCCAGTTCTTCGGCCCGCTTGCGGGCTGCGGCAATCGCCTTGTCGAACAGAGGCTGCATGCCGTCATCGGCCATGAGGATATTGAGGGCTGCCGCCGTCGTGCCGCCGGGAGACGTCACGTTCTGCCGCAGCTTGGAGGCGTCGTCGGGGGACTGGTGCAAGAGTTCGCCAGCCCCCGCGACGGTTTCCCGTGCAAGCCGCATGGCAAGGTCCGCCTGAAGACCAGCCTTGCGGCCGGCCTCTGCCATGCACTCGACGAGATAAAAGACATAGGCCGGGCCGCTGCCGGAGACGGCGGTGACCGCATCGATATCGGCTTCGGTATCGACCCATTCGACCGGGCCGGAAACTTTCAAGAGATTGTGGACGAGATCGCGCTGCGCGCCCGACACCGCGCCGTTGGCAAAGGCGCCCGTGACGCCGCGGCCGATCATCGCCGGTGTATTCGGCATAGCCCGCACCATGGCAGCATCGCCGAGATGGGACTGCATGAAGGAAAGCGTCGTACCGGCAGCGACCGAAACAACCACCGTTTCAGGACCGACAAGCCCTTTCAGCGGTGGCAGCACCGCTGGCATCATCTGCGGCTTGACCGCAAGGAAGAGAACGCCGGCTTTCAAGCCGGCAGGCGCTGCCGTTTCATGGCGCGCACCGTTGTCGGCAATCAGCTTGGCCATGGCAGGCGGCGGACCGGGATCGATCACCAAGAGGTCCGCGCCGGAGATGCCGCTTTTCAACCAGCCGGCGAGCATCGCGCCGCCCATATTGCCTGCACCGATCAGAACGATCGGACCCGACGCATGCACAACCATGGTCATGCCTCCCCAACAGTTTCGAACATCACGGCCTCGACGGCACTCTGCGCATCGATACCGGACCAGACGACAAACTGGAAGGCCTGGAAATAGGATTCGCAGGCTTCAAGCGCGCTGGAAAGCAGCACCTCGACCTGCTGGTTGGTCGGCTCGGCGCCGCCGGCAAGCAGCAGCGACTGGCGGAAGATCACAACGTCTTCCTGACGCCAAAGATCGAAATGGCCCATCAGCACCTGGCCGTTAATATGGGAGAGCAGCCGGATCACTTCGTTGACGCGGCTTTCGGGAACCTTGATGTCGAAAGCGCAGGCGAGATGCAGCGCTTCGAACTCCTCCATCCAGGAGAAGGAGACGTGGTAATCGGTCCACTTCCCCTCGACCGTCATGGCGATTTCATCCTCGCCCGAGCGCTCGAAGCACCAATCATTGTTGGCTGCGACGAACTCGATCATATCGACCGGGTTCGATTGACGCTCAAGTTCCAGTTCCATCAGGCTCATGCATCACCCCAAAAGTCCTGGTGCAGACATGCGACATCGCGTTCACACACGAGGGCTGCAAACTCAAACACCAGAAACAAACACTTATGATTACCGGAAACACGACCATCCTGACTGACATACCCTGCCTGGAGCTTGCGTGATCCGTTTCGAATCATCATTTAAAATCAGTGTATAATGACGGAGTCCGCATGAAAGCCCCCTGCGTCAAAAATAGCGCCGGCGGTTGTGGATAGGCTCTCTCAAATTGATTCAGCGCCCGTTCTTAAACGACTCTGCCATAAGCGTTTTTCGGCAGTGTCCACAGGGTAAAAGATTTATGAAAAACGCGCTTTGGGCGGCCTTGAAAAAGAGCACCAGTGTAGCGTCCCGGGACATGTGTCCCATAAACCGGTCAAAGCCGGTGGCGCATTGAGCGCCACCGGCTCGAATCTCTTCATTTGCCAGCGTCGGACAGGCGCGTTTCAAGTGCGGCGATGCGGGCCAGAAGCGCGTCGTTTTCCTCACGCGCCTTCAGCGCCATTTCCCTGACGGCTTCGAATTCCTCGCGCTTGACGATATCCATGGAATTCAACAGCCGCTCGCCCTGCGCGCGAAAAACCGTCTCCATTTCCTTGCGCACGCCCTGAGCGGCACCCGCCGCGTCCGTCATCAACTTGGCAAAATCATCCAGAATGCGGTTTGCACCTGTGCTCATCGTCTCGGTCTCCGGTCCCAACTGCAAAAAGTGCTGCAGCGGCCTCTGCGCGTCATCAATGACGCGCGGCGCTGTAGCGTGATTGCCCGCCATCGCGGACTTGACAGAGGAGGTAGGAGCACATGCGGGCCGATGCAAGGAAAAATACCGGTGATGACCGCCTTTCCTGCGAACGCCTTGCCTTGACCCTGCCTTGTCGCAGGGCCATGTTCCGGCAAACAACGGACCGGAATGAAGCAAGACCTTGGAAACAATAGCGACACTCTTCTCGATCATGCCTTTTCCGGAAATCGATCCGGTGCTCATTTCCATTGGCCCCCTGCAGATCCACTGGTACGGCCTGGCTTATGTGGCAGGCATCCTGATCGGTTGGCAATATGCCCGCCGCCTGGTCCGCAACACCACGCTCTGGGCCAACGGAACGCCAGCTGCGACCGAGGCACAGCTTGACGACTTCCTGTTGTGGGTCGCGGCCGGCATCGTCGGTGGCGGCCGCATCGGCTATATCCTGTTCTACGATCTTCAAAGCGTGCTCGCCAACCCGATCCGGGCGGTGGAAATATGGAATGGCGGCATGTCCTTCCATGGCGGTCTGATCGGCACGATGATTGCCATGATCCTGTTTGCCAAGCGCAACAAGATCGCCGTCTGGAGCCTGTTCGATATCGTTGCAGCCGTCGTGCCGATCGGGCTTTTCTTCGGCCGCGTCGCCAATTTCATCAATGCCGAACTCTGGGGGCGGTTGTCTTCGGCGCCCTGGGCCGTCGTCTTTCCGACCGGCGGCCCTTTTGCCCGCCATCCGAGCCAGCTTTACGAGGCGGCACTTGAGGGCCTCGTCTTGCTGAGCGTCCTTGCGGTGCTGATCTACTATCGCAAGGCGCTGAAGACCCCGGGCCTCGTCTGCGGGGTGTTCGTTACCGGCTACGGCCTGGCGCGCATCTTCGTCGAATTCTTCCGCGAGCCGGATGCGCAGCTCGGCTATCTCATGGGCGGCTGGCTGACCATGGGGATGCTCTTGTCGGTGCCGATGGTGCTGATCGGTCTCTGGGCGATCCTGCGGGCCCGCCGCGCCAGCGTCGCCACGGCATGATGGGGTTTTCATGACGACGCCGCTTGCAGAAAAGATCAAGGCGATCATCCTCGCCAACGGCCCGATCAGCGTCACCGACTATTTTTCGCTCTGCCTGGCCGATCCGGAACATGGCTACTACAGGACGCGCGAACCCTTCGGCCAGTCCGGCGACTTCATCACGGCGCCGGAGATCAGCCAGCTTTTCGGCGAGATGATCGGCATATTCCTTGTCCAGGCCTGGCACAGCCACGGCGAACCCGTACCCGTCAATATCGCCGAGGTCGGCCCCGGCCGCGGCACGATGATGGCGGATATCCTGCGCGTGGTCCGCAAACTTTCTCCCGCCCTGTATGATGCAGCCCATGTGCATCTCGTCGAAACCAGCGCGCGGTTGCAAAAGGTCCAGCAACAGACGCTCGTCGCCCACAAGTTCAAGGTGACGTGGCACGACAGTTTCGACAGCGTGCCGGCCGGCTTCCTGCTTCTGGCCGCCAACGAACTGTTCGACGCCATCCCCATCCGCCAGTTCGTCAAGACGGCGCATGGGTTCAAGGAGCGCCTTGTCGGCCTTGATGCAGCCGGTGAACTTACGTTTGCCGCCGGCGTCGCCGGCATCGATCCGGACCTGCTGCCGCCTGCCGCCCATTCGGCCCCCCTTGGAACGGCATTCGAGACCGCCCCTGCCCGCGACGCGGTGATGGCGACACTCAGCGAGCGCATCCGGACACATGGCGGTACAGCCGTGATCATCGATTACGGTCATATGGCAACGGCTCTCGGCGACACCCTGCAGGCGGTCCACAGCCACCAGTTCGATCCGCCGCTTGCCCATCCCGGGCAAGCCGACATCACCAGTCATGTCGATTTCGAACAGCTTGCCCGGCGGGCGGTGACAGAGGGCCTGCAGATCAACGGACTGACCTATCAGGGCGACTTTCTGCTGGCGCTCGGGCTTGCCGAACGCGCCGCAGCGCTTGGCCGTGACAAGGACGCCAGTACCCAGGAAAACATCCGCGCGGACGCCGAACGGCTGGCAGGCGCCGGCGAAGGGAAAATGGGCGAATTGTTCAAAGTTCTTGTCGTCAGCAGCCCGAATGTGGCTCTCGTGCCCTTCCAGAAATAGTCACGGCCAAGACGCAGCGGCAACGCCGGCCATCGTTTCGATGGATTGACACAGGCCGTCCCTTAAGGCCAACATCCGGCCAAATCGCCCAGGTTGACCCACGTGGGATGCCCGGAAACCCCACGCATCGCAGCATATCGAAAGGGCAAAACCACCGATGAAGGATGATGCCTTGCCCTTGCCTGTTCAGAGCCCGCTTCTATCGACACGAACCGGAAACACTGTGAAGCACGGTTACTTCACGCGTGCAGGCGGCGTTTCGGAAGGGATTTATCGGGGCCTCAATGTCGGCCTCGGTTCCAATGACGAGCGCTCCCGCGTCGAGGAGAACCGTGCCCGGGTCAGCGCGTGGTTCGGCGCCGAACCCCACAGGCTGGCGACCGTGCATCAGATCCATTCGCCAGACGCCGTCATCGTCGATGGCAGCTACGACGGAACGCGGGTGCCGGCCGATGCGCTGGTGACCGCGACGCCGGGCCTGGTGATCGGTGTGCTCTCGGCCGATTGCGGCCCGGTCCTTTTCGCCGATGCCGAGGCAGGTGTCGTCGGGGCGGCGCATGCCGGCTGGAAAGGCGCGCTCACCGGCGTGCTGGAAAGCACGATCGAGGCGATGATCTCGCTCGGTGCCCGCCGCGAGCATATCGTCGCTGGCCTCGGCCCTTCGATCAGCCGCCGGAACTATGAGGTCGGCAGCGAATTCGTCGAGCGTTTTTTAGAGAAGGATCCGAGCTACGCGGCGTTCTTTACCCCCTCGACCCGCGAGGGCCACGCAATGTTCGACCTGCCCGGGTTGACCACAATGCGGCTGACCGAGGCCGGCGTCACGGCGGAAAATCTTGATCTTTGCACCTATGCGGACGAGGAGCGTTTCTTCTCCTACCGCCGCACGACCCATCGCAGCGAGCCGGATTACGGCCGGCAAATCTCTGCAATATTCATCCGGGAGGCATGACATGGCACTGCATTTTACGCAGGACGAATTTTCGGCGCGGCTGGACCGGCTGACGGCCAGGATGAAGGAAGAAAAGCTGGCTGCCATGCTGCTGTTTGCGCAGGAAAGCATGTACTGGCTGACCGGCTACGATACGTTCGGCTACTGCTTCTTCCAGACGCTGGTGGTGAAGGCCGACGGCTCGATGGTGCTTTTGACCCGCTCTGCCGATCTGCGCCAGGCAAAGCACACCTCCAACATCGAGCGCGTCGAGGTCTGGGTCGACCGGGTCAACGCCGATCCAACGATGGACCTGAAGAACCTCTTGAGCGATCTCGATCTGCTCGGCATGCGCATCGGCATCGAATACGACACGCATGGCATGACCGGCCGCATGGCCCGTCTGCTCGATCAGCAGCTGACGAGTTTCGGCGAACTGGTCGATGCCTCGCTGCTGGTCAGCCGCCTGCGCCTGGTCAAGAGTCCAGCTGAGATCGCCTATGTCGAAAAAGCCGCAAGCCTTGCCGATGACGCGCTGGACGCGGCCATTCCGCTCATTCATGCCGGCGGCAGCGAAGCTGCCATTCTGGCTGCGATGCAAGGAGCGGTCTTTGCCGGTGGCGGCGACTATCCGGCCAACGAATTCATCATCGGCTCCGGTGCCGATGCGCTGCTGTGCCGCTACAAGGCCGGCCGCCGGACGCTGGATGCGCAGGACCAGCTGACGCTGGAATGGGCGGGTGCCAGCGCTCATTATCACGCCGCGATGATGCGCACCGTCGTCATCGGCGAGCCGACCAACCGCCACCGCGAACTCTACAGTGCCTGCCGCGACACCATCCAGGCAATCGAAATGGTTCTTCGCCCCGGCAACACGTTCGGTACCGTCTTCGACGTTCACTCCAAGATGATGGACGAGCGCGGCCTGACCCGGCACCGGCTGAACGCCTGCGGCTACTCGCTCGGCGCCCGCTTCTCGCCGTCCTGGATGGAGCACCAGATGTTCCACATGGGCAACCCACAGGAGATCGAGTCCGACATGTCGCTTTTCGTCCATATGATCATCATGGACAGTGACAGCGGCACGGCAATGTCGCTCGGCCAGACCTACCTGACCACGCAAGGCGCGCCGACGGCATTGTCGCGCTATGGACTGGACTTCATCTCTGCTTAGGAAAGTTGAACTATCGTCCTCGTAACGGCGGAAGAAGGTGGGGGCCTTCAAGCATTCCGTCACCAAGGAACCGGACGGTAGGACAATGCACAAGCTGATCACGCTTCTTGCGAGCCTTGGAATGGTTGCAACTCTGACAGGCTGCAACAGCATGGATGACCTGACCCCGCAGGTCGATGTCGGCGCCGGTACGCTCCGCTCCCCGCCGGTCAACCAGTCCGATCTCGACTCCATGCAGACGGTTGACGTCATGCCACAGGCGTCGGCGCCGGTGCAAAGTGCACAACTCGCCTCGCCGGAGCAGGAAGGATTTTCGCAAGGTCCAAGCGGCACGATGATGGCGCAGGGCGATTCCGACTATACCGATCCGGCCGGATCTCTGGATGCGCAGGCCAGCCGCCTGGCGGAAGGCCAGGTTCCGGCACAGGAGCAGCAGATCACCCGCCGGCCGATTGCTGCCGAACCGGCTGAAGCAGCATTGAACAACGATGCCACGCCGGGCGAGCAGTCCGCCGAGCCGATCCAGCAAGTCGCCAAGCAGGAGCCGCAAGAAAAGCCGCCGCAGAAGGCTGCAGCCATCGCGCCTGCGGCCGCGGCCGGCACGATCCGCTTCCTGCCGATCATCGGCGCACCGGTCGAAGTTGTCACGCCGCTCTCCAAACAGCTGGGCAACGAAGCCCGTTCGCACGGCCTGACGATCAAGGCCGCATCCGACACCAGCAGCCAGCACATCCTGAAGGGATATTTCTCTGCGCTGAACGACGGCGGCAAGACGACGGTGGTCTATGTCTGGGACGTGCTGGATGGCACCGGTAACCGGCTGCACCGCATTCAGGGACAGGACACAGTGAACGCCACCGCCGCTAATCTCTGGTCTGTCGTGCCGCCGCAGACGATGCAGGCGATCGCCACCAAGACGATCAGCGAATATCTGAGCTGGCGCGCCAGCAACGCCGGATAGGGCCGAAAATCAGGCGTTACCAGGCCAAATATCATCACTTCGGCACGCTGATGCGAATCTTTTTGGGATAAACTGCGCTGCAACGCGGCAATCCCTCTTGCATTCAAAGTCAAGGACGTTATGAAGCGCGCATAAGCTTGGGACGATCGAGGCCCCGGCTGGCTTACGGAATTTGCGCGGACGAAAGACCCGCGCCAGCACAGGCGGACCATCGATGAAGGTTTTCGCAGGCAACTCGAACCGGCTCCTGGCCGAAGCGATCTGCAATTATCTCAACCTGCCCCTGGGCAAAGCAACCGTCAGACGGTTTGCCGACCAGGAAATTTTCGTGGAAATACAGGAAAACGTGCGCGGCGAGGACGTCTTTGTCGTCCAGTCGACATCGTTTCCGACCAATGACCACCTGATGGAACTGCTGATCATGATCGACGCCATGCGCCGCTCGTCAGCACGGCGCATCACGGCCGTCATTCCGTATTTCGGCTATGCCCGCCAGGATCGCAAGCCCGGCCCGCGCACACCGATCTCGGCCAAGCTGGTCGCCAACCTGATCACCGAGGCCGGTGCCGACCGCGTTCTGACGCTCGACCTGCATGCCGGCCAGATCCAGGGCTTCTTCGATATTCCGACCGACAATCTCTACGCCGTGCCGATCCTGTCGCGCGACGTCAAGGAAAACTACGATCTGAAAAACGTCATGGTCGTCTCGCCAGACGTCGGCGGCGTGGTGCGTGCCCGCGCGCTTGCCAAGCGTCTCGACTGCCAGCTGGCGATCGTCGACAAGCGCCGCGAACGCGCCGGCGAATCCGAGGTCATGAACGTCATCGGTGATGTCACCGGCAAGGACTGTCTGCTGATCGACGACATCGTCGATTCCGGCGGCACGCTTTGCAACGCGGCGGAAGCTCTTTTGAAGAACGGCGCGACCAGCGTCACAGCCTACATCACCCACGGCGTCCTGTCCGGCGGCGCGGTCGCCCGCGTCACCTCATCGAAGCTGAAGGAACTGGTGATCACCGACTCGATCCAGCCGACCACGGCAGTCCAGTCGGCGCACAATATCCGCGTCATCTCGACCGCCAGCCTGATCGGCGAAGCGATCAACCGCACCAGCCAGGAAGAGTCGGTTTCCAGCCTGTTCGACTGATCCGCTCAATCGGCGGCACGGCCCCCTTTACGCCCGTTTGACAATCGGAATGGCACAGGCCTCGCCGCCTGCAAACAGCCGCGAGCGGGTGAGAAACCGCCGTTCGCGGCCATTGTCGAGCGAGAACATGCCGCCCCTGCCCGGTACCACGTCGATGATCAGCTGCGTATGTTTCCAGACTTCGAACTGGCTGGCGCTGATATAGACCGGCACGCCGCCAATCTCCCCCAGCTCGATGTCATTATCGCCGACGATGTAGTCATCGGCCGGATAGCACATCGGCGACGAGCCGTCGCAGCAGCCGCCGGACTGATGAAACAGGACATCGGGATGATCCTCCCGAATCTCCTTGAGGAAGGCGAGTGCCGCGTCCGTGGCGAGGACCCGCGGTTCACCGTTGATGGTGCCGGTCATTTTTATCTCCCAAACAGTCCCTCTCCCCGCCTGCGGGGAGAGGGTTAGGGTGAGGGGCATGCTCGAGCGGCCCCTCATCCGCCCTTCGGGCACCTTCTCCCCGCAAGCGGGAGAAGGAAAAGATCAAAAGAAACCGAGTGCCTTCGGGCTGTAGCTCACCAGCATGTTCTTGGTCTGCTGGTAGTGATCGAGCATCATCCTGTGGGTTTCGCGGCCGATGCCGGACTGCTTGTAGCCTCCGAAGGCCGCATGGGCCGGATAGGCGTGGTAGCAATTGGTCCAGACGCGACCGGCCTGGATATTGCGGCCGAAGTTGTAGCAGCGGTTGGCATCGCGGCTCCACACACCCGACCCGAGGCCATAGAGCGTGTCGTTGGCGATTTCGAGCGCTTCGGCATCGTCCTTGAAGGTGGTGACGGATACGACCGGGCCGAAGATTTCTTCCTGGAAGATGCGCATCTTGTTGTGGCCCTTGAACACCGTCGGCTTGACGTAGAAGCCGCCGGCCAGTTCGCCTTCCAGATTGTTGCGCTCGCCGCCGATCAAGACTTCGGCGCCTTCCTGCTTACCGATATCCATGTAGGACATGATTTTTTCCAGCTGTTCGCTGGAGGCCTGCGCGCCGATCATCGTCGATATGTCGAGCGGGTTGCCCTGCTTGATGGCGGCGACGCGCTTGATCGCCTTTTCCATGAAGCGGTCGTAGATCTTTTCATGCACCAGCGCGCGGCTCGGGCATGTGCAGACTTCGCCCTGGTTGAGCGCGAACATGGCAAAGCCTTCAAGCGCCTTGTCGAGATAGTCGTCGTCCTCGCGCATGACGTCTTCGAAGAAGATGTTCGGCGACTTGCCGCCCAGTTCCAGCGTCACCGGAATGAGGTTCTGGCTGGCATACTGCATGATCAGCCGGCCGGTGGAGGTTTCGCCGGTGAAGGCAACCTTGTTGATGCGCGGGTTGGTGGCGAGAGGCTTGCCGGCCTCCAGACCGAAGCCATTGACGATGTTGAGCACGCCCGGCGGCAGAAGGTCGCCGACCAGTTCGATCCACACGAGGATAGAGGCCGGTGTCTGTTCGGCAGGCTTGAGAATGACGCAATTGCCTGCGGCAAGTGCTGGCGCAAGCTTCCAGGCGGCCATCAGGATCGGGAAGTTCCACGGGATGATCTGAGCGACGACACCGAGCGGCTCATGGAAATGATAGGCGATAGTGTCGTGGTCGATCTCGCCGATCGAGCCTTCCTGGGCGCGGACGCACGAGGCGAAATAGCGGAAATGGTCGATGGCAAGCGGCATGTCGGCTGCCATGGTTTCGCGCAGCGGCTTGCCGTTGTCCCAGGTCTCGGCCTTGGCCAGAAGCTCGATATTGTCTTCCATGCGTTGGGCGATCTTCATCAGGGTGTTGGCGCGCTCCGTCGTGGACGTGCGGCCCCACTTGTCCTTGGCGGCATGGGCGGCATCGAGCGCCAGTTCGACATCGGCCGCCTCGGAGCGGGCGATCTGGCACAGCACGCCGCCGGTCACCGGGGTGGTATTGTCGAAATAGCGGCCGCTCACCGGCTCGCGCCAGTCGCCACCGATATAGTTGCCGTATTTCTGCTTGAACGGATTCTCGACGATCTTCTGATGCAACATGTGACTTCTCCTCCTGAAACAGACTCCAACTATCTGCCGGGAGGAAAGGTGCGCCGGAATCCTGCGAACGTGTAGGGGCACTGTGCCTGCGCAAGAGCGCAAGTGTTTCAGATGTGCGACACGCGAACGGCAACAAATGTGCTGCGACACAGCAAGAACAATACCAGCGGCATCGCCTTGTTCAATTGACCGAGAGCTTTTTCATCTTGCGATAGAGCGTCGCCCTGCTGATGCCCAAAGTATCGGCGGCCAGAGAAACATTGCCGTTGGCGCGTGACAGAACGCGCCGGAGGGCAGCACGCTCCGCATCCACCAGATCCTCGCCCTGCCCGGCTGGCGCCTCGTTCAGCAGATCGGCAGCCGGAACGCCGCTGGCAATGCGCCGGTCATCAAGATTGAGCTTGAGGCGGGCGGCGCGGGTGGCACCGAGCACGAGATCGTCGCGGTCGATGGCAAGCAGCGCAGGGCTGGTCTTGCCGTCGGCCGGTACCAAAAGGATACGCGCGCCGCTGTAGGCGCGGCGGAACAGATTGGCCTCGATCCGGGCAGCGGCATCGCGCACCGCCTGCGACAGAAGCAGCACGGCGATTTCGCCGGCATCATCGCGGCAGGTCGAGATATCGATCGCTGCGGCAATCCGCCCAAGGTGATCGCGGATGGGCGCCGTGGCACAGGAAAGCCCCGTATCGCAGCTCAAAAAATGCTGGTCGCGCTGAATGACGACGGGGCGCTCGTCGGCGATCGCCGTGCCGATACCGTTGGTGCCGACGCTGGCCTCGCTCCACACCGTGCCCGACCAGAGCCCCAGCCCGCGAAAATCATGATCGTCACCCGGTGCGCCACGGCGTTCGAGCGCGATGCCGTTCTGGTCGGTCAAAAGCAGGCAGCAGCCCGCCTTGCCGACGGTTGAAAACAACCGGTCGAGCTCGCCCTGGGCCTCCTCGATCAGGTGCCCGGATTTTTCACGGGCAGTGCGGAATTCCTGCTCGGAGAGCCGAAGAGGCGAACGGGCCTCGTCTGGCGACAGGCCATGCACCGTCAGGCAACGGCGCCAGGAAGCAGCCACCGGAGAGCTGGCGGCAGCCGACGCATGATGCGCGATTGCCTGCACGTGATCGGAATGTTTCACCGGATCTTCTCCCGCTAAAGTTGACCAGGACAGGTACTATAGGTTTATTCGCAATGAAACGTCTAGCCGGACAAAAGTTAAAGACAAGACGGCAAAACCCAGTTTTGCTTCCGCGATGCTGGCCTGGTCTTGCACGATCATGACGATGTGATACGGCAAGTGTGCCTCAAGATACCTCCCTGCGACATGGTTTCCAGACAATGTTTCGTGACTTCTCCCTCCAGAGCCTGTTCATGGGCCTGCTCACTGCCTTTGTCGGGTTCGCGAGCTCCTTTGCCGTTGTCCTGCACGGGCTGACCGGCGTTGGAGCGACGGAAGCGCAGGCGGCGTCCGGGTTGATGGCGCTGTCGGTGTCGATGGGCGTGTGCGCGATCGCGCTCAGCATGGCGACCCGGCTGCCGGTCAGCATTGCCTGGTCGACGCCGGGCGCAGCACTTTTGGCAAGCTCGGGCGCTGTGGCCGGCGGGTTCAACACGGCGGTCGGCGGCTTCCTGATCTGCGGTGCACTGATCATTCTTGCCGGTCTGTGGAAACCGCTCGGCCGCGCCGTGGCGGCGATCCCGGCCGCCTTGGCCAATGCAATGCTCGCCGGCGTGCTGATCGGGCTCTGCTTTGCGCCGGTCAAGGCAATTGCCTTCAATCCGCTGTTCGGCCTGCCCATCGTCCTCGCCTGGGTCATGGTCGGCAGCATCAACCGGCTGTTTGCCGTCCCGGCAGCACTTCTTGCCTTCATTCTGGTGCTTGCCTTCGGTGTCGACATGCCCGCCGATGCCATGGCGCGGATTTCAGCGACCCTGGTTCCGCATGTCGAATGGGTCAGTCCGGTCTTTTCCGTCGCCGGTCTCGTCAGTATTGCGCTGCCGCTGTTCATCGTCACCATGGCCTCGCAGAATATTCCGGGCATCGCTGTCTTGAAGGTCAACGGCTACGAGCCGCAGCCCGGCCAATTGTTTGCAACAACCGGTGTCTTCTCGATCCTGAGCGCGCCATTCGGCGGCCATGCGGTCAATCTGGCGGCAATCACCGCGGCCATGTGCGCAGGCGAGGACGCCCATCACGATCCGGCCCGGCGCTACTGGTCGGCGATTGTCGCCGGTGCCGGATACATCGTCTTCGGTCTGCTGGCAGCGGCCGTGACGGCCTTTGTCAGCCTCGCCCCGCCGATCCTCATTCAGGCAGTTGCGGGCCTTGCTTTGATCAGCGCGTTTGCAGGCTCGGCCATGGCAGCGTTCAAGGAACAGGACAGCCGGGAGGCAGCTGCGGTCACCTTTCTGGTGACGGCGTCAGGCGTGAGTTTCGCGGGGATTTCGGGCGCCTTCTGGGGGCTGATGGCCGGAGGCCTGATGCTCGCGCTCGCCCGGTTCACCCGGTCGCGGGGACGCTGAGAGACACCGTCACGCAACGGCGGAACGGATATGGACAGTTTCCAGCTCTGCGGCTTCAGCCTGGCCAACGGGCATTTCACCACGCGGCCTGTTCACGAGATGGCTGATTTCGCCCAACGGCATCGGCCTGCCGAACAGATAACCCTGCACCAGCGGGCAGCCTTCGTTCAACAGGAAGTCCATATGCTCTTCGCGTTCCACGCCTTCGGCCAGCACCGGAATGCCGAGGCTGTCGGCAAGGATGATGGTCGAGCGCACGATCGCCGCCGACTGGCGGTTCGTGATCACGCCATCGATGAACGCACGATCGATCTTGATCTTGTCGAACGGAAAGTTCTGCAAGGTCGTAAGAGAGGAATAGCCCGTGCCGTAGTCGTCCATGGCGATCTTGACGCCCAGTTGCTTCAGCTGCCGGATGATGCGCAGCGCGTTCTGCTGGTCGGCGATGATGCCGGATTCGGTGATTTCCAGTTCCAGCCGCGAGGGCTGGAGACCCGTTTCCTGAAGGATCTCGTGCACCCTTGCCGCAAGGTTGACATTGGCGAGCTGACCGGGCGCGACATTGACGGCGATCTTCAGCGGGTTCTTCCAGCATGCCGCCTGCTGACAGGCCGTGCGCAGGACCCAATCCCCCAGTTCGTGTATGAAGCCGCTCCGGTCAGCGATCGGAATGAACTGCGCCGGCGGCACCAGGCCGCGGACGGGGTGGTGCCAGCGCAGCAGGACTTCGAAGCCGATGACCTCACGGGTCAGTGAATTGTTCTGGTACTGGTAATAGAGCTCGAACTCGTTGCGCTCGATCCCCTGGCGCATGTCCATCGCAAGCGCGCTGCGGTCCCGGGCTGCATCGTCCATCTCCGGCTCATAGTGCCGGATGGCATTCGAGCCGACAGCCTTGGCCCGATACATGGCAAGATCCGCATGCGCCAACAGCTCTTCCGGGGAGCGCGCGTCATCAGGGTACCGGGAAATGCCCACGCTGGTGCCGACAAGCAGGTTTTTCCCCTCCCATTCGATAGGACCGGTGATCGCGGCAATCAGCCTCGATGCGAAAGCCGAAGCGTTGTGGTCGAGAGAAAGGTTGCTGGTCAGGGCAACGAATTCGTCGCCGCCCATGCGCGCGATGAACTCTCCGTCACCCAGTACCCTTGACATGCGCCGGGCAACGCCGCGCAGAACCGCATCGCCCGCCGCATGGCCATGCACGTCGTTGACATCCTTGAACCGGTCGAGATCGAAGGACAGGACGGCGATCGGCGCACTACCGTCCGTCTGGCGGCAAATGACCGTGTGCAGGTGCTCTCCAAGAGCGACCCGATTGGGCAATCCGGTCAGCGGATCATGCAGTGACAGATGGCGGAACCGTTCCGCCGCCCCGCGCGTGGAGTGCAGATCGATGGCATAGGTCGAGGCGCCGAGCGCCATCATCACGCCGATAATAGCAACCATAACGGTCAGCAGGCTATCTGGGATCACATCGGCCGACGTAACGATCAGCGGATCGGGGACGATCGTGATCGCGCTCATCCCGGTAAAATGCATCGTGGTAATCGCAAGGACCAGGGCGAGAATGCCGCCATATTGGCGGAACTGCGTACCCGGCCGTGCAATCAGGCTCATGGCGGCCACGCCGAAGCCGACGCCCAGGAATACGGACGCCGCGTAGTAGCCGGAATCCCATTCCAGCCGCCCCGCGATCTGGTAGCCGGCCATGCCCGTATAGTGCATGATGGCAATGCCTGCCCCGACAATGGCGCCGCCGAGTTCGACGAGAAAGCTGGGCTTGCCTGCCGCGGTAACGAGAAATCCCAAAATTGTGACGCCGACCGCCGCAGCCAGCGATGCCATTGTCAGCGTCGGCTCATAGGCATGTGGCAGCGGCGGCTTGAAACTCAGCATGGCAATGAAATGCGTCATCCAGATCGTCGATCCACCGACGACGCCGCTGGTGAACAGCCAGTTCAGCTGCTGCATGCCGGTGCTGCGCTCGACGCGGGCGTAGAGCCGGACGGCGAGGATCGAACCCAATACGCAAACAAGAGTTGCGAGCGCGAGGAGCCCGTAACTATGCTCCATGGCGATACAGGAAAGAACCTTAAGCATTGACGCCGCCCGTATTGATACGGGAGGCATCGTTTCATACAACCACTAATAATAACTAAATGACATTCTTCTAATTCTCGTGACCGGCAACGCCTCAGGAAATCGAATGTTCTTTGGGAGGCAACGCCCGGAAAACATGCGTTCTTCGGTGCTGCGGCTCCTGAATCTCTGCGCCGGCACTCCCCCTCCAACCAGAGGGGCACAACCGATACGTGTTGTGCGGCGGTGGCTTTGCCAGGACCTGCCGTGACGCTGAGCCCGCTGTTGCCACGGCTATTGCGCCGGCGCCCTCATGTTCGTCCGCGTCCGGTTCGACAGACGCGGGGTATCGAAAGGCAGGTTATGCGGCGACCGCACTATCCCCGTCCATTTCGGATGCCGTTGCCGTCCCGGAATGCCCAGCGCTTGATGCATTGACAATATGCTCGATTTCGCTGAGCGGCATCGGCTTTCCGAACAGATATCCCTGCACCTGCAGGCAGCCTTCGCTGCGCAGGAAATCCATGTGTTCCTCGTTCTCCACCCCTTCCGCAAGTACAGGGATATCGAGGCTCTGGGCAAGAATGATGGTCGAGCGCACGATTGCCGCCGACTGACGGTTGCTGGTCACGCCGTCGATGAAGGCGCGGTCGATCTTGATCTTGTCGAACGGAAAGTTCTGCAGGGTCGAGAGAGACGAGTAGCCTGTTCCGTAATCGTCCATGGCGATCTTGACGCCGAGCTGCTTCAACTGCCGGATGATGTGCAGTGCGTGCTGCTGGTCGGCGATAATGCCCGATTCGGTGATTTCCAGTTCGAGGCGGGCGGCGTCGAGACCGGTGAGCATGAGGATTTCGCTCACACGGTTCGGGAAATTCGTGTCAGCGAGCTGGGCCGGCGCGACATTGACCGCGATCTTGATCGGGTTTTCCCAGGACGCCGCCTGCTGGCAGGCCGTCAACAGGACCCAGTCGCCGAGTTCGTGAATGAAGCCGTTTTTCTCGGCAATCGGAATGAACTCTGCCGGCGGCACCATGCCGCGCACCGGATGTTTCCAGCGCAACAGAACCTCGAAACCGATGACATCGCGGGTGAGCGAGTTGTTCTGATACTGGTAATAGAGTTCAAATTCGTTGCGTTCGAGCCCCTGACGCATATCCATGGCAAGAATGCTGCGACTTCTGGCGGCGTCGTCCATCGACGGTTCGTAAAGCCGGATGGAGTTCGATCCGGCCGCCTTGGCGCGATACATGGCCAGATCCGCCTGTGCCAAAAGCTCTTCTGGCGTGCGTGCATCAACGGGAAAGAGCGAAATGCCGACGCTCGTGCCGACCAAAAGCGTCTTGCCCTGCCACTCGACAGGCTTGCCAATCTCCGCAATCAGCCGCGAAGCAAAAGCCTTTGCTTCGCTTCTCATGAAAAAATTGGACGTCAGGGCGACGAACTCATCGCCACCCACCCGCGCAACATATTCCCCCTCGCCCAGAACCTGCGTCATCCGCTCGGCGATCGCGCGCAGAACCGCGTCTCCCGCCGCATGCCCGTGGACATCGTTCACATCCTTGAAGCGGTCCAGATCGAAGGAGAGAACCGCGACCCGCGCAGTGTCGTCCTTCTGGAAGCGGATGATCTCGTCAAGGTGTTCGCCAAAGGCAACCCGGTTCGGCAGCGCCGTCAAAGGATCGTGAAGCGAGAGATGTCGGAACCGTTCGGCAGCCAGATGACTGGAATGCAGATCGATGACATAGGTCGATGCTCCAAGTCCCAGCATCAGGCACATCAGCGCCAGAACCATGATGATCAGCAGATTGTCCGGAATAAGCGCTGCAGACGGGGTGACCATCGGGTCGGGAATGATGGTGACGGCCGCCATGCCGGTAAAGTGCATGCTGACGATTGCCAGAATGAGACCGAGCACACCGCCATATTTGCAGAAGCGCGTTACCGGACGCGCAATCCGGCTCGTGGCAACGGCGCCAAAGAACACGCCAAGAAGGATCGAGGCGGCGTAGTAGGTAAAATCCCATTCCATATGACCGGCGACCTGATAGGCCATCATGCCCATATAGTGCATGATGGCGATGCCAGCGCCGACGATTGCACCGCCCAGCTCGATGGTCGGGCCGGTCTTGCGCATGGCCGTGACGGCAAAGCCGACTACCGTTATGCCGATTGCAGCACCCAGCGACGCCATGGTCAGTATGGGCTCATAAGCGTGCTCCAATGCGGATTTGAAGCTCAGCATGGCAATGAAGTGTGTTGTCCAGATGGTGGACCCGCCGATGACCCCGCCCATGAACAGCCAGTTCAGCTTCTGCACGCCGACGGAGCGCCTGACACGGGCATAGAGCCGCATGGTCAGCACCGAACCGAGTATGCAGACGAGAGTTGCAAGCGCCAGCAGGCCGTAATCATGGTCTACAGCGATGCAGGAAAGAATCTTGAGCATGGGACACCTGTTTTAAAATCGAGCGCAATGTGCCATGCAAGGACTAAGAGAGATTAACGCGCCCCAGAGATGATCATTTGACGGTTATCAAGCCCTGAACGATATCGCGCCTGACGTGTAGCCAAGATTGCAACGCTACTTTCGAGTGGGTTTTCCGGGAAAGCCGGGCTTTGCTTGCAATTGCGGGCGTTCTCGGCTATGGACGCGCGTCCGCGCAGACACCCTTGGAGGCAAACGCGGATGAGACGGTCAAACGTCTCGGTTCATCCTGTCTTTATAGAAAAGCGGATGAGCTCTCCAAAAACACCAGAAAGGTACGACCATGAGCCACGCATCCTACGAGCTCAAGGCCGAAACGCGCGAACGGGTTGGTAAGGGGTCCTCCCGTGAACTTCGCCGCAACGGTCTTATTCCTGCAGTCATCTATGGTGACAAGCAGGCTCCGATTTCCATCGCCCTCTCCACGAAGGAAGTCACCCAGAAGATTCACGCCGGTGGTTTCATGACCACCATCGCCACGATCGACGTTGGCGGCGAGAAGATCCGCGTCCTGCCGAAGGACTACCAGCTGGATCCGGTCCGTGACTTCACCATGCATGTCGACTTCCTTCGCGTTTCGAAGGACAGCGTCGTCACCGTTGAAGTTCCGGTTCACTTCGTCAACGAAGAAAAGTCCCCGGGCCTGAAGATCGGCGGCGTTCTGAACATCGTTCGCCACGAAGTCGAACTGGTTGTTCCGGCCGACGACATTCCGGAATTCCTGTCGGCAGACCTGTCCGGCCTGAAGATCGGCGACAGCGTTCATATCTCGAACATCAAGCTGCCGAAGAACGCAGCGCCGGTTATCGCCGACCGCGACTTCACGATCGCGACCATCGCGCAGCCGGCTGGCGGCACGACGGAAGAAGAAGTCGTAGCCGAATAAAAATTCCGGCCTGACGGCCTGGATTGCGAACCCGCTTCACCCTGCGTGAGGCGGGTTTTTTATTGCGCGTCATGGTGCCCGGATTTCCAGCCTGCGGGACAGGCGCCGTTTCCACTTTTGTCCAAATGTTTCAGCAACATTTAAGATTTTCGTGATGTGTTGTCGCTGGGGGATTATCCGGCTTCAGGGTACGAGAATCCTAATGGGACGTCAGACTGGTAACGCGACCGGGTGCATCCGATGATGCATTCTGTCGAAAATCGTTTTATCGCGATTGTTTGCGGTGCGATGCTTATTTTCATCGCCCCTCTCATCGTATTGTTTCTGACCCTGTCGTCAGAGCGTGTCGCCCGTGAGAACCTGCAGAACACGCAGATTCTCATGGAAGCCGGCGCGAAGGCGCTTGGCAAACCGCTGTGGGATTTCGATACCGACGCCATTGAGCAGATCGCCAAATCGCTGATTGCCGATGCCGACATCATGACCGTTCAGGTCAGGGACAGCTCGAACTCGATTTCGCTCAAGCTGCCTGCCGGCCCGGTGGATACCAGTGCGCGACACAGGATACTGAGCAAAGAGATCTTCTACGACTCGCAAGACGGGCAAAAAGCGGTCGGTACCGTCGAGATAATGGTCTCCACCCCCCGTCTCCTGTCACGCTTCAGCAAGGATGAACTGAGCATATTCTGCATTCTGATCGTGGCCGTCGGCATTGTCTTTGCCTCCGCCATCATCGGCAACCGCCTGACGGTGATCCGGCCGCTGATGCGCCTGACCGCTGCCATCGAGGCGACGCGCCGGCTGGGCTCACGGCATCATGTCGACTGGACCTCGGGCGATGAGATGGGCACGCTTGCCCACAACTTCAACGAAATGCAGAGTAAACTGGAGCGCGAAGAGACCGAGCTGAAACTCGCCCACAGCAATGCGACCGATATCTACAACCTCACGCCCTCCATGCTGTTTTCGCTTGACCCTGCCAATTGCATCACCGCGGTCAGCGACTATTGGCTGATGGCCACCGGTTATGGCCGCGACGAGGCGATCGGCCGTGTCTTTACCGATTTCGTTGATGAGCACTGGCACGAAACCTACCGGGCCCGCCGCCGCAACGGCAACACCACGCATGCCAATATCTGCGAAGTCACGGTGCCGTTCATCAAGGCGAACGGTGAAACCATGACCGTGCTGATCCTGGAGATGAAGAGTGCCACCAGCGGCGAGCGCGGCGGTCTCTCCCTGTCCGTCATGACCGACGTTACGGAACTGAAGCAGGCAGAAAGCCGCAACCACGCCCAGGCGATCACCGATCACCTGACAGGTCTTCTCAACCGGCAGGGCTTCGAGGCCGCGCTGGACGAGGCCATCCGCCACGCAGATGAGAATACGATGCAACTGGCCTGCATCTTCATCGACCTCGACCGCTTCAAATGGATCAACGACAATTTCGGCCATGCCGCCGGCGACGAAGTGCTGCGCCAGGTCGTTGCCCGTGTCCGCACCACGCTTCGCCCCGACGATACGCTGTCGCGGCTTGGCGGCGATGAGTTTGCCATCCTTGTCAGCGCCGAGGACGTTGGGGCCTTGGCAAGCGAAATCGGCGACCGCATCTGCGCCAGCTTGCGCCAGCCGATCCTCATCGAAGGCGCCGAACTCTCGGTCAGCGCCAGCGTCGGCATCGCACTTTATCCAGACCATGCAGCAAACGCGTCGGAACTGCTGCTGAAATCCGACATGGCGATGTATGCGCGCAAGCGCGACGGCAAGAACGGCATGCTGCTCTTTAATACCAGCATGCTTGATACCGCCCGCGAGCGCCACGAGATGGAACAGAACATCGAGGCCGGCCTCAAGGAAGACTGGTTCGAAGCCTACCTGCAGCCGATCGTCAGTCTCAGCGATGGCCGTATTGCCGGATTCGAGGCTCTGATGCGCCTGAACCATCCGGAAAAGGGCATCCTGCCGCCAGCCAAGATCATCGGCATAGCCGAGGAGAACGGCTCGATCGCCCGCATCGGCGAGCGCGTGCTGGAAAAAGCCATTGGCCACCTCGCCCGCCTGACGCAGCTCGAAGGCACCGAGACGACTTATCTCGCCGTCAATTTCTCGCCGCTGCAGTTCGAGGAGACACTGCCGCACAAGCTGGCCGCACTGCTTCTGAAGTATCATGTCTCGCCTGCCCGCATCGTCATCGAGATTACCGAAGCCGTGCTGATGCTCGACAATCCGGATGTACACGCGGTGCTGAAACAGCTCAGCGAGTTCGGCTGCCGCATCGCACTCGACGATTTCGGCACCGGCTATTCCTCGCTCAGCTATCTCAACCGGTTCCCCGTCGATATCGTCAAGGTCGACCAGTCCTTCACCCGGTCGCTGACGACGGGAGCAGCCGACATTCGCCGCAAGAGCCGTATGCTGATCAAGGGCATCCGGACGATCTCCCACCAGATGGGCTGCACCGTCGTGGCCGAGGGCATCGAGACCAAGGAGCAATGGGAGCTGCTGCGCAAGCTCGGCCTCGATTTCGGCCAAGGCTATCTGTTCAGCCGGCCGATGCCGATCGAGAACATGCTCTTGATGCTTGAAATGGAATCAGAAGCGAAGGTCACCGCATGACAAAAACCAAGGGAGAATGGGTATGAAACACATCGCGTTCGCACTCGTCCTCCTGCTGTCGGGCACGGCCGATGCCGAAACGCTGAGATTGCTGACCGAGGAATATGCTCCCTACAATTTCAGCAAGGACGGCGTCATCAGCGGGGCTGCGGTCGAGCAGGCCGAACTGATGATGAAGGCGCTCGGCGCGCCCTACTCGCTTGAGATTCTCCCCTGGGCGCGGGCGCTGTCGCTGACTGAAAACCAGCCGTGGACCTGTCTGTTCACCACCGGTCACGACGACGAGCGGGACAAACGATTCAAATGGGTCGAGCCCCTGCTGGTCGATCGCATGGTGATGGTGCGCAAGGCAGGCTCTGGCGTCAATCCGGCCAATGCGGAGCAGGCCAAGCGCTTCACCGTCGGGACACAGCGCGGCGACTTTTCGGCCAGCTATCTTGAAAAACACGATTTCCCCAAGATCGATCTCGCTGCCGATCTGGAAACAACGGCGAAGAAGCTGTTGAGCGGCCGCATCGATCTGATGATGACCTCGGAAAAGACATTCGAGATGATGCGCGATCAGGGTGCAGCGCTTGAATCCGCTCTGGTGCTTGAAGGCAAATTCTATGGCTTTGCCTGCAATCTCGGCATGCCGGACGACGTAGTGAACGGAATGCAGGCGCAACTCGACAAGCTCATTGCCGACGGCACGCAAGACCGGATCTTCTTGAAATACGGGTTGCGCCCGAACCGCTGACCCATCCCGCGATTGCGCCCAACCGGCGGCGGCGTGTTTTTCGTTCGCCGCCAACGGCGCCCGGACAGCGTTCCACAAACAGCAGGGTCAATCGGGAAAATAGCGGTTTTCTGCGCTACACAGTTGACTTCCGCCCGCCGACGCGGTGCAAGACAGGTCTGTCCGACTGTTAGAGATTATTCCATGCTGATTTTCGCAGGTCTCGGTAATCCCGGCGCCGAATATGCCGGCAACCGCCACAATATCGGCTTCATGGCCGTCGATGCGATCCAGCGGCGCCATAACTTCTCGCCATGGTCGAGGAAGTTCAAGGCGCTGATTTCGGAAGGCGAGATCGGCGGCGAACGTGTGCTCCTGATGAAGCCGCAGACTTTCATGAACCTGTCGGGCGAAGCGGTCGGCGAAGCCATGCGGTTCTACAAGCTGGAGCCGAAACATATTCTGGCGATCTACGACGAACTCGATCTCATTCAGGGCAAGGCACGGATCAAGACCGGTGGCGGCCATGGCGGCCATAACGGCATCAAGTCGCTCGACGCCCATTGCGGCCGGGAGTATCGCCGTCTGCGCCTCGGCATCGGTCATCCAGGCTCGAAGGAAAAGGTGCACAATCATGTACTCGGCGATTTCGCCAAGGCTGATCGCGTCTGGCTGGAACCGCTTCTGGATGCGCTTGCCGACAATGCCGACATGCTGGTGAAGGCCGAGGATTCACAGTTTCTCAACAAGCTGACGCTGGCAACCGGCGGCAAGCCGGAGCCTGAACCCGCGCCCGCCAAACCGGCTGGAAAATCGCATATCCGCCAAGCCCGCAACAGCGCCCAGCCAAAGATCCTGCCGACAACCGGACCGATGGCCGACATGCTGAAGAAGCTGTTCGGCAACAAGGGCGACTAGCCGGTGCCCGCTGACGATTTCTCCATCCGGCCTGCAGCGCAAGGCGACTTGCCGGCGCTGCTTTCGCTCTATCGCCACCTCAATGCGAATGATCCGGAGATACCGGCGGATGTCGCAGCCGGACGCTTCGCCGAGATTACCGCCCGTCCCGGAATGACGGTGCTGATCGGCGTCTCGGGCGAGACCCTGACGTCCTCGGTGACGCTGTCCGTGATCCCGAACCTCACCCGCGGCGGCGCGCCTTATGCGTTGATCGAGAATGTCGTCACGCACGCAGAATACCGCCAGCGCGGCCATGCGAGAGCCCTGATCAGACATGCATTCGCGTCCGCCTGGGAGGAGGACTGCTACAAAGTCATGCTTCTGACCGGATCAAAGGCCCCCGCGACCTTGAAATTCTACGAGGGATGCGGGTTCAGGCAGGACAAGACCGGTTTCCAGATCAGGCGGCCAGCCGGGATTTGACGCCCAGAGAACGCCGGCCTATTCCTCCGGCTCCGTCGTGAACATCAGCGGAAAGCCAGCCTCCTTGCCGAGATCGGTCCCTTCCTTGGCCTTGCTCTCGGCAATGTCCCTGGCGCAAACGGCGATGACGCAGACGCCGAGCTTGTGGGCGGTCATCATCATCCGGTAGCCGGTCTCCTCGCTCATGTGGAACACCGCCTTCAACACCATGATGACGAATTCGCGCGGCGTATAATCGTCGTTGATCAGAATGATCTTGTAGAGCTTCGGCCTTTCCAGCTTCGGCTTGGTCGTCGTTTTCGGTTTGAGACTGGTGTCGTTGTCCGCCATCGGAAACCGCCCTTTGATCACAGGGAGTGGTGGAAACGCTATTGTGCATCGCAAGCAGCCTTCAAACAAGATGCGCTTGCCCGCCATCTCCAATCATCGATCCTTGGTATAAGGCTTGACCTCGGCCCAAGTTTCCGCAAAAGGCACTGCAACAGAATTCGATCGGACAGGTTTCAAGACCATGGGTTTCAAATGCGGTATCGTCGGACTGCCGAATGTCGGCAAGTCCACTCTCTTCAACGCGCTGACCAAGACGGCGCAGGCGCAGGCGGCAAACTATCCGTTCTGCACCATCGAGCCGAACACCGGCGAGGTGGCCGTGCCCGATCCGCGCATGCGCAAGCTGGCCGATATCGCCAAGTCGAAGGAACTGATCCCGACCCGCATCTCCTTCGTCGATATCGCCGGCCTCGTGCGCGGCGCATCCAAGGGTGAAGGTCTCGGCAACAAGTTCCTCGCCAATATCCGCGAAGTCGATGCGACGGTGCATGTGCTGCGCTGCTTTGAAGACGACGACATCACCCATGTCGAAGGCCGCATCAATCCGGTCGGCGATGCCGAGACGATCGAGACGGAGCTGATGCTCGCCGACCTGGAAAGCCTGGAGCGCCGCACCGAGCAGACGCGCAAGCGCGCCGCCTCCAAGGATAAGGAATCTCTCACCCTGCTACCGGTTATGGACGCGGCCTTGAAACTGCTTCAGGACGGCAAGCCGGTACGCACGCTTTTGCCGACGCTGGACGCTGAGGAAAAGCTGGTGCTGCAGAGCCTCAATCTCCTGACGGCCCATCCGGTTCTCTATGTCTGCAACGTCGCCGAGGGCGATGCCGCGACCGGCAACGCCCATACCAAGGCCGTTGAAGAAATGGCAAAGGCTCAAGGGGCCGAAACCGTCGTCATCTCGGCGGCGATCGAATCCGAAGTGGCGCAGCTGCCGGAAGAGGAATCCAAGGAATTCCTCGAGGCCCTCGGCCTGCACGAAGCCGGCCTCGACCAGCTGATCCGCGCCGGCTACAAGCTGCTCGACCTGATCACCTATTTCACCGTCGGCCCGAAGGAAACGCGCGCCTGGACCATCCCGCGCGGCACCAAGGCACCGGCCGCCGCCGGTGTCATTCACACCGACTTCGAGCGCGGCTTCATCCGCGCCTTCACCATCGGCTTTGACGATTACATCGCCTTTGGCGGCGAAACCGGCGCCAAGGAAGCCGGCAAGGCGCGCGACGAAGGCAAGGAATATGTCGTCCAGGACGGCGATGTCATCCACTTCCGCTTCAACACCTAAAGCGGGTCGCGATCTTTCAGTCCCGCTTCCTGCGCTTTAGGTCTTTGATTTCACGCATGCCGTTATCGCAAAACCGCTGTACACTTTTGCGCGGCATGCTTTAAACGGAGCGCCGGCCAACAAGACGGCTGCGCTACGGCCAGCAATTCAAGCGATCACAACGCCGTTCGTTAACTTTGACGAACGGCGTTTTCGTCAGGAGCCGTTTGTCGCGGCCACAGCGCTTGCCCTTCGGGCAATCGGCGATATGTTGGCCTCGCAATCACTTTAGGAGTTTTCAATGCGCCTTTATCCTGCCCTTCTGCTTTCAACCGCCCTCGCCACCCAATCGGTTCAGGCCGCGGATATCAGCCATCAGGGTGCGCAGGAGCTCGAGCAGAAATTCACCGCCTACCTGCCGGAAAACCTGGCTAAATCAGGTCTGATCAAGGTGAGGCCGGGCACCGCCGACTACGAGCTGACCTTCGATCCCACCGTGCTCCTGAAGGATGTGGACCCGAACACCTTCAGCATTTCCGGCCTCAAGCCGCTGCTCTCTTTGATCCGGCCGTTGGAAGACGGGCTTTGGCACTTCTCTCAGGCCGCCGACCTCGATGTGAAGGGGCACTTCACCGCCGGAACCGAAAAGACCGATTTCACCTACAAGGTCGACGCGATACGTGCCGAAGGCATTGTCGATCCCGATCTGCTCTATTTCAAATCCGCCGACATGTCGGCAGACGGCATTGTCATGACCTCGACGTCGCCGCAGCAATCGGTCGAAGCGCGGTTCGGATCGATGACTTCGACGATGAATTCGACCCGGGCGACGCCTGCGACCATCGACGTGCGCTCCAACATGGCGATGAACGGCTTTACCGAGACGATCATCGACCCGGCCAAGATGAAGATCGACGTGTCGGCCGGCAGCGTCACCGGCGATGTCGCCTTCAATGGGCTCGCCTATCGCCCGGTGCAGGATCTGGTTTTCTTCGTCCTCGACAATGCGAAAAAGGAAAAGCTGGCGGCAACCGAGCAGGTGCGTCTCAAGTCTCTGGTTCGCGCCAATCTGCCGATGTTCGAAAATCTGCTGGAATCGATCGAAGTCGCCAATCTCAAGGTCGGCACCCCCACCGGTAGCTATGGCGCGGAAACCCTGCGCTATACGATCAGCACCAACGGCCTGAAGGACAACGCCAATTTCGGCTTCGGCGTGACAATCGACAAACCTTCCATCCCGGCCGGCCTGGTTCCGGATGCCTTTGCCTCGGCGCTTCCTGAAACCGTGACGACCCGCATCTCGCTGGAAAACATCAATCTCGCCAGCGGCATCACCTACTTCATCGATCACGCCAACTTCGACACCGACACGCCGCTGACCGACGAACAATCGGCGGAAGTCGGCCGTATCTTCCTGCCGGGCGGCGCCATGACGATCAAGTATGACGAGGTTTCGGCCCGCTCAGCGGTCTACGATTTCAGCCTCTCGGGCACGACGACGGTCTATCCCGAGCAGCAGGGCCGCCAGAACACAGACATTACCCTTTACGCCAAGGATTTCGACAAGACGGTTTCCTATCTCCAGCAGAACGCCGCCACCGTGCCCGAATTCGGCCAGGCGGCCTTCATGCTTCTGATGGTCAAGGGCTTTGCCAAGCAGGCGCCCGATGGCCGCCAGATGTGGAACATTGTTGTCGATGAGAACAAGAAGGTGAAGATCAACGGCCAGGACCTGCCTTTCCAGCCTTGATTTGGCTTGAGAGACACAGTGCACGACACTTACGATCCTCACCCTAGCCCTCTCCCCGCAGGCGGGGACAGGGGACGACAGAGGTTGCGGCTTGTCCCTTCTCCCCGTTACGACGGGGAGAAGGTGCCCGGCAGGGCGGATGAGGGGCAAAAATACATATCGTTGTGTATTGTGGCGTCATGAATGACGCGCGGCGCCGCGGACGTGGCACGGATGCGAGAACATCCTGGTTGGAGGACAGTGACCATGCTTCATTTCGAGGATTTTCCGGCCGGCAGACGGTTCGATTTCACGCCGGTCGAGGTCAAGGCCGAAGAGGTCATCGCCTTTTCGTGGGAGTTCGATCCGCAGCCGATGCATCTGTCCGAGGAAGGCGGCAAGGCCAGCATTTTGGGCGGGCTCGCGGCCTCCGGCTGGCATACCAGCGCGATGATGATGCGCATGCTCTGCGACAGCTATATTCACGAGACCGCATCGGAAGGCTCTCCCGGCGTCGATAGCATGGAATGGAAGAAGGCGGTGCTGGCGGGCGATACCCTGTCGGGCAGCTGCACGGTCGTCGAGGCGCGTGTGTCGCGCTCGCGGCCACAGATCGGCATCGTGCGGCTCAGAGCGACCGTCACCAACCAGCGCGGCGAAACCGTGGCGATCTGCGACTATGCCAACATGATCCGCTGCCAACCGACGGGAGAACAAACGGCAGGAGAAAAGCCATGAAGCTGTCGGACCTGCACCCCGAAGGCACGCGCGAAACCATCGGCACGGTGATCTTTACCGCCGCGGATATCATCCATTTTGCCGGAAAATTCGATCCGCAGCCGTTTCACCTCGATGCAGACCTGGCCAGGCAATCGCTGTTCGGCGGGCTCTGCGCATCCGGCTGGCATACCTGTGCCGGATGGATGAAATGCTTCGTGCCCTACTGGATGGGGGAAATGAAACGGCTGGCGGCCGAGGGCATCGTTGCCCCCAAGCTTGGCCCCTCGCCGGGCTTTCGCGACATGCGCTGGCTTCGGCCGGTCTTTGCCGGCGACGCCATCACCTACTCCGTCACCTTCGTTGCAGCAAAGGATCTGGAATCGCGGCCGGGATGGCGGATCAACACCATCCTGTGCGAAGGCGAGAACCAGGACGGCCAGCCGGTCATCCGGTTCGAAAGCAAGGTAATCGAGTTCCCTTGAGAAACTCTGCCGTCAGCGGCCTGCCCGGTAAACCGGATGCAGGCGTGACGTGATGCTGGCGGGCAGCATAGAGACAATCGCCCGCCGCAGCACCTGCCAGAAAATGCCGATCATCAGCACAACGATGCCGACAGCAAGGACGGTGACGGAAAAATAATCGGTGAAAGCAACGCCGCCGCGCTGAAGGATCGTCCAGATCGCCAGACCGAGCGAGAGCAGGCCGGAGGTGACGAAGGCGCGCCGGTCGATGATCAGGCCGATCGCCATGAACACCACGACGATCGCCAGCACCGCCGCGGCATCGCTCGGCGACGTGGCGTCTCCCCACCAGTCTCCCGAAACATTGCGCAGGAAGATGAATGACAGCATGGCGTAGAGCAGCGCCGGAGCGGCTGCGAGATGCAGCCAGAACGCCACATCGGATTGACGGCTTTTGCGCGTGGGATCGGCTATGTCGTAGGACATCGCCGCTGAAAAGATGCCCAGCGCGCTGATCAGGAACACCGTCGCTGCCAGCCCGGAATGTTCGACAATGATCTCGGCGGAGCCCAAGGCCCTGGTGAGCAAGACAAGCACGATGTCCATCGCCAAAAGGAACAGCGCCAGAAGCGTTATGGCCAGCGCCAGCGGTACGCGGTATCGCCAGTAAAACACCGAGAGAACCGCGACAAAGATCGGCAGCACCAGAAGCCAGTTGCTAAGGGTGTCGAGGCCATCTGGCGCAGCCATTTCGACAACCAGCAGGGCAAACATGCCGGTCCAGTGGGCTAGAGCCACCGTCAGCGCCACGGCCGGAAGCGCCAGCCGCTGGCGGCGGATGAGGATTTCGGCCAGGATAATGATCGCCGGCAGAACCGCAAACAGGCTGCCTATACCCCAGAGCCCAACCAGTGCCACGACGACGCCGATGGTGATCAGGATGTCGTGGAAGCCACGAACAAAGCGCGGCTGTTCGCTTTCTTCGGCCTCGAGCGCATCAGCGGCCGAAGAAAGCTCACCGATCGCAGAATGCGTTTCGCCGCTCGCACCGGGACCCGCGCCGAGCAGAAACGGCATCAGCATTTCGGCCTGCGCTGCCGTGATGATCCCCTCGTCAGCCGCAGAGCTGAGCGCATCGCGTATCGAAGCCATAGTCTTTTCCCGCCTTGTCAGTGACCGTCGAACTCGATCAGCGTCAGCACCTTGACGCCCAGCGCCTCGATTTTCTTGCGGCCGCCGAGTTCAGGCAGGTCGATGATGAAGCAGGCGGCAACGATATCGGCCCCCATCTGCTGCAAGAGCTTGGTCGCGCCTTCGGCGGTGCCACCGGTCGCAATCAGGTCATCGACCAGAATGACCTTCTCGCCGGGCTTGATGGCGTCGCGATGCATTTCCATCTCATCGACGCCGTATTCCAGGCTGTAGGCGATGCGCACCGTATCGTGCGGCAGCTTGCCTTTCTTGCGGATCGGCACGAAGCCGGCCGACATCTGATGCGCCATGGCGCCGCCCAAAATGAAACCGCGCGCTTCGACACCGGCCACCTTGTCGATCCTGGTGCCGGCAAACGGATGCACGAGTTCGTCGATCGCCCGGCGGAAAGCACGCGGATTGCCGAGCAGGGTGGTGATATCGCGGAACATGATGCCGGGCTTCGGATAATCAGCAATGTTGCGGATTGAATCGATCAGTTCCTGCTGAAGAGAAGATCTCATGATGGATGGCATGCCTTTGCGGACGTCTCAGGGAGACGAAGGCATAGCATCAAAGATCAGGTTTTCTATAGTGCTTTCTTGCTGGAAATGGGGAGCAGGACCGGACCGCCCTGCCCCGCGATCACAGCCTTATTGGGCAGCTCCAGTCGTCTTGAGCTTTTCCTGCACCTTCTTGGCGACATCCGGGTTGGTCTGCGCGGCGGTGATGATCGACTTGTATTCATCGAGCGACATGTCCGGTGATTTTTCGACCGCATTGATCATCTGCTTGTTGGCCTCGTTCTGAAGCTTCTGCTTGTTCGTCGCGTCCGTTTCGGCGCCAATCTTGGCGGCATAGTCCTGGCGCACCTTGTCGACCTGCAGATAGGCGACGGCGAAGGCTTCGATCTTCTTGTCTGTGATGGCGGCAGGCGCTGCGCCCTGCATCGGCTGGGTCGCTTGCGGTTCGGCAGCTGTCTGCGCAAAGGCCGGCGAATTGATGACGATCAGGCTCAGAGCAGCAGCGGTCAGGGCTGCAACGGGCATGTGGCGAATGGTCATATGCGTATCCTTCCTTAAGTCAGTCTCAAGACGGCTTTCACCGCTCTTTTCAGAAAGGGGCGAGCCCCATGCTTAAGGTTTGAGGACGGATCGGGCGACAATGTGACCCTGAAAAGGAAGCTTCAAGGCCATGTCGCGTTCAGAAAACGGGCATCGGTCCTGACCGCACGGCTGATATTGTGAACGCGAATGAGCATTCGGCGGAACCATCGACGCCCGTTTTCAGTTATACTCAGCGTATTCCGCCCGCTTGCAAACCGACCATTCGGGCGGAATGAGCAAACGCAAGGAGGAGCATCATGCGATTGTTTGAATGCGGGACCCTCGTGCCCGGCTGCGAATGGCACACCCACGCCGACAACGACGCCGAAGTCGTGCGGCGCGTCGTGGAACATATGCGCTCGGCGCATGGAGAAACGCTCATTCGCGAAAACATGATCGACAATATCAAGGCGCGTATCGTCGATGAGACCGAGGCCGCCTGATCCTCAACCTCTGACCTTCAGACCAATGATTGAAGCCGGGCAACCAGCGTTGCCCGGTCGGCATTGAAATTGCCGTCCACCCATGTGTCCTCAAGCAGCCCGAGAATTTCGCCGACACGCGGCCCGGCGGGAATACCCGTCGCCAAAACGTCGGCACCGGTTAGCGGGAACACCGGCTTTTGCCATTTCTCTGCCCGCGTCAGCAGCCGTTGCAGCCGTGCCGTCTCGGACAAATGTGCCGGGTCGTTTTCAGATTTTTGACGCGATGAGGCGAGCGCCAGCCCAAGCACCGTCGACAGGCCCTTCGCCCCGTTCCGGTAAAGCAGCCGGTCAAATGCCGTATCGGCAATCTCAGCCGGCAGGCGCGGTGCCTTGGTCCAGGCGGCAAAATAGGCTGCTTCCGCCTTCGACAGCCTGAGCCGCCTGGCCATGGCATCAAGCCGCTCGGCGTCCGGCGGAACGATCGATGCAAGCCTGAGCAGCGGATCGGGCTGCCATCCAAAGGTCTGCTCGGCGGCAACCAAGCCCGGGATCGCATCGATGCCCCATTTTTCGCTTTCGGGCAGAATTTCCGTCAGCACGCCGGAGGTCCGCATCCAGAGCATCGCCCGGCCCGGATCCTTTGCCGAGAGCAGTTTCTTCAGCTCCGACCAGACCCGCTCCGCCGACAGGGCCGACAGTTTCGAGCGCGCTTGCGCGCAGGCGCGCAGCCCGTCGGCATCCGGCCGGCCGGAGCCGTAATGGGCAAAGAAGCGGAAGAAACGCAGCACCCGCAAATAGTCTTCAGCCACTCGCTCGCTGGCATTGCCGATGAAGCGGATATTGCGCTTTTCAATGTCGGCGAGACCGTCAATCAGATCGATCACTTCGCCCTTGGCATCGGCATAGAGCGCATTGATCGTCAGGTCGCGCCGCTCGGCATCGACCTTCCAATCCGTACCGAAGGCGACCTCGGCATGGCGGCCGTCCGTCTCCACATCGCGGCGCAAGGTCGTGATTTCGTATGGCTTTCCGTCGATGACCAGCGTCACCGTACCGTGGTCGATCCCGGTCGGCACCGCCTTGATGCCGGCCGATTTGGCACGCGCAACCACCACGTCCGGCAGAAGCGTGGTGGCCATGTCGATATCGGCGACAGCAAGACCCATCAGGCTGTTGCGCACCGCGCCGCCGACCACACGAACTTCGCCGCCATCGGCATTGAGAAGATCAAAGATGCGCGTCAGCGCGGGCGCCGAAAACCATGTTTCAGCGGCAACGGAGGTCATGCATAAAGCCTTTCATACAACAGGCGGACGATGCCCGCGGTAATGCCCCAGATATGTTGCTCGCCATAGGGCATGCTGTAAAAATGCCGCTCGGCACCCTTCCAGGTGGCCTGGCCGCGGCCGTGATTGTCAGGGTTCATCAGGAACGACAGCGGTACGTCGAAGACGGCGGCCACCTCGTCCGGATTGGGCGTAAGGTCATAGCCGGGCTGCACGACGGCCAGAATCGGCGTGATGCGAAAGCCGGACATGGCCATGTAGTGGGGCAACCGGCCGACCGTCTCGACGAAGCGCCGGTCAAGGCCGATTTCCTCCTCGGTTTCGCGCAAGGCCGCGCGCTCCGGCGTGTCGTCCTGCGGATCGATGGCGCCGCCGGGAAAGGCAACCTGGCCGGAATGCTTGCGCAGCGTCGCCGTCCGCTGGGTGAAAATGACCCGCGCCTCGTCGCCATCGTCGATCACCGGCACGAGAACGGCGGCGTCCTTCAGCTTCAAGGTTTCGAGATAAGGCACGGTATCGGGATTGAGCAGAAAATCGCCATGTTCCCGCCAGGCCTCCTCGACCGGACTGCCGGATTGCTGAAGCGCGCGGCGGCGAAAATCATCCGCTGAAAACAAGACCCCGCTCATGCCGACAGCGCTTCGAGTTCTTGCGCCGGCATGATGGCGAATGTCACGCCGCCGGAGCGGACGGCAAACATCCGGGTGCCGCCGACATCAATCGTCTCACCGAGCGCCACCAGATCGTACATCACGGCGCGCGATACCAGCGCCTCCAGCCGTCCGCGCACATGCAGATAGGGTTTCAATTCGCGGTTCTCGCCATGAACGGCGAAACGAAGGCCATGGTCCGGGCCTGCCTCGACGACATCGCCGACATTGGTGCGGAAGGTGATGACCGGCGTGCCGTCGCGTTCGGTCACATTCATTTCGACGGCGACGAAAGGCGCATCGGCGATGCGGATGCCCAGTTTTTCCACAGGAGTTACGAGATAGGTCTTGCCGTCCTCGTCCTTGCGCAGGACCGTGGAAAACAGCCGCACCAATGGCTGCCGGCCGATCGGCGTGCCCATGTAGAACCAGGTTCCGTCGGCACGGATTTCCATGTCGATATCGCCGCAAAACGGTGGATTCCACCGCTCGACGGGCGGCAAACCCTTGGTCTGCCCGTTCGTCTGCCCGGCCGCGCGGGTGATCAGCGCTGCAAGTCCTGCTGCATCGCCCGTCTGATGTATTTCCGCATCCGCCATCGTTCCGTCCCGTTTGGCCCTATTCTTGCTTTTTATCGAGCATTGGCTCACGAGATAGTGCGTTGCTCACGTCTTGTCAGCCACCGGGCGGAGCATAGATTGAAAAACAGAGACGGAAAGAGCGCTTTTCGCGATTCGGCACCGTTGCCGGCCACTGGAGACAGACAATGGGTGTGATGAAAACGACAGACGGCGCGGTCGACGAAAAGGCGATCATCGCCGCGGCCGAAAAGGCGCTGGGCGAGATCGCCCTGATCCGCAAGGAAGTCGGCAAGGTGATCTTCGGCCAGGAAAGCGTCGTCGAGCAGACCCTGCTTGCGGTCCTGTCCGGCGGCCATGCGCTCCTGGTCGGCGTTCCCGGTCTTGCCAAGACCAAGCTGGTCTCGACGCTCGGTACCGTGCTTGGCCTCAACTCCAGCCGCATCCAGTTCACGCCCGACCTGATGCCATCAGATATTCTAGGCTCCGAAGTCATGGACCAGGACGAAAACGGACGCCGTTCGTTCCGCTTCGTACCCGGCCCGATCTTCACCCAGCTGCTGATGGCCGACGAAATCAACCGCGCCAGCCCACGCACGCAATCGGCGCTCTTGCAGGCCATGCAGGAATATCACGTCACCGTTGCCGGCCAGCGCAATGACCTGCCGCAGCCTTTCCACGTCTTGGCGACACAGAACCCGCTGGAGCAGGAAGGCACCTATCCCCTGCCCGAGGCCCAGCTCGACCGCTTCCTGATGCAGGTCGATGTCGGCTATCCCGAACTTGCCGCCGAACGGCAGATACTGCTGGAAACCACCGGCATTCATGAAGCCGAAGCGCGCGGCGTCATCGATGCCGCCCAGCTCAAGGATATCCAGCACCTGATCCGCCAGATGCCGGTCAGCGAGAAAGTGGTCGATGCCATTCTGTCGCTCGTTCGCTCGGCCCGCCCCGGCAACGGCAATGCCGCCACCGACAAGAACGTCGCCTGGGGTCCCGGCCCGCGCGCCGGCCAGTCGCTGATGCTGTGCGCCCGCGCCCGCGCCCTTTATGACGGCAGGCTCGCGCCATCCATCGATGATATCATGGCGCTTGCCGAACCGGTGCTGCAGCATCGCATGGCGCTGACATTCGCAGCCCGGGCGGAAGGCATGTCGGTTCGTGACGTCATCACCAGTCTGGTCAAGCAAGCCAAGGGATAATGAATGGCTGCCATCGGCCAAATCGTCGAGCCAACACCGTCCGGAGAGGTCCTTTCCCGCGCGCAGAGCCGTGCCCGGCTGATTCCGGACTGCATGGTCGAGGCAAAGCGCATCGCCAATACGGTGATTTCCGGCTGGCACGGCCGCCGCAAGCGCGGCATCGGCGAAAACTTCTGGCAGTTCAGGCCCTATAGCGACGGCGAGAGCCTGTCACGCATCGACTGGCGTCGATCCGCCCGCGACGATCATACCTATGTGCGCGACCGGGAATGGGAGGCTGCCCACACGATCTGGCTGTGGGCCGACCTGTCGCCCTCGATGATGTACAAGTCGAAGTTCGGCTCGGTCTCCAAGGAAAGCCGGGCGCTGGTGCTGATGCTGGCGCTGGCCGAAATCCTTGCCCGTTCCGGCGAGCGGATCGGCTGCCCTGGCGTGATGGAGCCGGTTTCGGCCCGCAACGCTGCCGAACGGCTGGCAACAGCGCTGATGCACACGCCCCTTTCGGGCGGACTGCCGCAGACGGCAATGATCCGCGGTGCGAGCGACCTGGTGCTGATCGGCGATTTCCTCGATCCTGCCGAACAGATCATGGCACGCCTCGGGCCGCTTGCCCGGCGCGGATTGCGTGGCCATGTCATCGAGATTGCCGACCCGGCCGAGGAGAGCTTTCCCTATGCCGGACGCACCGAGTTTACCGATCCGGAAACCGGCGAGAAGCTGACCGCCGGCCGCGCCGAAATCGTCCGCGACGACTATCGCCGGGCCTATATCGCAAGGCGCGACAGCCTCGGTGAAAATCTGCGCCATCTCGGCTGGACGTTCACGCCGCATCGCACCGACCACCTCGCCTCAGAGGCGCTGGTCGCCGTGCATATGTATCTCTCCGGCATGCCCGGACGCGCCACCCATGGAGGCCAGTTGTGAGCTTCCTGCCGTTTGTCTTCGCCAATCCGCTGATGCTCGCCGCCCTTGTTGCGTTACCGGCGATCTGGTGGCTTTTGCGCATGACGCCGCCCAAACCTGTCACCGAGGTGTTTCCGCCGCTGCGCATCCTCGCCAGCGTCCTGAAACGCGAGGAGACGCCCTCGAAAAGCCCGTGGTGGCTGACGTTGCTGCGCATGCTGATGGCCGCCGCCATCATCCTGGCGATTGCCGATCCGGTGTTCAATCCGCGGACCAACACGCTTGCCGGCAACGGCCCGCTGACTCTGGTGATCGACAACAGCTGGGCGACAGCGCCCGACTGGCAGCGCCGCGTCGAGACGGCAGACGCCCTGATCGGTGACGCCGAAGAAAGGGACCTGCCGGTCGCAATCGTCTTTACCGCGGATCAGGAACACAATGCCGTGCCGGGATTGGCCGCAGCCGCACGCAATCGTCTGGCAGCCGCTCAGCCGCAACCGCTTCGCCCGGATCGGGCTGCTGCCGTCAACGCGCTGAAGACCGCTCTGAATGGCACCGCGCCAGGCACGCTGGCTTTCCTTTCGGATGGTATCGAGGCCGGTGACACAAATGTCATGACTGAGCTTGCCGCGCTCCTGCCGGAAAATTTCAAATTGATCGAAGGCAGCAACGATCAGGCGGTAGCGATCAGCAATTCCGCCAATGACGCCGAATCGATGGTCGTCAGCCTAAGCCGCCTCGACACGGCCAATGCGCAGACATTGCCGGTCACCGCCTACGACACGCGCGGCCGGGCGATCGCCAATGGTTCGGTCGTCTTTGCAGCCGGCGAAGGCCTCGCCAAGGGCACGCTCGCCGCCCCCTTCGAACTGCGCAACGATTTTGCCCGCGTCGCAATTGATGGCGCAGCAACCGCCGGCAGTACATTCCTGCTCGACGACGGTTTCCGCCGCCGCCGCGTGGCGCTCCTGAGCGGCGAAGCCCGCGACCAATCGCAGCCGCTGCTCTCGCCGCTCTACTATATCAACCGGGCGCTCGCCCCCTATGCGGACCTGATCCAGCCGAACGAAGCCGATATGGCGGTTTCGATCCCCGAACTTCTGGCCCAGAAGCCATCCATGCTGATCATGGCCGATATCGGCCGCCTGCCGGAAGAAACCTACGCGCCGATCACCAAGTGGATCGAAAACGGCGGCACGCTGGTTCGGTTTGCCGGTCCGCGCCTTGCCGCCGCTCCCGCCGACGATCCGCTGGTGCCGGTAACGCTGCGGCAGGGTGAACGGGCGCTGGGCGGAGCGCTTTCCTGGTCTGAACCGCAGCCGCTTGCCGACTATCCGGCGCTGAGCCCATTTGCCGGCATGCCCAAGCCTGAAGGTATCCTCGTCAAGCGCCAGGTGCTCGCCGAACCGACGGCCGATCTTTCCTCGCGGACCTGGGCAAGCCTTGCCGATGGAACGCCGCTGGTGACCACGAAGACGCAAGGGGCCGGCCGCATCATCCTCTTCCATGTCAGCGCCGAAGCCACATGGTCGAACCTGCCGATCTCAGGCGATTTCGTCGAGATGCTGCGGCGCAGCGTGCAACTGTCGCGCAGCGGCGGTGTGGCAAGCGACGGGGCAACACCGGGTCAAACGCTGGCGCCGTACCGCCTGCTCAATGCCAATGGCATCCTGATCAGCGAGACCGGCAAGGCGCGGCCGCTTGAAATCGCCGCCGGAACGGCACCGGTCTCCAGCGCCGAGCACCCGCCCGGTCTCTATGGTTCGGAAGAAGGATTTACTGCACTGAACCTCCTGCCCCGCGACGCCCAGTTGAAACCGATTGACGCCAGCGGGCTGTCTATTCCTTACACGGCAGAGCCGCTGATCGGCGCTGAGGCCTGGTCGCTGAAACCATCGCTGTTCGCCGTAGCCCTCATCCTGCTGTTGATCGATTCCGCTGTCGTCCTCTTCATGGCCGGCGCCTTCGCCCGGCTGAAAATACCTGTGGCAGTCATGATTGCCCTGACGCTTGCAGCCGGCGCGCTGATCGCAATGCCCGGTCAATCCCTCGCCGACGACAGCAAGCCTGGGGACGACAACATTCTGCGGCAGCTGGACAAGACCCATCTTGCCTATGTCATCACCGGCGAAACCGATGTCGACCGCCTGTCGGAGCGCGGTCTGGCAGGCCTCACCGATTTCCTGACCTACCGCACGACGCTCGAACCCGGCCCGCCGATCGGCCTCGATATCGCCGCGGACGAACTGTCGTTCTATTCGCTGATCTACTGGCCGGTATCCGCCAATGCGCCGATGCCGAGCCCGCAGGCGATCAGCCGGATCGATGCCTATATGCGGTCGGGCGGCACCGTTTTGTTTGATACACGCGACCAGTTTTCCTCGCTGTCGTCCGGCTCCGGCACCAGCCCGAATGCGGAACGGCTGCAGACGATCCTTGCCGATCTCGACATTCCGCCGCTGGAACCGGTACCGACCGATAACGTGCTGACCAAGTCCTTCTATCTGCTGTCGAGTTTCCCCGGCCGTTACAATGGCAGCCCACTGTGGATCGAGGCGCAGCCGGACAACGGCTCGCAGCCGACCGGCAGGCCGGCGCGTACGGGCGATGGCGTCTCGCCGATCATGATCACCGGCAATGATTTTGCCGGCGCCTGGGCGATCGACGGCAATGGCATGCCGCTTCTGCCGACCGTGCCGCCGGACGAGCAGCAGCGCGAACTGGCCTTCCGCTCCGGCGTCAACATCATGATGTATATGCTGACCGGCAACTACAAGGCCGACCAGGTGCATATCCCTGCCCTGCTCGAACGGCTTGGCCAGTGAGGGCGTGCGGATGACACTCGATTTCCAGCCTCTGCTCCCCTGGCCTTTCATCGCTGTGCTTACGCTTGCCGCGGTGCTGTTGTCGATGCTCGGCTTCTGGCGCGGCGTGCGCGGCGCCACCTTCCGGACCGCAGCACTCGCAGCCTCGTGCCTTGCCGTCGCCAACCCGGTGTTTTTCCAGGAAGAGCGCGAGCCGCTCTCCACCATCGTCGGCGTCGTTGTCGACCGCAGCCAGAGCCAGGACAATGCCGGGCGCCGCGCCATGACCGATGCGGCCTTGGCAACGCTCAAGCAGCGGCTGGCCAAGTTCCCGCAGATCGAGGCGCGCATCGTCGAAGCCGCCGATGACGACAATACCGAAGCGCCCTCGACGAAGCTCTTTACGGCCCTTCAGACGGCACTGGCCGATGTACCGCCCGCCCGCGTCGGCGGCGCGATTTTTATCACCGACGGCCAGATCCACGATGTTCCCGACATCAGCCAGCCGCTGGGCTTCGATGCGCCGGTGCACGGGCTGATCACCGGCAAGCCGGACGAGTTCGACCGCCGCGTCGAGATCGTCAGCGGCCCACGCTTCGGCATTGTCGGCGAGGAACAGAAGGTGACGTTTCGCGTCGCCGATGATGGCAAGGCACCCGGCGGTACGGCGGAAGTGACCATCAGCCTCAATGGCAACAAGATCGCCACCGAAATGGCTGAGCCCGGCACCGATGTGCCCTTTGCCTTCACCGTGCCGCGCGGCGGCAACAACATTCTCGAATTTGCCGTCGCCCCGGTTGCCGGCGAAGTGACGGAGGCCAACAACCGCGCCGTCCATGTCATCGACGGCATCCGCGAAAACCTGCGTGTGCTTCTGGTTTCGGGCGAGCCGCATGCCGGCGAACGGGCCTGGCGCAACCTCTTGAAGTCCGATGCCGCTGTCGATCTCGTGCATTTCACCATTCTGCGGCCGCCGGAAAAGCAGGACGGCACGCCGATCAACGAATTGTCGCTGATCGCCTTTCCGACCCGCGAACTGTTTGTCGAAAAGATCAAGGAATTCGACCTGATCATTTTCGATCGCTACCAGCACCGTGGCGTGCTGCCGATCCTCTACTATGACAATATCGCCCAATACGTCGAAAACGGCGGCGCGCTCTTGATTGCCGCAGGGCCCGAACATGCCGGCAACGATTCGATCGCGACGACGCCGCTGTCGGCGGTGCTACCTGCAAACCCGACCGGCTTCATGAACGAGAAGGCCTTTTATCCGCGCCTTTCCGACGAGGGCAGGAAACATCCGGTTACCCGGGGGCTCGAAGGCGCCGACAGCGAACCGCCGCATTGGGGACGCTGGTTCCGCACCGTCGATGTCGACAAGCCGCTCGGCCAGACCGTGATGCAGGCGGCCGACGGCAAGCCGCTGCTGGTCTTGAACCGCGTCGGCAAGGGCCGCGTCGCCATGCTGCTCTCCGACCAGGGCTGGCTCTGGGCGCGCGGCTTCGAAGGCGGCGGCCCGAGCATTTCGCTCTACCGGCGAACGGCTCATTGGCTGATGCAGGAACCGGCGCTGGAGGAAGAGGCGCTGACGGCGCATGCCAGCGGCCGCACGCTCGAGATTGCACGGCAGACCATCGCAAGCGATCCGGGCCCTGCGGTTCTGACGTCTCCGTCCGGAAAGACCCAGGAAATTGCCCTCAAGGAAGGCGAGCCCGGCCTCTATAAGGCCAGCGTGCGCACCGACGAGACAGGTCTTTTCGAGATTACCAACGGCGAACTCAACACGCTGGTGCATGTCGGCAGCGTCGATGCACCTGAATTCAAGGCAACGATCTCGACCACCGGGACGCTTGCCCCCTGGGCGGAAAAGACCAAGGGACTGGTGCAGCGCCTTGCCAACACCGATGGCCCCGTGGACCTGCCGCCGATCCTGCCGGTGCGCGGCGCGGTCCGCGTTGCCGATGACCATCGCCTGTCGCTGCGCATGACCGACGAAACCGTGCTGAAGGGCATCAATTCACTGTCGCTGTTTGCCGGCTTTCTCGGCCTGGCTGCCCTGCTGTTCATGCTCTCGGCCACCTGGCATCGCGAGGGACGGTAGGGGGTGCCGATCGCCTTGGCTGTTGTTGTTCCCCTTTCAAGGGCATCCATCGTCCCCGTCATTCCAGTGCCTGTCCCAGGAATGACGGGAGAGTTGGCAACACGCGATCAAGCACGCAAAATCTGATGGAAAAACTGTAGCTTACAGCCTTTTCCGGATCGGATCGAATTCCGGTCCCGGTTTACGCTCCACCGGATCAGGCTTGTCCTCGTCGATGGCGTCCCAATATGTCCAATGGACCTTCTGCGAGCCGAGCTCGTAGTCCATGCCATCCCAGCTGTCCTCGCGAAAACTGTAGAAGGCCCAGTGCAGCTTGTTGTCGTCGAGCGAGGTCAGCACATCCTCGAGATAGGTCTTGCAGCCCGTCCAGCGGCGCATGCAGCCGAACTCACCCGCGACCATGCGGTTGCGCGGTATGTTGTGACTGTCAGCCCAGTCGACCGGCTGTTTCAGGTAGGCGGCGACGCGCTCACCGTTCCAGGTCTCATCGACCTCGCCAAACGGCACCTTGCCCGGATAGGCATAGGGTTTTTCACGCTTCATGTTCGGTGCACTTGTCGCGGCATAGGGTTCGTACATGTGAAAGCTGTAGAGTACCTTGCCGTCGGCGAGCGGTTTCGGCCAGTAGCTGAAAGCATCGGCAGCCGCATACCAGCCGGCATCGGCCATGACCGGGGTCGATGGATCGACCTCGCGGATGGCCTTGATCACCGTATCGTAGAAGGCAGGCAGGTCGCGCGCGGTATCGGCCTGCTTGGCATACCAGGCCTTCATTGCGTCGGTGCCGCCATGCTCGGCGACGCCGTTGTTCTTTTCCGGCGCCGGTTCGTTGATGATGTTGTAGGCGGCAACGCCCGGGTGATCCTTCAGCGCCAGCGCCAGATCTTTCCAGAAGGCGGCGGCCTGCGTCCACCAGGCCTTGTCCTGCCAGATGCGGCCATCGAACGTGTTGCCGTTGTTCTGGGCCCAGCGCATGCCAGGCAGCGACAATGGTGTGATCACCACCTTCAGACCGGCCTTGTCGGCGCGGTCGAGCGTGGACTTCAACGTCGCCAGATCGCCTGCCGGAATGCCTTCGTATTTGTCCGCGTCACCGATCAGGAAATCGCGTTTGGCCGGTTTCCACTTGTCGTAGGACAGCCGCACCCAGCTGGCCCCATAGCCTTTCAGCGCATCGAAGTAGGCCTGGTCTGGCGGCAGCCGGTTGAAGCTGTTGCCGCCATGCTGCGGCTTGTCCCAGAAGTGAATGAGATCGGCAGCGGACGCCGATGTGGCAAGGAGAAGCGATGCGAAAAAGGCCGGCAGGAGACGCATTGAAAATATCCCGGTTTCGATGGCCGGCATATTCGCAGTCACTGTGGCCGAATTGGGAAGCTGGCGGCGTTATCCGCCGCCAATCCCTGGCGTGAAAATCACCCCCGCCAGTGGATATCGCCCTTTAACCCGGCATGGACATCTTCGGCCATCGGCACGACCAGAACACGGTTCGGATCGACCGGGCCGGGAAAGGTCAGAGCGCCATAGGCGACTTTTTCGAAACCGAGGGGCTGGTAATAGGGCGGATCGCCAACGAGGATGACGCACTCGGAACCCTTGCGCCGTGCGGCCTCGACAGCAATACGGACCAGTTCCCGGCCGATGCCACGGTTCTTGTGCGACGGACGGACAGCCAACGGCCCGAGCAGGTGGCCCTTGATCGAGCCGGCCAGAACCGGCGTCATCCGCACAGAGGCAATCGTCTCGCCGTCATCAGTGCAGACGAAGGACAAGGACAGATCGTGCGGACCCTGCTCGCGGATACGGGCTGCGGCGCGCGCAAACCGGCCGGGGCCGAACGCTTCTTCATTGATGATTTCGATGGCTGCGTCGTGGGAAGCGTCTTCAGTGAGATAGACGAGATCGTGCTTTTTCATGAACATCGGGAAACCGGGCCTACGAGACAAAAATATGATGGCTTCGCCCTCAGGGGCGTTTGCAGCATCAGCGTCGTCGTGGGCTTCCCGGGAAAAACATCAACTTTGATCCGTGTTCAGAAAAATTCTGCATGGCCGGATAGCAGAAAAATGCGCCGCGTCAAAGCCTAAAACGCACTGTTCAGCTTTTGCGGACTATATGCGGTGATTTCATGGGTTATCTATGGGTTACGAATTCACAAGCAAGCGGCGCTCCGGCCGCCAGGAGATCGACGATGGGCATGCTGGTTGACGGCGTCTGGCAGGACGTCTGGTACGATACCAAGGAAACCAAGGGACATTTCAAGCGGGCGGCATCGCAGTTCCGCAACTGGATTACCGCCGACGGCTCGGCCGGCCCATCCGGCGAAGGCGGTTTCAAGGCCGAGGCCGGGCGCTACCACCTCTACGTATCGCTCGCCTGCCCGTGGGCACACCGCACGCTCATCTTCCGCAAGTTGAAGAGGCTTGAAGACCTGATCACCGTCTCGATCGTCGATCCGCTGATGCTGTCGAAGGGCTGGGAGTTCAAGAACGAGATCGGCGGCACGGTCGATCACCTGTTCGGCGCGCAAGCGCTCTCGCAGGTCTATGTGAAGGCCGATCCGCATTATTCCGGACGCGTCACCGTACCGGTGCTCTGGGACAAGCAGCAGAACAAGATGGTTTCCAACGAATCCTCGGAAATCATCCGCATGTTCAACTCCGCCTTCGATGGCTTGACGGGCTCGAACGATGATTTCTATCCGCAAGACCTGCGATCGGAAATCGACGGCCTCAACGAGCGCATCTACAGCGCCGTCAACAATGGCGTCTACAAGGCGGGGTTTGCCACGGCCCAGGACGCCTACGCGGAAAGCGTCACGGCGCTGTTCGAGGTACTGGACGAACTGGAGCAGCGCCTGTCAACGCGGCGATATCTGACCGGTGAGCGGATCACCGAGGCCGACTGGCGGCTGTTCACGACGCTGGTGCGCTTCGATCCGGTCTATGTCGGCCATTTCAAATGCAACATCCGCCGCATCGCCGACTATCCCAACCTGCAGGGCTACCTGCAGGATCTCTATCAGGTGGCCGGTGTCGCCGAGACCGTCAACATGCGCCACATCAAGGAGCACTATTACCGCAGCCATACGATGATCAATCCGACTGGTGTCGTGCCTGTCGGGCCGGTGCTTAATCTTGACACGCCACATGGCCGCGAAGAGCTTGCAGCCTGACCTACCAGAAATCGGCTGGCGGAGCGCTTCCTGAGAGTTCCGCCAGGCGCCGGCGTGTGGCAGGCGTCGTCTCCGCCGGCAGGGCATCCAGCGGAAAGAAGCCGCTCTCGGCGATTTCCATATCCGGTTTCTTCGGTGAAACCTGCCGGACATTGCGGCAGCGATAGAAGATCACATGATCGCGCTTGCTGGTCTGCCGGTTGAAATAGACGTGGAAAAGCTCGGGCGGACCGCTCATTTCCAGATTTCCTTCCTCGCGCAATTCCTTGACCAGCGCCTGGAAAGCCGTCTCGTGCCGCTCCAGTCCGCCGCCCGGCATATGCCATCCTGGCACGTAGGAGTGCCTGACGAGAAAAACGCGGCCTTCCGCATCGAAACAGGCGGCGCGGACGCCCATCGTCATGCCGCGTGCGAAGGCAAAATAGCTGTGAACCACACGGGTGATCAGCCTTGCTCTCCAGCTGCGCATTTCCGGCGGCGCTCCGCTCATGCCGATCCGGTTCCTTTCGTCATTGTCACGCCGAGGATAAAGCGTCTGGAATGATCCCCCTTTTCAGGAATATGCGCTAGAGCACTTTATCTTTAAACGGAAGCGATTCTGTTGGCTCAAAACGGCCGTTCCACACGAAGGATGGCGCCGAGCGATCCGATCCATCGGTCAAGCCATCCGACACAGTGGGCGGCCGTTTTCAGCCAACCCGAAGGGCCGGATGAATTTCGGCCATGACCGGCGGCTGCCGTCTCGACCGCAGCTTCTGCTGCGCTCTTCGCCAACCGCCTTGGTTCTGGCCGAGATTCCTTCCGGCAGAATGCTTTCGTTTAAAGATAAAGTGCTCTAGGTACGAAGGATGTTCAAACTCGCCCATATTTCCGACATTCATCTCGGCCCCCTGCCCGACCTTTCCTTCCGCGAACTTGCATCAAAACGCATTACCGGCTTCGTCAACTGGCACCGCAACCGGCGTAATCACCTGGTCGGCAATACGCTGAACCTGCTGATGGACGAAATCGAGCGGATCGATCCGGATCATCTGGCGATCACCGGCGATCTCGTCAACCTCGCCTCCTCGCGTGAAATCGAGATCATGACCGAGTGGCTGCACGAGGCCGGCGAGCCGGAGAACATCTCCATCGTCCCTGGCAATCACGATGCCTATGTGCCGGGCGCCTATGAAAAGACTACCCGGGCCTGGTATCCCTATATGCGCGGCGAGCACGGTCCGGCGGAATGGAACGGGGATTTCCACTGCTATCCGTATCTGAGGGTGCGCGGCCCAGTGGCGCTGATCGGCTGCTCGACTGCGGTTGCCACGCCTCCCTTTGCCGCCAGCGGCTATTTCGGCAGCCGTCAGGCGCGCGAGACCGTCAACCTTTTGCGTGCTGCGGGCGAAGCTGGCCTGTTCCGGGTGGTGATGATCCACCACCCGCCGATCCGGGGCGCGACATCGCTGCACAAGCGCATGCTCGGCATCCGCCGGTTTGCTGCGACGATTTCCGCCGGCGGCGCCGAACTGGTGCTGCACGGGCATACGCACCTGAACACGGTCTATTCGCTCAAAGGCCAGGTCAAACCGGTCCCTGTCATCGGCATCGCATCGGCGTCGCAGGGGCGCGGCGGCAAAAAGCCGCCAGCCGGCTTCAACCTGTTTTTTATCTCCGGCAGCCCGGGACAGTGGAACGTGATCCGCGAACGCTTCGAACTGACGATGGACGGCCGCTCGGTGACGCTGGTGGAAACCACGCGGCTCTAGACGAACGAGACTTGGTATAACTCGCCAAGGAAGGAAAAAACGCTATGCTCCGGAAATAATCGGCGCTCGCCATCCGTCCTATAGCGTTGACCGCAAGTCGAGAGCGAAATCCGGCTTGCCGATCTCAGTTTCAGCCAGGGAGATGACCATGATCCACAGCAAGACCGCAATAATTGCCTTGTTCTCAGCCGCCTCTTTCTTCGCGCCTGGCCAGGCGGCCTGGGCAGCTGGCGAGGACACGACCAGTCCGCCGGAAAAGACCAAGACCTCCACCGAGTGCAAGCAGGGGAAAATCTGGGACAAGAACAAGAAAGAATGCGTCGATGCCAAGAAGAGCGGGCTTGACGACGACATCCTGTTCAAGGCGGCCCGCGAACTGGCCTATGCCGGCCAGTACGAAAATTCGCTTCGCGTCCTCGACGCCGTCAAGGACCAGAACAGCGCCCGCATCCTCAACTATCGCGGCTATTCCAACCGCAAGGCCGGACGCATGGAACTCGGCATGAGCTACTACAAGCGTGCCTTGCAGGCGGATGAAAACTACATCCTTGCGCGGTCCTACATGGGCCAGGCGCTTCTCGAACAGGGCAAGGTCGAGGAAGCGAAAGCGCAGCTGATCGAGATCCGCGACCGCGGCGGCGAAAACAGCTGGGCCTATCGTGCACTGCTCGAATCGCTGGGTGGCGTCCGCCACTATTGATGACGACCAGACCGGGCTCGCCTTGCGCGTAGCCCGGTCTGTCATTTGCTCTTGAGAAAACGCCTGAAGCTGCAAAATATGTGCTTCCACCCGGCTGCCGACTTGCAGACCATGGGTCAAATGTTTCATATCAAACGGCGTGAATATCGACCGGACGAATAAAATCGCGATCCGGAACGTTTCTTTGGAAGAGCAATGCGTCCAGCGGCAGACTCGAACGAATTCAGACGGGACCTGGTCAGTGTTCTGCCCAAGTTGCGCCGTTTCGCAATGACACTGACGCGCAATGCAGCCGATGCCGATGACCTGGTTCAGGAGGTTTGCGAGCGTGCGATCACCCGTAACCACCTATGGAACGGTGAAGGACGGCTTGAGAGCTGGATATACGCGATGACACGCAACCTTTGGATCGACGAAATCAGAAAGCGCCGGGTGCGCACCGGCAGCGGCACGGTCGATGCCTCCGAGCAGGATGAACTTTCGATCGAAGCATCCGGCGAAAAGGCCGTCTATGCCAATCAGCTGCAGAAGATGATCCTCTCCATGCCGGAAGGGCTGGCCAGCGTTTTCCTTTTGGTCAATGTCGAGGGGCACAGCTACCGGGAAGCCGCCGATATCCTGAAAATACCGATCGGCACGGTGATGAGCAGGCTTTCGACCGCACGCATGCGTCTGGCCGCAATGATTACAGAGACGACGGAAAGGAGGGCCTGAACGTTGCAAAACACGAAAGGGCTCCCGCTCGACGTTCGCCTGTCGGCCTATATCGACGGCGAAGTCAACGAAGCGGAACGCAAGGAACTGGAGCAACTGGTGGCGCGCGACGACGAGGCGCGGCGGATACTTGAGATGCTGCAGGCCGGAAATTCCTTCGGCAACAAGGCGTTCGAGGAATTTTTACACGATCCTGTCCCATTGTCGCTGGTGCGCCGGATCAAGCAGGGGCCGGGCGTCAATCCCAAGTCCGAACGCGTCGTTACCGCCGCACCGCGCCAGGCAAGGCTGCGGCTGTGGCCGCGGGCACTGGCTGCCTCCGTCGCATTGCTGCTGATCGGCGGCTCGACCGGTTTCATCATCGGCAAGACCGGCAATGACGGTGCGCAGCCAGTGAACATGGCAGCCGCTCGCACCTGGCTCGACGATATCGCCGATTATCACCGCATCTATTCCCGCCAGACGGCGGAACATCTGGTGGAAGTTCGAGCCTCCGGCGATGGCAAGATCGAGAGCTGGCTGACCTCGAGCGTCGGCGTCAATTTCTCGCTGCCGAACCTCAGCGCTAGCGGCCTGACCTTCGAAGGCGCCCGCCTGCTGGTCGCTGCCGGCAAACCGGTGGCGCAACTGATGTACAAGAACGAGGATGGCGACGTCTTCGCGATCTGTTTTCTGAAGAGCAAGCCCGGCGCCACCGACGGAAAGATGACGGAAAGCATGCGCGACGACATCGCGATGATTTCCTGGCAGAAGGCCGGGGCGTCCTACGTTGTCGTCGGCCCATCGGCAGATGCCAATCTGCACCAACTAGCCACTGCCGTCTCGACGGCGATCTGAAGACAGGCGTCGTCTACCGCGCAGCCGTGGCGCGCGTCCGGAACGCTTGCTGTGGCGCAGCCCCGGAGAGAGCAGGGTTTCGCGCTTGCTACGTCCGCGGATCGGGTCCATTATCCGTCGCAGTCGGAGCCACCGCACGCTCAAGAGAGCCCGTTGAAGCATGGCTCCCAAGGCCTGCGGCGATGAACTGCGTTCAATGCGGTTATGAAATCTTGCCCGGATTTGCCTTTTGCCCGAACTGCGGAGCAAAGCAGCCGAAGCCCTGCCCAAGATGCAGTTACCTCTGCCTGCCGGACTTTGCCTTCTGCCCGCAATGCGGCGCAGATATGGCCACCCAGCTGGGGGGAAAAACGGGGCAGTCCCGTCCCGACCCGGCACCGGTCGCAGCCCCGGTTGCGGAATCCGCGCGAGAGCCGCCCGGAACCGCTCAGACCGCCGATGCCGACCGGCGCACCGTTACCGTGCTGTTCGCCGATCTGTGCAATTTCACCACCCTCAGCGAGCAGACCGACCCGGAACTGCTGCAGACACTTCAGAACGAACTTTTCGAGGAATGGACCGACGCAGTGACGGCCTTTGGCGGGTTTGTCGATAAATTCATCGGCGACGCCCTGCTTGCCCTGTTCGGCGCGCCGCAGGCGCATGAAGACGACCCGGAGCGCGCCTTGCACAGCGCGCTGGAAATGATCGATCGGCTGACGCATATCGCTGAGCGCTGGCGCAACCGCATCAGCCTGCCGCTCGCGCTTCATATCGGCGTGAACACCGGGCCAGTGGTTGCCGGGGGACTGGGTGCAGGCGGCACCAAGGCTTATTCGGTGACCGGCGACACCGTCAATATCGCACAGCGCCTGCAATCGATGGCGAAACCGGGCGACATTCTCGTCGGGCCTGTCACCCACCGCCTCACCCGGCATGCCTTTTCCTTCAGTTCGCTCGGCACGCTGCCGCTGCGCGGCAAGACCGAGGGCGTTCTGGTGCACCGGTTGACCGGCCGCATCGAGGCCGCCGCCAGTCCGCGCGGGCTATCCGCACTCGGGTTCAGCGCGCCGATGGTCGGCCGCGACGCGGAGCTCGGCAGCATGCTGCGCCGCCTCGATGCCGCCTGTGCCGGCGTCACGCAGCTTGTGCGTCTGACGGGAGAAGCGGGCGCTGGCAAGACGCGCCTGGTCAACGAATTCCTTGACCGGGTACGGAACGATACCCGTTTTTCCGGTGTTGTGGTCCGTCAGGCGGCATGCTCGTCCTTCGGCGAGCCGTCATACGGCGCACTCGCCGCGATCGTCCGCAGCGCCTATGAGATTGGCACAAACGACCCCGCGGACGACGCGCGCCGGCAGATTTCCAAGGGTCTCGATGCGCTCGACGTGACGCCCGCAGACCAGGAACGGCTGGTCCCGCTCTTCCTTTATATTCTCGGCTTTGGCGATCCGGGCGGCTTGCTCAAACATGTCGAGCCCGAGCAATTGCGGCGGCAGATTTTCTATGCCATCCGCACCATCCTCGAGCGGCGGCTGGAGCGGGCGCCGCTGCTTCTGGTGATCGAAGACCTGCATTGGGCCGACGCCGCCTCTCTGGAAACATTGCGATTTGCGATGGACCGGCTAGAGCGCAACCGGCTGATGCTGCTTACCACCCATCGGCCCGCATTCGAAACCGACAGGCTGAATTCTGCCAGGGCCGGCTTGACGATGCTGCGCCTTTCTCCCCTTTCCGCCGCCGAGGGGCATGGCCTGCTTTCCGCCCTGTTCGGCGCGGGCGGACTGCCGGCAAGGCTCAGTGACCGGATCGTCGACCGTGCCGGCGGAAACCCGCTCTTTATCGAGGAGATCGTGCGCAGCCTGATCGAAAACGGCAGGTTGCAGCGCAACGGCGCCCGCTGGAACGTGACCGCCGAGGCGGTCAACGCCGACATTCCGCTCAACATCCAGGCGATCATACTGGCAAGGATCGACCGGCTACCGCCGCGTATGCGCAAGCTTGCCCAGACGGCGGCGGTCATAGGCACGCGCTTCGACACTTCGATCCTCGAAGCCGTCCTTCCCGATTCGGCCGGGATCGAAACAGATCTGGATCAGCTGTGCGAGGCGGAAATCATCGAGGAGGTGGCCGGCACGACGCCGGCCGCGCCGGTCTCCTATGGCTTTCGCCAGACGATGCTCCATGAGCTGGTCTATGACAACCTGCTCCTGAAGCGACGTAGCGAATTGCATGGGCTCATCGGCGAAACCCTCGAACGGCGATATGGCGCAGATCCCGGCCGGCTCGAAGATCTCGCCTTGCTCGGCCATCACTTCAGCCGTTCCGCGCAGAAACCGAAGGGAGCCGGCTATTTGATAGCCGCCGGCGACCGCGCCCGCATGGCCTATGCCAATGACGACGCGATCCGCTTCTACGACGAGGCGCTCGACGCGCTCAACGATCGCCGCGACGGCGCCTGGCTTGTCCCATGCGAGCGGATTGCCGACCTTTGCGGACCGACCGGCCAGCGCGACAGAGCGACGGAATTTTACGGCACAGTCCTCAAGGCCTACCAGGACACGAACGATAAAACGGCAGCGGCGCGGATATTGCGCAAACTTGGCCGGCTGCTCTTCGATTCCGGCAATCGCGAAGCGGCGCGCAGCCGCTTTGCCGAGGCTGCGGCATTACTGGAGAACGCAAGTACCCCGATCGAACAAGCGCATCTGTTGCAGGAACAGGGGCATCTCGCTTTCCGCACCGGCGACTATGCCGGCGCCATCAAATGGGCCGACAAAGCCTTGCACTGCGCCGCACAGCCGGCGCTGCAGGAGGATGGCGGGGAGACGGCCAACGAAGCCACCCTGGCGATCGCGCAGGCGCTCAATACCAAGGGAACGGCGCTCGCACGGCTCGGAAACACAAGGGAGGCCGTCGCCGAGGTCGAGCGTAGCGTCGAGGCAGCGCTCCGCTGCGGGCAGCTCAATGCCGCCTGTCGCGGCTATACCAATCTCGGCGTGCTCTACACGATCATCGATCCGGCGCTCGCCATCAAGATTTGCGCACGCGGCTACGAGATGGCCAAACGGATCGGCGATTTCGGCTTCCAGGCGCGGCTGCTGACGAATATCGCTGTCGCCTACTGCACCTTCACCGATCGGTGCTCGCGAGAGGGCATGCCAGCGGTTCACAAGGCGCTGGCGATCGACCGGGCGCTCGACCAGCGGGACCATTTGCCGGTACCGCTGCTGGTCCTCGCACAGATCTACCAGTGCCACGGCCAGCCGGATCTCGCCCGGCGCCATTATCTTGAGGCGCTCGAGGCCGCCCGCGACACCGGAGAGGCGCAATTGCTGTTTCCGTGCTACGATGGCCTGGCAACGCTCAGCCTCGACGACAACGACATGGACGAGGCGGAACGTTACTTCGATTTGGCGCAGGATATCTGTGCCCGGCACGATATCGACCCCAAGACATTGATAATACTGCCGTTTCTTGATTAACGGAGGAATTCAGCAATGGAACAGCACAACAACCAAAGCCCGTTGAGACCCGGCGACCGCGCACCCAATGTGGTGCTTGACGCAATCACCCGTGGCGGCAAGATCGCCATCGACGACTTTCGTGGCCGCAAGCCCGTTCTGGTGGGACTGTTTCGCGGCCTGCACTGCCCGTTCTGCCGCCGCCAGATCGCGGCGATGGCGGAACTGGAGACGCCGCTGCACGACCAGGGCATCGACAGCCTGACGATCGTCAATACGCCGACCGAACGTGCCCGGCTTTATTTCCGCTATCATCCGATACCCAATCTGCTCGCAGCGTCCGATCCGGATCGGGTTTCGCACCGCGCCTTCGGCCTGCCCAATCTCGAATTCACCGAAGACGAAGACAAGTGGCCGTACAAGGTCGGCATGCCCACGATGATGAGCATGCGCATCGACCTGCCCGGCGAACTGCCCGAACCAATGGATCCAATGGCCGCGTCTGAATTTCTCGACAAGCTGGACGAATACGAAGAGACAGACGAAGACCGCCAGATGAAGGCCAACGGATATGGCCAGCTGACGGGCGAGTTCCTTCTCGACAAAGACGGCATCGTCCGCTGGTGCTTCACCGAAGTTCCCGGCGACGGGAGCCGGCTCTTCTCCAGCCCGAGCCGGCAGGAGCTGATGTCCGCCGCCGCGCAGCTTCCCGCATAAGGGAAGCCTCCACGGCACAATTTCGCGCGCCCGAGGGCGCGCGAAATATGGACGCTGTGTCCAAAACCCGGCCGCGGCTCCGGAACTACCGCGCCTTCAGCTCCAGCACCCGGTTCGCAGCCGAAACGATGGCTTCGAGAGAGGCGGCGACGATGTTGGTATTGATACCGACGCCGAACAGTTTTCCGCCGGGATATTCGACCTCGACATAGGCGATAGCGGCGGCATTCGAGCCGTGCTGCAGCGAATGTTCCGAGTAGTCGGCAACCGACATGTCGACGCCGAGATAGATCGACAGCGCGTTGATGAAGCCGTCGATCGGGCCTGTGCCCTTGCCTTCGATCCGCTTGGCTTCGCCATTGTCGGTGATTTCGGCGGCAACCACGCGCACGCCCTTGTGTTCACCGACCGGATAGGTGTGATGATCGACAAAACGGATGCGCGCATCCGGCTGATCGACATAACGCTCGATGAAGCGGGCGTGGATCGCCTTCGACGGCAGTTCCTTGCCGAATTCGTCGGTGATGCGCTGGATATCCTCGCGGAACTCCACCTGCAGGTTGCGCGGCAGGTTGATGCCGTAATCCTCCTGCAGGATATAGGCGATGCCACCCTTGCCCGACTGCGAGTTGATGCGGATGATCGCTTCGTAGGAGCGGCCCACGTCCTGCGGATCGATCGGCAGATAGGGCACTTCCCAGAGCGGCTTGTTGGCAACCTTGATCGCCTTCATGCCCTTGTTGATGGCGTCCTGGTGCGAGCCGGAAAACGCCGTATAGACCAGTTCGCCGACGTAAGGGTGGCGCTCGGGAATAACCATCTGGTTGGAATATTCGTAGACTTCCTTGATCCGCTCGATATCGGAGCAGTCCAGGCCAGGATCGATGCCCTGCGTGAACATGTTCAGCGCCAAAGTCACCACGTCGACATTGCCGGTACGTTCGCCGTTGCCAAACAGCGTGCCTTCGACACGGTCGGCGCCGGCCATCAGGCCGAGCTCGGTCGCAGCGATGCCCGTGCCGCGGTCATTGTGGGGATGCAGCGAGATGATCAGGTTTTCGCGATTGTCGAGATTGCGGCACATCCACTCGATCTGGTCGGCATAGACATTCGGCGTCGCCATTTCCACCGTCGAGGGCAGGTTCAGGATCAGCTTGTTGTCCGGCGTCGGCTGGATGATTTCGGACACCGCGTTGCAGATTTCCAGCGCCACCTCCAGCTCCGTGCCGGTAAAGCTTTCCGGCGAATACTCGAACCGGAAGCCGCCGCCGGCCTTGGCTGCCATGTCGGCAATCATCTTGGCCGCGTCGGTTGCGATCTGCTTGATGCCCTTGACGTCCTTGGCAAACACCACGCGGCGCTGCAATTCGCTGGTGGAATTATAGAAGTGCACGATCGGCTTATTGGCGCCCTTGAGCGATTCGAACGTGCGGGTAATCAGCTCGGGCCGGCACTGGACCAGCACCTGCAGGGAAACATCGGCTGGAACATTGCCCTCCTCGACGCACCAGCGGGCAAAGTCGAAATCGGTCTGCGACGCCGACGGAAAGCCGATCTCGATTTCCTTGAAGCCCATGTCCAGCAGCAGCTGGAACATGCGGGCCTTGCGGTCGTGGCCCATCGGGTCGACCAGCGACTGGTTGCCGTCACGCAGGTCGACCGAACACCAGATCGGTGCCTGAGTAATGGTCTTGCCCGGCCAGGTGCGGTCGGGAATATTGATCTGCGGATAGGGCTGATACTTGACCGCGGCCTCGGGCATGCCTTGCTTGACGGTATGGGACTTCATGATCATTGCGGCTTCTCTTCATCTGTGAGGCGCATAATCCGCATGCAATAACCGATCGACGGTCGCATTGCGACGGCAAAATGCTGGCTCTCGGGTTCTTTTCGTAACTGGAATTCAAAGGATGCAAGGAGCTGGGGCCGGTGGGCTTTCGGCCGCCGGGCGCTCCTTCAAAGAACCCGGCAACCGCGTGTAAGGCCGAGAAGAAGAAGCGAGGCGCGCGAACGATCCGCGATGGCAACGTGCCCGCGGGTAGCCTGTTCGACGATGATGGCGCCTGTGTTCGACATGCGGCTTGTATAGCCGCAGGCGACCGCAAGGGCAAGGGCGGTCCTCAGCAAATCAGCGAGATTGATAATGTAGCCACATGCAGCTACACTGTCTTGATGGTCCAGATCCCGATCCGAGAAGCCAAGAACAAGCTGACCGAACTCGCCCGCCGCGTCGAGGCCGGCGAAACGATCACGGTGACCCGCAACGGCAAGCCGGTGATGGAGCTTGTGCCGGCGAAAAAGAAGGGCGGGATCAATTGGGAGGGCCTTGCAGCCTTCAAGAAGAAACAGGGAATTACGAACTTTTTCGGAGAGATTCCAGCGGACTTCGATGATCCTTTGCCGGAGGATTTTCTGATCACACCGCTTCCGCCATTCCCAGTGAAATGACTATGCCGCTCTTGTTGGACACGCACATATTCATCGCATTGGTAGAAGGTCGGTTCGGCGATCTTCCAAAGGCTATCCGACAGGAAATGGAAGGGTCTGGGCAGGAACTTTATCTCAGCGTGGCCAGTCTTTGGGAAATCTCTATCAAATGGCGGATTGGCAAATTGCCCTTAAATGCGGCTCCGGAAAGCCTACCCGAAGCTGCGCGCAATGCTGATATTACGCTTCTGCACATCACCGAAGATCACGCCCTGGCGCATGTCGAACCCGAGCCGCCAACAAGGGATCCGTTTGACAGACTGCTTCTCGCTCAGTGCGCTGTGGAAGGCATGAGACTCGTGACAATAGACGCGGCCTTGGCAGATCACCCGCTGTCAGCAATGGCATAACCTCAACAAACCAAACCTGTACAGCGCCAGTCACCGCCTAACAAAAACCCCGCCGGGCGACCAGCGGGGTTTGAAAAGCTTCGACTATCTGAAAGCCTCAGATGTCGGCCTGCGACGTCACAATCCGTGACACGAGGCCGTAAGCCTTGGCTTCGTCGGCAGACAGCCAATAGTCGCGGTCCGTGTCCTTGGCGATCTTTTCGACCGGCTGGCCGGTGGCTTCGGAAAAGATCCTGTTCAGGCGCTCGTTCATCTTGATGATTTCGCGAGCCTGAATCTCGATGTCGGACGCCATGCCGCGCGTGCCGCCGGAGGGTTGATGCAGCAGGAAGCGCGTGTTCGGCAGGCAAATGCGCCGTTCCTTCGGAGCCGATACGTAGATCAGTGCGCCGGCGGAAGCGACCCAGCCGGTTCCGATCATCCAGACCTTCGGCTTGATGAACTTGATCATGTCATGGATCGAATCGCCGGATTCGACATGCCCACCCGGGGAGCTGACAAAGATGCGGATATCGTCGTCGCTGGCGGCGGCGAGCGCCACGAGCTGCGAGCAGACCTTTTGCGCCAGTTCCTGATTGATCGGGCCATAGATGAAAATCGAGCGCGACTTGAACAGGTTCGCCTCAGTCTCCTTGCCCAAAGGCAATTCCGTCTTCTTGTCGTCGTCGTCGTCTTCGTTCATGCGAACTCTCCCGCGAAATAAAATCAAATGTCCTGCCGCTGTCAGATAAGGCGACTCGACTGTGAAAACAATGCAACAAAAGCGGATGCCGATGAAAGCGCAATCAGCAACACCCTGCGGCTATGGTAAAGATGCCGCCTAAGGCAATTGCCGTATGGACAGAGGTATATTGCCAAATAAGATGCTGATGTCACGAATTCGCATCTGGCGGGGTGCCTCCCACATCCCCGCCCTTCAGTGGGGACAACAATGAAAAGACGCCTTCTTCTTACCGCCGCAGCCTTCGCCGCTTCGACCGCACCAGCCTTCGCCCATCTTGATCCCGCCGGGCACGGATCGCTTGTGGCGGGCTTCACCCATCCGCTGTCGGGAGTTGACCATATCCTCGTCATGATCGCCGTCGGCCTCTGGGCAGCCCAGACCGGCGGACGCGCGTTGTGGGCAGTCCCTGCAGCCTTCGTCGGCACCATGGTCTTCGGTTTTGTGCTGGCGATGGCCGGCGTCCACCTGCCCTTCGTCGAGCCGGCCATTCTCGCCTCCGTCGTCGCGCTTGGCCTTCTGGTTGCCATGTCCGTTCGCTTGGAAACCGCCGCCTGCGCCGCGGTCGTCGGCGTCTTCGCCCTGTTCCACGGCTATGCCCATGGCGGTGAGCTGGGTGCGGCCAGCGCCCTGCCCTTCAGCACCGGCTTCGTCGTTGCAACCGCTCTGCTGCATGCCGCCGGTATCGGTCTTGGGCTCGGTATCGGCCGCTTGTCGTCCGGCCGGACCATTTCGCGCCTTCTCGGCGGCATTACTGCGTTTGCCGGGCTGGCGCTGATCTTCAACTGATCGCCATTGCTTCAACGAAAAGCGGCGGGCTCAACACCCGCCGTTTTTTTTTCGTTTCAGCCGCGCCCGCGATAGGGCTGCACGCCCTGATCCGGCAGCCAGAGCCCCTCCGGCGGAGCGCCCGTCTGCCAGAAGACATCGATCGGAATGCCGCCGCGCGGATACCAGTAGGCGCCGATCCGCAGCCATTTCGGGGCCAGCAGCTCGACCAGCCGCTTGGCGATATCGAGTGTGCAATCCTCATGGAAGGCACCATGATTGCGGAACGAATGCAGATAGAGTTTCAGCGACTTGGATTCGACCAGCCAGCCATCCGGGACATAGTCGATGACGATATGGGCGAAATCCGGCTGGCCGGTCATCGGGCAAAGCGAGGTGAATTCCGGCGCCGTGAAGCGGACGACGAAATCAGTACCGGCATGGCTGGTCGGAACGCGTTCGAGCACCGCCTCCTCAGGGCTTTTGGGCGCCGCTACGTTCTGTCCGAGTTGCGACAGGCCGGAAACGTCTGTTGTTGTCATGATCTCAATCCTTCGATGACTTTGACGCGAATGCCGTGGGCCTTTTCGCCCTCGGGCTCGACGTGAATGGTAATTTTGGCCCCCGCATGAACGTCCCGGATGGCATCTTCAAGGCGGTCGCAAATGTTATGCGCCTCACGGACCGGCATGGCCGCCGGAACAACCATATGGAATTCGACGAAGATCGCCGCCCCTGCCTCGCGCGTCTTTAAGTCGTGCACACCGAGCGAACCGGTCGCGTTGGACGCAATCGCCTGCTTGATCGCCTCCTCCTCCTCGGCCGGAACGGCCTTGTCCATCAGCCCGGCGATCGAGCGCGCGATAACCTTCCAGCCCTGATAGAGAATGTTGCAGGCAACGACCACCGCAAGCAGCGGATCAAGGACCGCATAACCGGTGAGAATGGCGAGCACTAGCCCGACCAGGACGCCGATCGACGTGACGACATCGGAGAGGATATGATGACCGTCTGCGGTCAGCGCTGGCGAGCGTAAAGCCCGCCCGGCCCGGATCAGGGCATAGGCCCAGATCCCATTGATGACGCCCGCCGCAAGGTTGATCGCCAGACCGAGCGCCGGTGTTTCCGGCAAGCGCGGCGCCAGGATGGCCGGTATCGCCTCGGCGGCGATCAAAAGGGCCGCGACGACGATCAGCACGCCCTCGGTGACGGCTGAAAGATACTCGGCCTTGTAGTGGCCGAAGGGATGGCCGGCGTCGGCGGGTTTGGCGGCATAGCCGACGACGACGAAGGCGACGATGGCGGCAACGACGTTGACGATCGATTCCAGGCCGTCCGACAGCAGCGCGACCGAGCCCGTCACCCACCAGGCAAGCATCTTCAGCCCCAGCACGGCGATTGCCAGCGGAATACCCCAGAAGGCCAGGCGCTGCGCTTTGTTTTTCCGAATTTCAGTCGCCATCGCTGGTCCTCATTTTCCATAAAAGAACCGCCGCGCCATGTCGGGCGCGGCGGTTTTCAACCTGCGTCCGTTGTCGCTCAAGCAGCCTTGATCTTCGCCCGCTTGGCCAGATGCGCCACGACATTCTCGATCATCCGCATACCGGCATCGCCGCCCAGCGTCATGATCGATTCCGGGTGGAACTGCACGGCGGCGATCGGTTCCTTGGTATGCTCGATGCCCATGATCGTGCCGTCGTCGCTTTCGGCGGTAATCATAAAATCGCGCGGCAAGGTCGAGGGGTCGGCAAAGATCGAGTGATAGCGGCCGACCGTGACTTCCTTGCCGAGGCCGGAAAAGACGATGCCAGGCTCAAGCACGCGGATGCGCGAGGGCTTGCCATGCATCGGCACCGCAAGCTGGCGCAGATCGCCGCCATAGGCTTCGGCCAGCGCCTGCAGACCAAGACAGACGCCGAAGATCGGCAGATCATGGGCGCGCGCCTTCTTGATTGTCGCCTTGCAATCAAAATCCTTCGGCATGCCAGGACCGGGCGACAAGACCACCAGATCGGGTTTTACCCGGTCGAAAATCTCGTCGGCAACCGGCGAGCGCACGGTCGTGACCGTTGCGCCCGTCTGGCGGAAATAATTGGCCAGCGTGTGGACGAAACTGTCCTCGTGATCGACCAGCAGGATGTTGACGCCGGTACCGACCGGAGCGACATCGCGGCCGGCGCCGCTTCTGTTGGCGGATTTTGCGTCGCGGATCGCTGCGATCATGGCGGATGCCTTCAGTTCGGTTTCGGCTTCTTCTTCTTCCGGGTTGCTGTCGTTGAGCAGCGTCGCGCCGGCCCGCACTTCGGCAATGCCGTCCTTGATGCGGATGGTGCGCAGCGTCAGACCCGTGTTCATGTCGCCGTTGAAGCCGACCATGCCGATGGCACCACCATACCAGAGCCGGGCGCTCTTTTCATGGCTTTCGATGAAGCGCATCGCCCACAGCTTCGGTGCACCGGTGACGGTAACGGCCCAGGCATGCGACAGGAAACCGTCAAAGGCGTCCATGTCGTCGCGGAGGCGCCCCTCGATATGATCGACCGTGTGGATCAGCCGTGAATACATCTCTATCTGACGGCGGCCGATGACCTTGACCGAACCGGGCACGCAGACCCTGGACTTGTCGTTGCGGTCGACATCCGAGCACATGGTGAGTTCGGATTCGTCCTTCTTGGAGTTCAACAGCTTGAGGATCTGTTCGCTATCGGCGATCGGATCGTCGCCGCGCTTGATCGTGCCGGAAATCGGGCAGGTCTCGATACGGCGGCCGGAGACGCGCACGAACATTTCAGGCGAGGCGCCGACCAGATATTCCTGATTGCCGAGATTGATGAAGAAGGAGTAAGGCGACGGATTGATCGCCTTCAGCCGGTTTGAAATCTCCGATGGCTTGCTTTCGCAGCGCTCGAAGAATTTTTGGCCCGGAACGACTTCGAACAGATCGCCGCGGCGGAAACTTTCCTTCGCCTTGGTGACGAGTTCGGCATATTCGCCGGGGCGATGGTCGCCATGCGGCGGGATGCTGTCGACGGTACGGAAGGGTTCCGGGGCGATGTCGCCCGCCTTGCCTTCCGTCGTTTCGCCATCCTTGGCGAAATCATAGCGGTCGATCCAGGCCTTGGCGGCATAGTGGTCGACGACGAGGATTTCGTCAGGCAGGAACAGCACCATGTCGCGCTGGTCATCGGGACGCTTCAGCTTGAGTTCGATCGCATCGAACTGAAAGGCCAGATCATAGCCGAAGGCGCCGTAGAGGCCGAGATTGGCATCTTCCTGTGAATAGAAGAGATTGGTGACGGCGCGCAGCACGGTGAAGACGGTCGGCATCTTCGAGCGTTCTTCTTCGGTGAACACCCGGTCGGGCATGTTGATGGTGAGATCAAGACGGCGCGTCGTTGCGGCACCAAGCGTGATATCGGCAACACCGGCAAGGTGCGCCGCAACCATCGCCAAGAGCGTTTCGCCGCGCTCGTTATAGGCTTCGATCCACAGCGCGCGGCCAAAGGAGGAGATGGCAAGCGGCGGGTCGATGATCGCCGTATCCCAGCGCGTATAACGGCCCGGATATTCGTAGTTGGAGGAGAAGACGGCACCCCGGCGTTCGTCGAGCCTGTCGACATAGCTGGAGATCGCTTCGCCATAAGGGGCCTCACGCCGCCGGCGGGTGACGGAAATGCCGCCCTTGGTGGTATAGGCTTCCGCACCGTCTGCAAGAATTGTCGTCGCCATTTGTCGCTCCGTTCAGGCCCATCATTCCTGCGGCCCGAATACAAAAAGCCGCCTCGAAACATCCGGGCGGCTTATCGTCTCAATCACGCATGACTGGTCAAGGCCGCTTTAGCGAGCCCACCACCAGATTGCAATGTTGCGTGCCTGTGTCATGGCGGAATTGTTAGCGTGAGACAGAGGATTGTGCAAGCGGGCGCCGGCGGAAAAATGGAGGCACGATTTCCGCCGCACGCTTCAGCACGTTATGCGGGCAGCCGTGACGACATATGCGCCTGCACGCCTTTCGGATCGGCCGCGAATGCCGTTGCGACAGTGCGGGTCAGTTCACCGGGGAACACCTCCTCGACGCCGGTCTCGACGGCATCGAGCGTTTCGCTGACGACATCGAGCGGCTGCAGGCGCGGTTCCGGCAGGCTGCGGCCCATGTCGGTATCAACCTGCACCGGCATCGTAACGATAACCTGCGTGCCCTGGCTCAGCAATTCCGCCCGGATGGAGCGGCTGGCTGCCAGGCCCGCAGCCTTCGACGCTGAATAGGTTCCGGCCGAAGGCAGCGTTACCAGCGACAGGAAGGACAGGACGTTGACGATGCTGCTCTGAGAAACCTTGGCAAGGACCGGCGCGAACGCCTTCGACAACGACAGGACGCCAAAATAGTTCACGTCCATTTCCTGCCGGGCAATCGAAATGTCCGGTGCGGAGATAACCCCCTGCCCGCCGGCAAAACCGGCATTGTTGATCAAAAGCGTGACGTCGGTTGCCACTCTGGCGGCGTCAGCGACATCGGCAGCGTTGGTCACGTCAAGCTTGAGCGGCACAAGGCGAACGGGATCAAGCGCGACGAGATCGGCAAGCGAAGCCGGATCGCGGGCACCGAGATAGACTTTCCTTGCACCACGGCGCAGCAGCTCGGCTGCGAATTCGCGGCCGATACCGCGATTGGCGCCGGTCACGAGAGCAACGGCATTTTCGATTTTCTGGGACATGACGTTTTTCCTTTCTGAAGTGCATACGCACTATTACGGTTGATAAAAAAGCCGGAACAGTCCGGCTCCTTCCTGATCAGGCGGCCATGCCGGATGGGATGGCGAGAAGCATCTGGCGCAGGCCGTCGGCGCGCTCGGCTCCAACAAGCGCTACATATTCCGCCTGCGCGGCGTGCCAGCATTCAGCGCCTTCCGACAGCTTCTGCTGCCCCTTGGCCGACAGCGCCAAAAGCAGCTTGCGCGATCCCTTGCCTTCCGGCTCGCTGACCACGTAACCGTCGCGCTCCATCGGCTTCAAGGCGCGCACAAGAGTGGTACGATCCATGACCATCGCCTCGGCGATGTCAGCCATGCCGGCCTTTCCCGCTTCGGCGATATAGACCAGCAATGAAAACTGCGCCGCCGTGATCCCTGCCCGCGCATAGTGCCGTTCGTAAAGCTGCGACACGAAGCGCGCAGCCTGGCGAATGGCGAAACAGTTGCAGGCGGTGATGGACGATTGCGCTTTCATGAAGCCTAAATATATGTGCATATGCACTTTGTCAATCGAAAAGAAAGCGGCCCTTCGAGCCGCCTTCTGAATTCGGAGATCAGAACGTTGCTTTCGCCGTCACCAGGAACGTCCGTCCACGGCCGGTATCCACCGTGATGCTCGGCGATGTGCTGAGCGCCGGCGTGTATTCCTTGTCAAAGACGTTGAGCACGCTGGCAGTCAGCTCGAAGCCGTTCTCGAACTTGTAGTTGGTGAAGATATCGACCAGTTCGTAGCCTTCCTGGTAGGGAGACTGGCCCGGCGCGACATTGATTTCGCCGATATAGCTTTCGCTGACGGCATAGAGCCGCCCGCCGATCGTCAGGCGATGATCTTCGAGGAAGCGGGCACCGAGTGTTGCCGTGAAGATGTCATCCGGCAGATAGCTCTGCGCACCAAAGCCATTCACCTGCGAAGGCAGATCGGATTCCGTATGCGTGTAGGAAACGTTTGCGAAAACGAAACCGGCATCATAGGCGCCTTCCAGTTCGATACCCTGCACCTTCGTGGTCCCGGGAACATTGGCGAAATGGGTGCCGCCGATGAAGTTTGCCGTGATGTAGTTGTCGACATCATTGTTGAAGTAGTCGGCCCTCAAACGGAAGCTGTCACCGGCTGTCAGCAGGTCATCGACCTTGATATTGGCGCCGACTTCCCAGCCCTTGGAGATTTCCGGCTCAAGGAACGGATTGGGGAAGAAGAACTGTGGCGCGCCGCCGCCCGGATGCGTTCCGCCGACGAACGTCTCGTTGACGGTCGGGCTGCGTGACGTTTCTGCGTATTTCACATAGGGCTGCAGCCAATCCACGGGGTTGAGCGCAAAGGTCACGCTGGGATTGATCCGGCCATCGGAGCTATCGACGGAATAGGGACCAGCCGGCATGCCAAGCGGGTTGCCGGCGGAAACCTGGCCATTTCCCTTAAGGTCGAAGCGATCGTAGCGCAGCCCTAGGGTCAGGTCGGCGATCCCATAGGTCAGCTTCGTCGCGTTGAAGACACTCGTCGTCGCGCTCTTGCCACTGCCGTTGACACCGGAACTGGGAGCCAGCCGGCTGTTCACCACATCATAATCGTCGGAGAAATACTCAACCCCGTAGTTCGAGGTGACGGCGACCGCACCGAGATCGAAGTTGGATGTGTTGGAGACATCAAACCCAAAACCCTTGTCGTCGATGACACGGCCCGAAGCCGAACCGCCGCCGGGGATGACCGGGCTTTTGTCATATTTCATCTTGATGTCGTTATAATAAACGTTGGCGCGGAAATCGATCAGATCGTTGCCCGGCGTATAAGCATAATTGGCGCTATAGGTCTGCGCCGTAACCGACTGATCGTAGGAATTAGCAATGAAATCATTGTTGTAGAGAATACCGCTGAGCTTCAGCGAATGCTCGTCGTTCGGCGTGATCTCGGTCTTGAAGATGCCGGAGACCAGATCGGATTCGGTATAGGGAACAACCTCGCCATTGCCGTTCTTGTAGTTGCCGGGGTCTTTCTTGCTGATGCCGCCGAGGAAGGCAATGCTGTCATTGACCCGATACGCGCCAAGTGCCGCTTCCGACCAGCCGGATCGATTGTTACCGAAGGACGCCGTGGCAAAGCCGCCATAGGTCTTGCCGTCGGTCAAAAGGTCTTCGATGTTGTAGGTCCGCAGATTGGCAGCGCCAGCCAGCGCTCCTGCCCCGCCGACGCCGGACACCGCGCCCCGCGAAATGTCGATGCCGGCAAGAAATGCCGGATCGATATAGGCAAAGCCCTGGGCCTCATGACCTGTGAACCGGAAATTCTGGCGCACACCGTCAATCATCATGTTGACGCGGCCGGATCCCTCAAGGCCACGAATGTTGACGGCGAGCCCCGGATTCTGCGGGTTGTCCCGGGTGAATGTCCCCGGCGTCGCGCGCAGGGCATCGTCGATATTCCTGTTGCCGAACTGCTCGATTTCGTCTGCCGTAATGGTGCTGGTGGCAGCCGGCGTCGCGTAGGGATCGCGACCCGTCTTGCCGCTGGTCGCGGTGATGGTCTGCAGATAGGTCGTCGCACCGGCCGCTGCGGTTTCATCGGCTTTCTTCTTCAGCGCGGCCAACTCCTCTGGAGTTTGCGCGAAGACATGGCCTGCTGGAGAAAGCGTCAAAAACGCCGCGCATGCCAAAAGAGCCGCGCAGTGGTGCCGGGTAATCATGGATCAATCCTTTTGCGAGTTCACCGGGCTGGCTGCTGAGGCACTTTGCTCAAGGGGCTGGCTGGGCATGGGCGACGAAACGTCGGTCGGCAGCGGGGAAATGCTGTCTGTTCCCATCGGCTATAAAACATGAGCGTAACTGTCAACAAATAAATATCACACTTTTGCAAAACCACCGCCGTCCGTCCAACACCGTGCCGAAATCGCCACGATCCCGCAGCTGCGATGCAACGATCCTCGCGCCGATGCGTTGTGCATCGTGATCCTGCCGTCCCGGCAGAAACGGAGCCTATTCATGCTTTCTCGAATCATCTGTCTGCTCATGACCACGATCCTCCTGTCCAGCGCCAGCCTCCCCGAAAAGGGCCCGATTCCGGAAGCGAAACCGGCAACGGCCAAAGCCCAAAAACCACTGGAAGAACCCTCATCCGCGAAGGTCGAGAAACAGGGAACTGCGATGGAGGACGCCAGGCCTTCCGTGGAAACGCCGCAGGCAAAGTCAGAGCCTGTGTTGACGATCAAGCCGGAAGACATGAATGAATACGCAGCCTGTCTCTCCGCGTTGAAAAGCATGGGCGCGACTTTTCGCGAGGAAAAGCGGATCGACGATGGTAAGGGTTGCGGCGTCGATAAACCACTGACGCTTCAGACTGTCCTCCCTGGGATCACGCTGAAACCTCAAGGCAAGATGCGCTGCGAAACGGCGCTGGAACTGGCCCGCTGGACCAAGGATGCTGTCCTGCCGGCGGCCAGGGCAGCGCTCGAAGACGAAGGGCCGCTCACCGCGATCAATCAGGCATCGAGCTATATCTGCCGTTTGCGCAACAATGCGCAGACCGGAAAAATCTCCGAGCATGCCCGCGGCAACGCCATCGACATTGCCTCCTTCACCTTCATGAGCGGAAAATCGATCGAGATCCAGCCGCGCGACGAGGATCCGACATTGGCCGGTGCATTCCAGCGTGCGGTGACCGCGACCGGCTGCCTCTATTTCGAAACCGTGCTCGATCCCGGCAGCGACGAAGCCCACGAAAACCATCTGCATTTCGACGTGATCGAGCGCAAGGGCGGATACCGCCACTGCCGGTAGCGCGGCGCTAAACCTGGCTGGACAATTTGCGGCATAAGCAGCCCTGCATCTTGCCCAAGGCAGAACTACGCCCCATCTGCTCAGGATATCCGGACCACCCACGGCTCACGTTCAAAGGATTTTCCATGTCCGTTTCCATGTTCAAATTGTCGGTTCCCGTCTTCATCCGCGGGCTCAACGTTCTTGCCGGCCTCCTCGACAAGGCCGAGTCTCACGCGGCACAGAAAAAGATGCCGCTGGAAGACCTGTTCAACGCCCGCCTCGCGCCGGACATGCTGCCGCTTTCCGGCCAGATCCAGCGGGTCAGCGATACTTCGAAAAACACCATTGGCCGGTTGACCGGTGTCGCGGCACCGAGTTTCCCTGATGAGGAAAAGACGTTTGCCGAACTGCGCGAACGCATCGCCAAGACGATCACCTATCTGGAGACCGTCAAACCGTCCGATCTTGAGGGCAGCGAGGTGAGAGAGATCACGGTGACCTTCGGCAAGCTGAGTTTTACCTTTGCCGGAGATGACTACATGCTGAAATTCGCTTTGCCGAATTTCTTCTTCCATGTCACCACGGCGCACGACATCCTGCGCAACCAGGGCGTGGCTGTCGGCAAGATCGATTTTCTCGGTCCCTACGTGTGAGCAGGGAGAGGCTGGAGGATCGTCGCACTCGCCGCGATCCTCCGGATGGATCCTAGAAAAGTCCCTCGATAAACCCCTCCTCATTGAGGTAAATCTTCTCCGAAGACGGTACCCGTGGCAGACCCGGCATGGTCATGATCTCGCCGGTGATGACGACGATGAAGCCGGCACCGGCCGATAGCCGCACCTCACGGATCGGGACCGTGTGGCCGGTCGGCGCGCCACGCAGGTTCGGGTCGGTCGAAAACGAATATTGCGTCTTGGCCATGCAGATCGGCAGATGGCCGTAGCCCTGCTTTTCCCATGTATGCAGCTGATCGCGAACGGTCTTGTCCGCGATCACCTCACCGGCATGGTAGATGTCCTTGGCGATGGTTTCGATCTTGTGGAACAGCGACATGTCGTCGGGGTATAGGGGCGAAAACTGCGAGCGCCCGTTTTCGGCCAGCGCCACCACCTTGCGGGCAAGAGCCTCGATACCGGCGGAGCCATCCGCCCAATGCTTGCACAGGATCGCCTCGGCGCCGAGCGTGGCGACGTAGTCCTTGATCGCCTGGATCTCGGCTTCGGTGTCCAGCGTGAAATGATTGATCGCCACCACCACCGGCACGCCGAACTTCTTGACGTTCTGGATGTGCCGGCCGAGATTGGCGCACCCCTTCTTCACGGCTTCGACATTCTCCTGACCGAGATCTTCCTTCTTCACACCGCCGTTCATCTTCATGGCGCGGGCCGTTGCGACAATCACCGCGGCATCCGGCTTCAGGCCCGCTTTACGGCATTTGATGTCGAAGAATTTTTCGGCCCCGAGGTCAGCACCGAATCCGGCTTCGGTAACGACATAGTCGGCAAGCTTCAGCGCCGTCGTCGTCGCGATGACGGAATTGCAGCCATGGGCGATGTTGGCGAACGGGCCGCCATGGACGAAGGCCGGGTTGTTTTCCAGTGTCTGCACGAGGTTCGGCTGCATAGCATCCTTGAGCAGCACAGCCATCGCGCCATCCGCCTTGATGTCGCGGGCAAAGACCGGCGTCTTGTCTCGCCGGTAGGCGATGATGATGTCGCCGAGGCGCTTTTCCAGGTCCTTGAGATCCGTGGAGAGGCAAAGGATGGCCATCACCTCCGAGGCGACGGTAATGTCGAAACCGGTTTCGCGCGGGTAACCGTTGGCGACGCCGCCGAGCGAGCCAACAATGTGGCGCAGCGCGCGGTCGTTCATGTCCATCACGCGACGCCAGGCAATGCGACGGACATCGATGTTCTGCTCGTTGCCCCAGTAGATGTGGTTGTCGATCAGCGCCGACAGAAGGTTATGGGCGGAAGTGATGGCATGGAAATCGCCGGTGAAGTGGAGGTTGATATCCTCCATCGGCACCACCTGAGCATAACCGCCGCCGGCGGCTCCCCCCTTGACGCCAAAACAGGGGCCGAGCGAGGCCTCGCGGATACAGACCACGGCCTTCTTGCCGATACGATTGAGTCCGTCGCCAAGGCCGACCGTCGTGGTCGTCTTGCCCTCGCCGGCCGGCGTCGGATTGATCGCCGTCACCAGGATCAGCCGGCCATTCGCCCTGCCCTTTTGCTGGGCGATGAAATCGGCGCCGATCTTTGCCTTGTCATGGCCGTAGGGAAGCAGATGTTCGGGTGGAATTCCAAGCTTGGCGCCGATTTCGAGGATCGGCTTTTTTGTCGCTGCGCGGGCAATTTCGATATCGGACTTCACGTCGGCCATATGGTGTCTCTCCCCTTCCACCGTTTTTGGTCTGAGGGCATATGAGCGTGAACCGAAGGCGTTGACTACAGTCTAATTTGCCGCCGGATAGGCCAAAAACGACAATTTGCATATTCTGAGCGACAGGATCTTTGCCGCGGATGCCGTGCTGGCTACGGCTTGGGCGAACCGACGGGTCCGGGGATCGTCTGGGCAAACATCGTCGCTCGGCAATTGCCGGCCGGAACCTTTCCTTTGCAGACCGCAGAGGCAACCAGCATGTCGGCCGTTCCGGACCGGGTGATGAGCTTCAGCTGCAACAGTTGGTATTCGGGGAGTTGCCGCATTTCGGTGGCGGGAGTGCTCAGCATCGCATCGAGAGTGGCGGTGCGGATACCCATCTCGCCGAAATAGCCAATCAGCTTCTTTCGCATGGCCTTGCTGAGTTTTGTCGTGGTGCGGGTTTTGGTTGGGCCGCGGCTTGCGACGGTCCGGTCGAGAATCTTCTTTTTGCCATCCACGATCTGATAGCGTGTCTTGTACGTGACTTTGGCCTCGCGATAGACCGTCGTTACCTGATGGACACCGACATAGGACCATTGGCTGGCAAGGCGTTCAATACCGCCCGCCAGCATGAGCGGACAGGCCGAAACGCAGAACGACCCGCCCGAATAGGCATTGCCGGAATAGACGCCCTGGTTCTGGGGCGGCAGCTTGCAGTCAGCGTCGCGCGGTCCGCATCCCCTGAAGCGGCTGGCAGATACCGCCGTATCCAACCCGCGCGCCCGGATCATCCGCCCCATGGCGATGGCCGCATCGACGTCGCCGCCTGGCGAATTGATCAGAACGGGAAGGCGCCGGTTGCCCACCTGCTTCAAAATCCGCTTCAGTGCCGAAGGCGAACTGCCAACGATCTTGCCTTCGGCGAATATCCATTCGGGACAATTGGGCTCGCAGGCGAGTGCTGCGTTGCGCACGATGGAAAAGACCATGGCCTCAGTGTCTGGCGGGGCGGCACCGGCCATCACCGGATTTGCAAAGACAGAGAGGGAAATCAGCGCAAATACCCATCCACGCATCGCCCGCAATATCCCGAACAAGACCGCCAGCCGCCGATCCAAGTGCTACCTCGCCAGAATGTCGCGCATTTCGACCAGATTGGAGCGCACGCGCAGCACATAGAAGCCGAGCGTTGCGAGATGCGTCGGCATGATCCAGCCATCTTCCTGCCCGTTGGAGATGATGAGCGGCTGGATGCGCAGAGCTGCACGCATCTGCTTGATGCTTTCATTCCAGATCGGCGCCAGGCCGCGCTGGTTGATGATGCCGTCAAAGTCGGCGCCCGCAGCCGTCAGCACGCCGTAATAGCCGTAGAGCTGGCCATAGGCGAACCAGAACCGGTCGTCCGCCCGCGTATCGAACCAACCGCCGTTGAAATTCTCCGAACGCTCCCGCAGCATCGCAGATGTGCTGCCGATCGAGCTTGAAACGCGGTCCATGAATTCCAGGAAATTGTCGGCGCGGGCGTCGAAGGTTGCCGCACATGTCGCAAGTTGATCGTTGAAAGCGCGCAGATCCACCATGCCGGCACGATATTGCGTCGGCGTCGGCGTCAGAAAGCCAAAGGGCGACAGGCCGAAATACCAGTTGGTTTCCTCGTACTGCATCTTGCTGCGCACGCTCTGCAGCAGCGGATTGATACCGGACGTCCCACGCATGCGCACCAGCGAATCGACAAGCTCAACCGTTGTCCGGCGCACCGCTTCGTTGACGCCGCGCTGGAACGACGCCTTGTTGTCGAGCCATGGCGTGCGATCCCAATCCATCCCGAACAAGCCGGCCTTGTAGAGGACCATCGACGAGATCCAGGCGTTCTGGTTGACATTGTAGTCGATCAGATCGGCGGTGACATCGACGATGGCCGAACGCTCGCAGGCATTGGCCGGTGCCGTCTGGCCGGCCGCAACCTTGATCGGCAGGCCGGCGTCGTTCTTGCGCTCGGCAAGATTGTAGCGGTTGGGATAGTCCGGATCGAAATTGGTCCAAACCTGCGTCTGCCAGATGAAATAGCCGTAGAGTGCGATGAGGGCGACAAGAGCAATCCCGATTGGCCCCTTGATGATCCAGGCGCGTCCCCTGTACCAATTTGCGATGGTAAGGAACGGGAAGAGTATCCAGGCAACCACGAGGCCGAGGCCCCGGCCGATCGCTGCAAACACACGCTGGAAAAACGCGACGATCGGATCAAGCATTGGTGTTATCCTCTTTCAGCCCATAAAGGCGTTTTCGAAACGCGACCTTGTCCTTGAGATATGTGCCGGTCAGCGTTGCCACAACATATTCCCTGAACTTTTCGCTGTAATGTTCATAGGCCGCATAAAACCCCTGCTTGTCAAAGACGAAGCGGGAGACGAAATCGCTTGGGCAGAGCTGCGAAATCAGCCGGTTGGTGAGCCATTGATCGGGATGTTCGGGTGCCGCGCGAACCAGCAGAAAGCGGTTTGCCGGGGCAACGTCCTGCATCCTGATGGTGCCTGACGCCGAAACCGTGCGGATCATCGTCTGCAGGAACGGATAGGTGCCATCCGAGGCGACCAGCGCGGAATTGCGATGCATCCAGGTCTGCAGCCAGATGGCGTCGATCGCGCTCAAATCCGTGGTCGGGTCCGCCTGATTGACAAGTCCGCGCAGGACCATGTCGGCACGGTGCTGATAGAGCCCGGATTCCTGCACCCAGGACGCCTGCGGCAATTGCAGCCGGTTGGTCGAAGCGAGGAACTCGTAGATGCGCTGATGATCCGAGAGGCTGATATAGCTCACCTGCCACGGCCGCGAGCGGCGGAACCCCGGCACGGACGGATCGCAGATGACCGTCGTCGTCTTCTCATCCAGAAAGACATAGACGCCGCCGAAATGATTGGCCCAGAAGGCGTCGTGGCGAAACACCAGCTGATCGGGAACCAGAGCATTCTCGCGGATATCGCCGGTGAGCTTGGCAAGCTCGACCATGCGGTTGAGCATCGCATCGTCGGCCCAGGCTGTCGGAACCGTCTTCAACCGGTCGACAAGGGAGCGCAACTCGGCTGCCTTGCCGAGCATGTCTTCGGCAGACAGCACGCGAAAGCGAACCTCGTTGATCGACAGAAGGTCGTCGATGTCGTCGACGACAGAGACGGAATCCTCGATCTCGCCGTAAAGCGCATCCTTGATCGTCACCGCATTGATCGCACGCCTGTTAGCGCCGAAAAACTCGTGCATCAGCGCTGCGGTATTGGAAAAGCTGGTATGGACGACCGGAAGCTCCTCCTGATCGGGCGTCATGATGACGAAGCGGCGGTTGACGCGGTTCGGGTCGAGGTAATCGCGGTCGCCGAGTTCGTCGGCAATTTCAGGCGAAAAGCCGGTCATGTCGATCTGGAAGGACGGCAGCGCCGTCGGCCGCAGGCCAAAACCCTGGAGCGCCTTGTTATAACGCGCGATCAGGTGCGGCTCGGAGATTTCGAGCAGGCGCCCATAGATCAGTTCAGCTTCGAGGAGGCGTTTCATGCGGTTCGATTGGACCTTAGCGAGGTTTCGTTATCGGTAGATATCGCGGCGATGCCCGATTTCGATGACCAGAACAACCAGGCGACTGTCTTGGATTTTGCAAAGAATTCGAAAATCTCCGACCCTGTAGCGCCAGAGATCTCCAAGTTTTGAAGCTTGCAAAGCCTGACCAAGTTGCCGGGGATTTTCGAGCGCCGTGACCCGGTGATAGAGAAACCCTGCGATCCGTTTCGCATCGGACTTGCTGATCTTTCGCAAGGCTTGGTCCGCGGCGTCGGTGATATCAATCGTCCAGGCCAAGCTCTTCCATCACTTCTTTGAGCGGCCTCGTGCCGATTTCACCTCTTTGAAGCCGCTCCAAAACCCCTTCGGCCAGATATATATCTTCAAGGTCCTCGAGATGCTCCTCGATTGCCTGACGGATGTAGAACGTTGCCGTTCGCCCGGTGCGAGCGGCAAGCGCCTGCAATCGTTCATAAGTCTCGTCAGGAAGTCGGATTGCTGTCTGCTTGGCCATGGCAATTTTCCATGTGGGATACGTGTATACCTTATAGCAGGGCTACGGCTTCGTTGCCACAACAGGCACGAAGTCGCTGAATTTTCCTTACCCCTGCCACCGCCCATCCGCCTTCATCGCCTCGATCTCCCGAACCGCCTTTTCCCGCTGGCGTTCTCGGCGGATGATGTCGGTGACCGCGGCATCGTCGGATTTGTCGGTATAGCGGAATTCGCTGTCGGCGTAGCGGTTGATCTCCTGCATGACCATCTCAAGCGTGATTGGCCCACGCAGGGTTTCGATCATCGCTTTCTTTTCGTCATAGGTCTTGTGCATGAAGACGTCCGGCGTCGCGAACCAGTCGTCGGGCAGGTCCACGTCCATCGCCCGCATCTTGATCGCATCGGTGATGTTCTTGATGGCCCGGCCGGTAAAGCGCGGTTCGGCCTCCTTGATCATGTGCAGATAGGAGCCGACATCGGCCAGCGTTTCGATCTTGCCCTCTTCCTTCTCGTGGCGTTCCCACACCGCCAGCAGCCCCTCTTCCTTCGGCCGCGCATGCTCAGCGTAGGATTGCGAAACGGCCTTTTTGATTTCCTGGCCGGCAAACAGCTGGTGTTCTCCAAGCGGGATCTTGTGGTTCTTGCCAACCAGCATGGCGAAGATGTCGATATAATCGCCTTCCGACTGTGGCCCATCGACCAGCCAGCGGGCGCCGGCGCGCTGGCGCAGCGCGTCATCGACGTTTTCGGGATAGTTGGAGAACATGCCGAAGGTGCAATTGCCGCGGATCACCGTCGAAGCACCGGCAAAGCTCTCCATCAGCACCGCCGTCACCTCGTGCTGGCCGGCCGACGCGCGGTCGTCCGAGCGCTTGGCCGCGACCTGATCGACATCATCGATGGTGCCGAAGCCGATTGCCTTGGGGTTGACGACGTTGTTGACGAAGGCCTTGCAGTTTTGTCCTGATTTCCCCTGATACGAGGAGATTTGGTCGACGCCGAAATTCTCGTAGTGGAAGGCGTAGCCTGCAATCTGACAGTAATCGTTGAGCAGACCGGCCAGCATCTGGATCAGAATGGTCTTGCCGGTGCCAGGCATACCATCGCCAATGAAGGTGAAGAGAAAGCCGCCCAACTCGACGAACGGGTTCATCTGCCGTTCGAAATCATAGGCCATCAGCATTTTGGCCAGTTTTAGCGCCTGATACTTGGCAATGTGGTTGCCGATGATCTCTTCGGGCTTCTTGAAGGTCATGACCAGCGGCTTGCGCTTCTGTCCGGGCGCGACATCGAACCCATCAAGCGTAAAATCGTCCTGATCCAGCCGGATATGCACGTTCTCAAAGCTGGCAAGCCCGGTGAACCGGGCCTTGCGGCCGATCAATCCTTCAATGGCAAGCCGTGCAAAGGCCCGCGCCCGGCTGGTCAGGGCCGCATCATCGGGAGCCCCGGAGATCGTCCTGTCGAGTGCCGAGATCATGCCCTTCAGCGCATCCTGCGGCGTATCGAACAGGAAGTCAGGCTCCGTTCCATCCTCGACCGGTTCGCCTTCCCCGGCGAGCGTCGCGCCAAGATAGGCCGCGAAGGTGAAGGCTGCGATATAGGCCGACGCCGATAGCAAAGCCTTGAACTGCGTGGCGTCCTCGCCGGAAAGCGGCGCAGTTGCGTTGCGTGATTGCAGGCCTTCAAGATTGGTCTGGCGGGCAAAGACGTCAGCAACGGCAAGCGCCACCTGGACGCCCCGCCGGGAACGGTAGAGCAGAGCGTGCTGGCCAGGAGACATCAGCGGATCGGCACCGCGGACCGACTGGATGGTCTTCGCCAACTCCACTTCACGCGTGCGCCGCTGTCCACCGGTCGAAACCGTGGAGACGAAGCGGCGCCCGGTACCGGCCAGCGCCGTTCCCGCCGACGGATCGTCGGCTTCAAGGATGATCAGCCGGGTGACAAGCCCTTGAGCCACCGCCTGATGCTTGGCGATGTCGTCCTCGTGCAATGTCGTCAAGCCCGCGTTCAGTGACATTGTCTACACCTCGCTGATGACCTGGTTTCCGGAAATCACGTGCACCTTGTAGTCGCCGAAGATCGCCGCCGCATCGCCGGCCGCATAGAGCGCCTGATAGGCGTCGTGCGGCACCAGCGCATGCTTCTCGTAGGAGCTCACGCCCATGCGCGTCGCCTCGAGATTGTCGGTATCGATATGGAATTCTTCCGATGCCGGCGTCGATGAGAAGAAACCGCGCTGGGCGGGCCGCTCCGCCTTGGAGAAAACCTCCTGCACCGTCCAGGTCAGAAGCCAGGCGTTTTCCGTCTTGCGGACCTTGGAGAGGATCTCGTTGATCTTGGCATTGTTCTCGGTAATGCCGGCCGAATAGAACGGCCCCAGCACGACGCGGCGCAGCTGCTTGGGATGCAGTTCCTCGAAATCCTTGTCGAGATTGGTGGCGATCGTCACCGGCGTCAGCGAATAGGCGCTATTCTTCAAGGCAAAATCGTCGAAGCGGCTGGCAAGGTCCGGATTGAGCAACCCGCCGATCGGTAGCGGAATATCCGTATCGGGATTGAGCTTGCCGTCCGCAGTCACCAAAAGGTCGATGATCTTTTCCGACGAATCCTCGATGGTCGCCATATAGACCATCGGCAGCGTGCTTGCGCCGTCAAAGGCGCCCCAGCAGACGACGTAATAGGGCCGCATGGTCTTCGGGTTGACGCCGACGCGGATCGTCTCGGGCATGATGAAGGGCGAAAAGATATCACCCTTGCCGATCTGCTCGAGATAGAGCCGCTCAGCCATGCGTGACTGCAACTCGGCCGGAAACGCCTTCTGCCGCAGAATGAAATCCGCCATTTCCTGACGCAGAGCGTCTGCGACCGGAATTTCCGACAGCCGCTTTTCAGCCGATTGACGGTCGTTTTCCAGCTCCAGCACATTCTGGAACACCGGAAAGCCGCTTTCGGCCCGCGAGATGCGGAACTGCTCGATAAAGCCGATGCGGTTTTCCCAGCAGGAGAACGATGATTTCAGCCGCGACAGGTACGGAACGATGACCTCGCCCACAACCGTATCCCGGTAGAGCGGCGAGTTGCGGTCACTGAGAAAAATTTCAAGCCCGCCCAGCGCCGCCCGGATCGAGGCGAAATACTGACCAACGGCACCTTCGGATGCGGCGTTCATGACGGGCTTCCCAACAGCAATGCTGTGTATGCATAAGGCCCCTCATCCGGCCTGTCGGCCACCTTCTCCCCGTAAACGGGGCGAAGGGACAAGCTGCAGCCTCCGTCGTCCCCTCGCCCCGCTTGCGGGGTGAGGGTTAGGGTGAGGGGCTTTGTGACATGGTCGGCGCCGGGCATGCGCAAATCACGACTTCACGTAATTCGCCGAATTGTGCTTGTCCATCACAGCCTGGAACCGGCGGGCAAACGCATCGTCGGCAAGCTTCTTGCGGCGCTGGATATCCTGGGTGGAGAGCATGTTCTTCTCGTGCATTTCCAGGAGATCGCCGATGTGGCGCTGCGAGGCCGAGCCGATGCCGGCCATGGTTTCTTCGGCTGCCGTATCGACCTGACTGCCGAGCGTGTTGATCTTGTGGGCGACATCCTGCTGGGCCGCCGTCTTCAGCGAGTCTTCCAGCGCCTTGTAAAGCACGATGCGCTGTTCGGTATCGATGGTCAGCTTGTTGATCAGTGTGTTCTGCGCGGCGATCTGATTGTTCAGCGAATCGACAAAGGTCTGGAACATCGAGGTATAGCGCTCGTATGTCTGGCTCTCGGCCAGAAGTTCCTGTTCCTTCGCCTGCTTCTCGTTATATTCGGTCGCCAGAACCGAGCGCTCGCCTTCAAGCTGGGTGCGGGATATCTGGTCGGTGGAGGCGGCGATCTTGTTTTCGATGTCCATCAGCATCGGGTTCAGTTCCTCGATCCGCTTCTGGGTCTCCTGCAGGTTGGCCATCGTGCCCTTGCGGCGCTCGATCACCTGCAACAGGCTTGCCTCGGAGGTCTTGTAGCGCTGGTCAAGAACGCCCTTCTGTTCCTTCAGGATGCCGACGATCGTATCGGATTTGGCGAGCAGTTCCTGCAGATTGCCGGCAAGCGACATGTTGCGGACCCGATCGGTGCGCATGCGCTGGGCGCTCTGCTTGGAGAAGATGCCGATGAATTTCTCGTAGCCGGTATAGCTCTTCATGCTCTCGAATTCGGAACCGAAGGCGTTGGTGGCATCTTCCAGGCCGATGATCAGGTCGGCGATGTTGCCTTCCATCACCTTCTGCTGGTTGATGACGTCCTGGATGCGGGCATTCTCGATATCGAAATTCGCATCGCCCAGCTTGGTGTCGGATTTGGCAAACTGGTCGAGCACGACGGCCGACTGGTTCATCTTGCCGCGCATCTGTTCGACGATGCCGCGGGTTTTCTCGATCTCGCTCTCAAAATTCTGAAGTGTCGCCATCGTTTCTTCCCCCTGTTGCTCCGGTGCAGACGCGCCGCGCAGCTTAATTATTCAATCGTGACATCAGCTTATATAATGGGAGCGGCAAATTGAAGCACAAGTGCCCAACCACCAATTTTCGATCGCGCCGGCCTTCGACGACCACGCTGCCGGGCAAAGGTCCATCTATTTCGCAGCCACTGTCTTCAGATAGGCGATGACATCTTCGATGTCCTGCGGCTTCTTCAGGCCGGGAAAGGACATCTTCGTCCCGGGAACCAGCGCCCTCGGGCTGAGAAGATATTCCGAAAGCTCATCCTCGCTCCAGACCTTGCCGTCCTCGCCAAAGGTTTTCATCGCGCTTGAGTAGCTATAGCCCGCAAAGGTTGCGACCGGACGGCCAATGACGCCCATCAGGCTCGGACCAACCCGGTTCACCGGCTCGGATGCAGTATGACAAACGCCGCATTTCCTGAAGACCTGGGCGCCCGCCTCCGCATCGCCCGCGGCGTGTGCAAGGCCCGCTCCAAGACAGAGGACAAGGCTGAGTGAAACGAAACGCACAGACATGAAACGCAAAGACATGGGCAGCTTCCCCGAATATGGACAGGACAGCCACCATCATGGCATGGCGCGGCCACCCGGCGATAGTCCGCCTCAGGCCTCGTTCATGAGGTCTTCCCAGTGGCGGCGGCAGTAGACGACGTATTTCTCGTTGCCGCCGACCTCGACCTGGGCACCCTCGCGCACGACGTTGCCGGCGGCGTCCATCCGCGCCACCATTGTTGCCTTGCGGCCGCAATGGCAGATCGTGCGGACTTCCCGCATCTCGTCGGCAATGGCGAGAAGCGCCATCGAGCCGGGAAAGAGCTTTCCCTGGAAATCCGTGCGCAAGCCGTAGGCCATCACCGGAATGCCGATCCGGTCGGCGACCCGCGCCAGCTGCCAGACCTGATCTTCGCCGAGGAACTGCGCCTCGTCGACGAAGACGCAGGCAATCGGTTCTTCTGCATGCAGGCGCGCAACCAGGCAATAGAGGTCATCGGCATGGGCAAATGCGATGCCGTCGTCGCTCAGGCCGATGCGCGAGGACACCCGCCCCTTGCCCGCCCGGTCGTCAAAGGCCGCGATCAGGATCACCGTGCGCATGCCGCGTTCACGATAGTTGTACGACGCCTGCAGGAGCATGGTCGACTTTCCGGCGTTCATGGTGGCGTAGCTGAAATACAGTTTTGCCATGGCGTCCTCTTCTGTATGCTGTTGATTGTTCATGGACAGACCGGGCGAGGAAGGCCAGACCGCGAGCACAAAAGTCACAGAAAATCGACGGCAAACACCAGAACATGAGCAATGCGACATATCGCGTCGTTTTACGCGGGCGTGTCCGGCGAATGTCGCAATACACTTGGAGGCAACACCAGGGCGCTTGAATTGGCGGACATTTGGTGATTGGCTGAATCATAAAAGGCAGGGGAAGACGATGATGACCAGACTGACACTGAAATTCATGCTGAGTGCAGCGGTATCGCTGAGCGCACTGACATCCGCCTATGCGGCAGAGCCGGAAAGCTGTGGAACCGTCCGTTTCGCCGATGTCGGCTGGACGGATATCACCGCAACGACGGCGACGGTCGCGTCGATCCTGAAGGGTCTCGGATACGAGACCGATATCAAGGTTCTTTCCGTTCCGGTCACCTATCAGTCGCTGAAGAACAAGGACATCGACGTCTTCCTCGGCAACTGGATGCCGACCCAGGAAAATGACGTTCGCCCCTTCCTCAACGACAAGTCGGTCGAATCCTTCGGCCCGAACCTTGAGGGCGCCAAGTACACGCTGGCAACCAACGGCAAGGGTGCTGAACTCGGCATCAAGGACTTCAAGGACATCGCCGCGCATAAGGCCGAACTTGACGGCAAGATTTACGGCATCGAACCCGGCAATGACGGCAACCGCCTGATCATCGACATGGCGGACAAGGACACTTTCGGGCTCAAGGGCTTCGAGGTCGTCGAATCTTCCGAGCAGGGCATGCTCGCCCAGGTCGCCCGTGCTGAAAAAGACGGCACCCCGGTGGTCTTCCTCGGCTGGGAACCGCATCCGATGAACGCCAATTTCAAGCTGACCTATCTTTCCGGCGGCGATGATATCTTTGGCCCGAATTTCGGCGGCGCGACGGTCTTTACCAACGTGCGCGCAGGCTACATCACCGAATGCCCGAATGTCGGCAAGCTGATCACCAACCTGAAATTCACGCTTCCGATGGAAAACGAGATCATGGGCAAGATCCTCAATGACGGCAAGGATCCGGAAGCAGCTGCGAACGAATGGCTGAAGGCCAACCCGACGGCGATCGATCCCTGGCTTGCAGGCGTCACCACCAGGGATGGCAGTGACGGCCTGGCTGCAGTGAAGACCGCGCTCGGTCTTTGACCGGCATATGAAGGCGGGGCTCGGTCCCCGCCTTTTTTAGGCGCGTGTTGCGCGCTTCCGCTCCTATCATTGGCACCAAGAACCAGGCGATTTTCCGTGGAATGGCTAACCAATCCTGATCGACGCATACCCATCGGCGGCTGGGCGAAGAGTTTCTTCACCTGGCTGACCACCAATTTCACCGGCTTTTTCGACCAAGTCTCAGCGATCCTTGCGGGCGTCGTCAATGTGATCCTATGGGTGCTGCAGACGCCGCATCCGCTGATCGTGGTTGCGGTCGTCGCAGGGCTTTCCTACTGGTTTCGCCGCTCGGTCGGCATCACGCTGTTCACGCTGTTCGGCCTGCTGCTGATCATTAATCTTGGCTACTGGAAAGCGACCACAGAAACGCTGGCGCTGGTTCTGGCCGCCAGTTTCGTCTCGATGGCTGTCGGCATCCCGCTGGGGATCGCTGCCGCCCGGCGCGCCTGGGTCTATGCGGTGATGCGGCCGATCCTCGACCTGATGCAGACCATCCCGACTTTCGTCTACCTGATCCCTGCCCTTGTGCTGTTCGGGCTCGGCATGGTTCCCGGCCTGATCGCCACGGTGATCTTCGCCATCCCGGCGCCGATCCGGCTGACACGCCTCGGCATCATCTCGACCCCACCGTCGCTGGTCGAGGCGGCCGTCTCGTTCGGCGCGACGCCATCGCAGGTACTGCGCAAGATCGAGCTGCCGTTTGCCATGCCGCAGATCATGGCCGGCCTTACCCAGACCATCATGCTGTCGCTGTCGATGGTGGTCATCTCGGCGCTGGTCGGCGCGGCAGGTCTCGGCGTGCCGGTCGTGCGGGCTCTGAACACGGTGAACATCGCCATGGGCTTTGAATCCGGCCTCTGCATCGTCATTCTCGCGATCATTCTCGACCGCCTGTTCCGTTCGTCCGATGAAGGAGAAGGCGCATGACCGATGCAGTCGTTTTCAAGAATGTCGACATCATCTTCGGCAACAAGCCGGAGACGGCCATCGCCATGGTCGATCAGGGCAAGACCCGCGACGAGATCGGCGCTGCGACAGGGCTGGTGCTCGGTGTCGCCGATGCGTCGCTGACCATCACCGAGGGCGAAATTCTCGTGCTGATGGGGCTGTCGGGTTCGGGCAAGTCGACGCTTCTGCGCGCCGTCAACGGCCTGGCGCCGGTGGTGCGCGGCGAAGTGCAGGTCAAAACCCGGCACGGACTGATCAATCCCTACAAGACCAGCGCCAAGTCGTTGCGCGACTTCCGCATGCACGATGTCTCCATGGTGTTCCAGCAGTTCGCGCTTTTGCCCTGGCGCACGGTGGAAGACAATGTCGGCTTTGGACTGGAGCTTGCCGGCGTGGCGGATAAGGAACGCAAGGACCGCGTGGCCGAACAGCTGGAACTGGTGAACCTGACGAAATGGGCCGGCCGGCAGGTCAAGGAGCTTTCGGGCGGCATGCAGCAGCGCGTCGGCTTGGCGAGAGCCTTTGCCACCGGTGCGCCGATCCTCCTGATGGACGAGCCGTTCTCGGCACTCGACCCACTGATCCGGACGCGCTTGCAGGATGAATTGCTGGAATTCCAGCGCCGCCTGAAGAAGACGATCCTGTTCGTCAGCCATGACCTCGACGAAGCATTCCGCATCGGCAATCGCATCGCCATCATGGAAGGCGGCCGCATCATCCAGTGCGGCACGCCGCAGGACATCGTCAAGAATCCGGCCAACCAGTATGTCGCCGATTTCGTCCAGCACATGAACCCGATCACCATGCTGACGGCGATGGATGTCATGAGCCAGGGCCTCAACCGCAGCGACGGTCCTGCCGGCGTCTCGGCAACGGCCAAGCCGACAACGCCGCTGATCGACATCCTGGACGCGATGTCGCGCCAGCCGGGTAGCATCGGCGTCGTCGACAACGGCGCAATCGTCGGCACGATCAATGCGCAGAACGTCGTGGAAGGCCTGACGAGGCACCGCAACAGAAGTTGACTATTGTAATCAAGATAGCATTATGAAAAACGCCCGGACAGCAACGTCCGGGCGTTTTTGGCATTGATGAGACGAGGCGATCCGATGGCCGACAAACCTTCCGTCCTGCGCGAAACCGACGACGAGGCGCGCAAACTGGCCCGCGTGCTGCTGCGCTCGGCGCGCAGCGCTTCGATTGCGGTCGTCGAACCGGCAAGCGAAGGTTTCCCGTTCGTCAGCCGCGTGCTCACCGGCATCGATACCGACGGAACGCCGGTCATCCTGATCTCGGCATTATCGACCCACACGCAGGCTCTGTCTGCCGACCGCCGGTGCTCGCTGCTGACCGGGGAGATCGGCAAGGGGGATCCGCTCGCTCATGCGCGGCTGACCGTCCAGTGCGAGGCGGAAAGGGTAGACCGCGACAGCGCTGCCCATACGCGCATCCGCGACCGCTTCATCCGCCGCCATCCGAAAGCCCAGCTCTATGTCGATTTCCCCGATTTCGCCTTTTTCCGGCTGACACCGCTCAGGGCCAGCCTCAATGGCGGTTTCGGCCGCGCCTATGTGCTCTCGGGCGAGGATCTGATGATCCGCTCGCCGGCGATCGCCGATCTCGCCGCGAAGGAAGCCAGCGCGATCGAACATATGAACACCGGCCATTCCGATGCAGCCAGCAAATATGCAAACACCTATTGCAACGCCAAGGGCACCGGATGGCGAATCTGTGGCCTTGATGCCGGCGGGATAGATTTGGCCTCTGGCGACCAGTTGAAGCGGCTGGAATACGAGACACCCCTACAATTTGAGTGGGAGTTACGTGCAACACTTGTAAAACTTTACGGTTAATACCCCCGGTTATACCCCGAATTCTTGCCCTAGGCAGTTGTCCTTTTATTCATCACGTCTAATTATCTAGCAGTCACATTCACAACCAAGCGTGATGTGAAATTCGCATGGAGTACGGAATGCAAACGATCTCTCCTCAGAAACACGACAAGGCTGAAATAGCTGCGGAGTTTCTGTCGGCCATGGCCAATCCAAAGCGCCTGCTGATCCTCAGTTCACTCGTGAACCAGGAAATGGCAGTCGGCGCCTTGGCAACCCAGGTCGGCCTCAGCCAGTCTGCCCTGTCGCAACATCTCTCGAAACTGCGTGCCCAAAATCTCGTGACCACCCGTAGAGATGCCCAGACGATCTATTATTCAAGCTCTTCGGAAGCAGTTCTTAAAGTTCTGAAAACACTGACGGAAATCTACGGCGACGAATCCAGCGCGATTGAAAAGATCGCGCAGCGCCGTACCGCCTGATACCGATCGGGGCCGCTCGCCGGCCTCATCCCGTTTCGTCCGCAGGTTTGCAATCTGGAGGAGTTTACCTCCAGATTGTTGGCCGCGGCGATTGCTGTTTGACGTTTACGCGCCTTTGAGAGTTGGCGTGCAGTATCTGCGCCATGAACGCGACAGTCAAAGAACCGTCTCCACACCTCAAATGGGCTGTACTGGGGACCGATCCCATCGCAGCGGCCTTTGCCGACGATATCCGGCTGACGGACAACGCTGAGCTTGTTGCCATTTGCTCGCGAACACTTGAGGCGGCAACCGCCTTTTCGAAACGCTTCGGCGGGCTTCGGATCATTCCCACTATCGATGCCTTGGCCAACGATCCGCTGATCGACGCCGTCTATCTTGCGACGCCGAACACCGCCCATTTCGATCAAGCCCGGGTGCTGCTCAGCGCCGGAAAACCCGTTCTGATCGAAAAGCCGCTTGTAACGACGGCACTCCAGGCGCAGGCGCTTGCCGAGTTGTCTGAGCAGTCGCGAACCTTTGCGATGGAAGGCCTCTGGACCGTTTTCCTGCCAGCGATCAGCCGAATAGGGCAGCTTCTGGCCAGCAACACAATCGGCGCGATTACAGGTATCCGCGCCGAACTCGCCTATGAAAAGACCTTTGACGGCGATATCAGCTTTTTCTCGAAAGGCGGCGGTTCGCTGCTCGATCTGGGGGTTTACCCGATCGCGGTGGTGCTTGCGCTGTTCGGCTCGCCGCGGACGGGAACGGGGCGCTGGTCAGCTGCGCCAACGGGCGTCGATATGTCGGCGGATATCACGCTCGGCTATGACGGTTTCGAAGCAAAACTGTCCTGCGGCTTCGATCGCAACGGGGCCAACCGCTTCATCGTCGAAGGCGAAACCGGCAGCCTGGTGATCGATGCTCCGTTTCTGCGGGCAAGCCGGGTCATCCTGACCAGAAACCGGATTGTCCATCGTCTGGCGGTGCCGCCCGGCTCCGGCCGCCTGTCGCGCATCGCCGGAAAGATTGCCGACCGGCTGCCCCTGCCCGGCCTCACGGTCTACCGGCATGATTTTCCCGGCAATGGGCTGCAGTTCGAGATCGCGGCGGCGAGCCAAGCCATTCTTGAGGGAAAGCACCGGCAATCGCGGATGCCGCTTAGTGCCAGCACCGAGGCACTCGGCATCATCGAAAGCATCCGGGCACGGCCGCCGTCATAGTTCAGCTGGCGTATGATCCCGCTTGCCGGCGTTAAGCGCGAGCACGATATCCGTCAGGTGCAATGCGGTCTCGCCGGAAAAAGACGGCCGGGTACCAGTCTTGATCGCGTCCGCCTGCGCTGCAATCCCGCGGACAAAATCGATTTGCGACGGATAGGCCGGCAGGGCGCTCTTCCGCGCGGCCTGCGGGTAGGCCACCGGCCTGCCTGCTGTGAGGCGAAACGGAAATTTCCGCTGAAGCTGCCACTCGACGCGATCGATCAGCCGATGCAGAAGCGGCCGCCTGCTGCCGGCCAGTTCGACATGGATCGGAGAGCGATTGTCCCAGAGGTCGCGCACGACGATCGTGCCCTTGTCGCCGACGATCGTCAGCGACCGGTCTCTGGGCGCCGCCAGACCACTGGTCAAACGGGCGACGAGCCCCGACCGGAAGGTCAGGCAGCCAACGGAAAAGTCCGGTCCAAGGCTAAGGTTTTCGGTTCCCGGTCCCTTGTCGGGAAACGTCAGCGCGGAAAAAGCCGCGACGTTGGAGACCGGCCCGAACAGCGATACCAGCCAGCTTGTGGCATAGCCGGCATGCTCCAGCGTGCAGCCGATTTCGAATTCGTGGACAGCCGGCCATTTTGCCCCGGAGCGGCTGCGCCATTGCTGCCATTTATCGCGAAAGACCGGCCCGTCCTCCATCTCGGCATAGGCCAAGCGCGGCGTGCCGATGATGCCGGAGCCGAGGATATTGGCGCAGTGGCCACAGGCATCACTGAGCGCGTTGGCCGGCGCGCCCGCCAGGATCAGGCCTCGCCCGGTGGCAAGGGCCACCAGATCCCGCGCCTCCTCCACCGTCATTGCCAGCGGCTTCTCGCAATAGACATGCTTGTCCGCCGATAGCGCCGCGCGGTTGATCGCATGGTGACTTTCCGGCGGCGTCAGGTTGACGACGATGCCGATAGCCTCGTCCGCGAGCATCTCCGCCTGCGATGCATAGGCGCGAACCTTCCAGTAGTCACAGAACTGCTGCAGCCGCGCGGGATCGATCTCCCAGGCGCCAGCCAGTCGCAATTGCGGATGGTTGGCCAGTGTCGTCATGTAATAATCGGCGACGAAGCCCGTGCCGACAAAGGCAATGCCCATCCGGTCGCTCATCGCGCGTCCGCCAGGAAAGAGGCGATATAGACAAGCGGCGCATTCCAGTTGATCGTCATTTCGTTGGTGCCCCAGGCCATGATGTCGTCGATGTAGCAGGTCTGCGGCCGGCAGCCCTTGAGACGCGCACGCGCGACGTCGTCGACCAGCGTCGAATTCGGCCCGCCGGCCAGCGTCCCCGCAGGCGGATTGGGCAGTGCTCCGTCGGCCTGATGGGCATACCAGCGGCTATGCTGGTTATGGGCAAAGACGCTGCCATATCCGGTGACGTAGGACATGTTCATCGCGTTGCGCCCGAATATGTAGTCCATGCCTTCACGCACGCCGTTCAGAAACGGCAGTTCGCCGGTGAGGTCATAGCCGGCGGAAACGACGATCAGGTTTTGCAGAATAAGCTGGTTCGATCCCCAGTCGTAACGATTGTTGGCCGGCCGGTAGATGTGCCCGAACGGCTCCTTCGCCTGCAGGGCGAGGAAGCTCCTCGCGGCCGATACGACCGAGGTCATGACCATCGCCTTGTTGTCTTTCGCAAGTTTGTCGCCATAGAGCGCCAGATCAAGACGGCCGAGCCCCGCGACGCTGCGCCAATCGAAGGCGCCGGCGGCGGAAAAGACGGGCGCTGCCCAATGGGGCGAGGCTTTCAGCGCCTCAAGATAACGAGTTTCCCCCGTGGTGATGTAAAGCTCGGCCGCGGCCCAATAGGCTTCATCGGTGACATCATCGTCGCCATAGTCGCCGCCGCCTTGCAAACCATCCGAGCCCGGCGCGAAAAGAAGCGGATGCGCGGCGGCGGCAAGCCAAGCCTTTCTGCCGGCGGCGAGCAACCGCTGTGCAAAGTCCCGGTCATAAGGCGCAAACAGCCGGGCGCCTTGCGCGGCCACGGCAGCCAGGTTGAGGGTTGCCGCCGTCGATGGGCGATGCAGGGCGCGCAGGTACGGATCGAGATGCGGCAGCATCGGCACCTCGGTCCACTTCGTATCGTGAACCTTATGGTGGACCATGCCGGCCAGCGGCTGACCGTCCGGCACCATCATCTTCATCAGGAATTCGAGTTCCCAGCGCGCCTCGTCAAGGATATCGGGAATGCCATTGCCGTTTTCAGGGATGCGCGACAGGCTGTCGCTCAACACCGGGGATGCCCCATCGCTGTAAACCAGCCCGCGTTCGAACGTGCCGAGCAGCTGCGCCACGGCGATGCCGCCATTGACCACATATTTGCCCTGATCGCCGGCGTCGTACCATCCCCCCGAGACATCGAGGTTGTAGTTGCACGTCCAGTCCGTGCCATAAAGTTTGGCGGCCACTGTGCCGGTCAGGCAGGTCACCTTGGTATCGCCTTGGTTGGGGCTTTCCTGCACATGTCCGGCCGGTCTCGCATAGGCTTGGCCGGCGATATCGCCCTTGATCGCGATACCGCTGCGCTGCGGATAGAACCAGGACAGCGCATCGACGCGCAATTTTCCGTAGACGTCGTGGCCGACGGAAAACGGGAGGCTCTTCCTCTCGCCGACGACCAGCCGATAGCCCTCGCCGGCCGTCGCAAAGGCCGAAAAATCAGCAATCTGGGTGCGGGCGCCGACCGTGGGATCAAATCCGGCTGGTGTCGCCATTCCCGCGCCGACCGCCACACCGCCGGTGTCCTCCAGCCTGAACGGCAACGGATCCGCTGCATCCGACAGGATTGTCGCCCGCTTCGGTCCATCGAGAAAATAGCCGGCCTGATTGATCAATGGCGGCAGGGCATACATGTTTTTCGGCGCAGCCGGATCGATCTTCTCGGCCTTGGTTTCGCGTATCGCCACGTCATCCAGGCAAAACCGCCAGGGCTTTTTAGCCCCGCCCAACTGAAAGATGATCTGGGCCGGTTCTTTCCCGGTTGCCATGAAGACAGCCGAGAACTCCACCTTCCCGGCCTTGGTCTCGACATGGAAAGTGGCCTGTGGCGTCCACGGTTCGGCATTGCGCTGGATCGTGACCGGGACTTTGTGCGTGTCCCTGGCTTCGAGCGCCATGGTCAGGCGATAGGATGTGCCGGCATCAAACTGCAGATCGTTGACACCGAGCAACCGGTCCCAGGTGGTTCCGCCCGCCTCGACATCCGCGCATAACTGGCCGTGCTCGCGCGACAGCGAAACGCCGCGGGTCGCCCAAAAGCCGTCCCGGCCTGCCTCAAACGCACCGTCGGTAATCATGCCGGCCGCACCTGCCTGGGCCGGAAGACTGACGATAAGCGCAAGCACCGGGCCGGCTGCAAGTTTTGGCAAGGTCTTTATCCTGAGCCCGTGTTTCGGAACGCGGCGCCACTCTGCTGCAAACAGGTTAACCTTCGGAAAAGATTGGAGGCAAGCGTTGCTTCTCAACGTCTCCAGCCGCTCCGAATTTGACCTTTTACCGATCTGAAACCACGACGGCCGGTCTCAGGCAAAGACTTGACGCTAAAAGGCACCCTGATAGTTTGGCCGGCAGGTAAGGTTCCGTCGAAAACCTGCTGGATTTGGCCGCCAGAAATAAAAACGCCAGGGAGAACACGATGTCGAACCGCCTCAATGCCACGCCCAATGACCTGCGCGCCTTCTGGATGCCGTTTACGGCCAACCGGCAGTACAAGAAAGAACCGCGCATGTTCGTCAAGGCGAAGGACATGCATTACACGACCCATGACGGCCGCCAGGTGCTTGACGGCACGGCCGGTCTCTGGTGCGTCAATGCCGGACACTGCCGTCCACTGATCACCGAGGCCATTCGTGAACAGGCCGGCGAACTCGACTATGCACCGGCCTTCCAGCTCGGCCATCCGAAGGCTTTCGAACTGGCAAATCGCCTGATCGATATCGCGCCTGAGGGTATGGAGCATGTGCTCTACACCAATTCCGGTTCTGAATCGGTCGAGACGGCGCTGAAGGTGGCGCTTGCCTATCACAGGGTGAAGGGCCAGGGTTCGCGCACCCGCCTGATCGGCCGCGAGCGTGGTTATCACGGCGTCAATTTCGGCGGTATCTCGGTCGGCGGTATCGTCTCGAACCGCAAGATGTTCGGCACGCTCTTGTCCGGCGTCGACCACATGCCGCACACGCACCTGCCGGAAAAGAACGCCTTTACCAAGGGTGAGCCGGAACATGGCGGTGATATCGCATCCGAACTGGAGCGGATCGTCACGCTGCATGATGCCTCGACCATCGCCGCCGTCATCGTCGAGCCGGTCGCAGGCTCCACCGGCGTTCTGATCCCGCCGAAGGGCTATCTGCAGAAGCTGCGCGATATCTGCACCAAGCACGGCATCCTGTTGATCTTCGACGAAGTCATCACCGGCTATGGCCGCCTCGGCACGCCGTTCGCGGCGCAATATTTCGACGTCAAGCCGGACATGATCGTCACCGCCAAGGGCCTGACGAACGGCGTCATCCCGATGGGTGCCGTGTTTGTCACCGCCGAAATCCACGACGCGTTCATGAGCGGCCCGGAGCACATGATCGAGTTCTTCCACGGCTATACCTATTCCGGCAACCCGATCGCCTGTGCTGCAGCGCTGGGTACGCTCGACACCTATCGCGACGAAGGCCTTTTGACGCGCGGCGCAGAGCTTGCCTCCTACTGGGGCGATGCGCTGCATTCGCTGCGCGATTGCCCGCATGTGATCGACATCCGCAACATCGGCCTGATCGGTGCGATCGAACTGGCGCCGATTGCAGGCGAACCGACCAAGCGCGCCTTCTCGGCCTTCCTGAAGGCCTATGAAAACGGTTACCTGATCCGCACCACCGGCGACATCATCGCCCTTTCGCCACCGCTGATCATCACCAAGGCTCAGATCGACGAGCTGGTCGATGGCATTCGCAAGGTGCTGATCGCCAACGCGTAAACGAACAAGATTCGATCGTGAACATACCCAAACGGCGCCGAAACGGATGTTTCGGCGCCGTTTGGCATAATATTTGAATATTTATTTTGCACCTTGCCTAAAAAATCGCCTTGCGGAATCTTGGTGAGCTTCATAGACGAGAAGCATGGAAACGATCCGTTCAAAGAAGACGGGCGGCCTACCGGACTTGGGGTTGCACGACGACTGGCAGGTTTCTCCCGTCCAGCCCGGCAACCGAAGCGCTGGCACTGCGGGGAACCAACCCACCCAAGGAGAAAAAAGATGAACTTCAAGACATTGACGGGCGCCGCCCTTGCCGCCTCTCTGGCCTTTGCGCCGCTGGCCCATGCCGAGATCGTGATCGGCCTGATCGCGCCGTTGACCGGCCCCGTCGCCGCTTACGGCGACCAGGTCAAGAACGGCGCGCAGGTTGCCGTCGACCAGATCAACAAGAACGGCGGCATTCTCGGCGAACAGGTTGTGCTGAAGCTGGCCGACGACGCCGGCGAACCCAAGCAGGGTGTTTCGGCGGCAAACCAGATCGTCGGCGAAGGTATTCGCTTTGTCGTCGGTCCGGTTACGTCCGGGGTTGCCATGCCGGCATCCGACGTTCTGGTCGAAAACGGCATCCTGATGGTCACCCCGACCGCGACGACGCCGGACCTGACCAAGCGTGGCCTTGCCACCATCCTGCGCACCTGCGGTCGTGACGACCAGCAGGCCGAAGTCGCGGCAGCCTATGTCCTGAAGCAGTTCAAGGACAAGCGCATCGGCATCCTCAACGACAAGGGCGCCTACGGCAAGGGCCTCGCCGACGCTTTCAAGGCAACGCTGAACGCCGGCGGCGTCACCGAAGTCTTCAACGATTCCCTGACTCCGGGCGACAAGGACCTGAGCGCGCTCACCACCCGTCTCAAGGCGGAAAAGGTTGATGTGCTCTATTTCGGCGGCTACCACCCGGAAGCCGGTCTTCTGGTGCGCCAGCTACATGACATCTCCGCTCCGATCCAGATCATCGGCGGCGACGGTCTTTCCAACACCGAATTCTGGGCCATCGGCGCGGATGCCGGAGCAGGCACAATCTTCACCAACGCCTCGGACGCGCTGAAGAACGATGCGTCGAAGTCTGCCGTCGCGGCCCTTCAGGCTGCCAACATCCCGCCGGAAGCCTTCACGCTCAACGCCTATGCAGCCGTTGAAGTGATCAAGGCCGGCATCGAAAAGGCTGGCAGCGCCGAAGACGCCACCGCCGTCGCAACGGCCCTGAAAACCGGCGAGCCGATCAAGACCGCCATCGGCGACGTCACCTACGGCGAAACCGGCGATCTGACCTCGCAGAGCTTCTCGCTCTACAAGTGGGACAACGGCAAGATCGTCGCTGCCGAATAAGCAGCGTGACCAATGACGGATCGGGCGCTTCGGCGCCCGATTTCATTTTTGCGGACTGACATCGCTGGCGCCATCCACAGCCTGAAACAGCAATTAAGTGCATCCGGGTGTGCAATGACGGCGATCAGCCACTATGCTCTGACGAGCCATATTCCAGACAAGCATCAAAGAGGCCGGAAACCCATGAGCGAAAAACTTGAAAAGCTGATCGATCAGGGCACCGGGCGCATTCCCGCCGATGTCGTGCTCAAGGGCGGCCGTTTCTTCGATCTGGTCAGCGGCGATCTCGTCCCCACTGATATCGCCATCTGCGGCGATCGCATTGTCGGCACTTACGGCAATTATGCGGGCACCACCGAAATCGACATCACCGGCAAGATCGTCGTGCCCGGCTTCATCGACACGCATCTGCATATCGAATCCTCGCTGGTTACCCCGCATGAATTCGACCGCTGCGTCCTGCCCTATGGCGTCACCACCGTGATCTGCGATCCCCATGAGATCGCCAATGTGCTGGGCACCGAAGGCATCCAGTTCTTTCTCGATTCTGCCCGCGAAACCATTATGGACATCCGCGTGCAGCTCTCCAGCTGCGTGCCCGCGACCCATCTGGAAACCTCCGGCGCCAGCCTGCCGATCGAGAAGCTTTTGCCGTTCCGCGACCACGAGAAAGTTATCGGCCTGGCGGAATTCATGAACTTTCCGGGCGTCATCCACAAGGACCCCATCTGCCTTGCCAAGCTTGACGCCTTTCAGGACGGTCACATCGACGGGCATGCGCCGCTCTTGAGCGGTCTCGATCTCAACGGCTATCTTTCCACCGGCATCCGCACCGACCACGAATGCACGACGGCAGCGGAGGCACTTGAGAAGATCCGCAAGGGTATGCACATCCTGGTGCGCGAAGGCTCTGTCTCCAAGGATCTGCACGCGCTGATGCCGATCCTGACGGAACGCCTGTCGCCATTCCTGGCGCTGTGCACCGATGACCGCAATCCGCTTGATATCGCCGAGCAAGGTCATCTCGACTACATGATCCGCGAGGCAATCGCGCAAGGGGTCGAGCCGCTCGCCGTCTACCGCGCCGCCTCGATCTCGGCCGCCCGCGCCTTCGGGCTTCGCGACCGCGGTCTGGTCGCACCCGGCTGGCGCGCCGATCTGGTTGTCATCGACAGCCTGGAGAACTGCAAGGCAGAGGCGGTGTTTGCCGGCGGACGCCTCGTCAATGACGCGCTGTTTGCCACCCGCCGCCCGGTCGCCCCTGTCGGCCTCGACAGCGTCAAGGCAGGCCATATCAATGCCGCCGATTTCGGCGTGCCCTATGCCGAGGAAGAAACGTCGGTTATCGGCGTTCTTCCCGGCAAGATCATCACCGAACACCGCCGCTACAAGCTGCCGGCATCCGGCAATCAGGCCGGCGTCGATCTTGGCCGCGACATCATCAAGGTCGCCGTCATCGAGCGCCACGGCGTCAACGGCAACCATGCCAACGGCTTCGTCCAGGGTTTTGGGTTGAGGAAGGGCGCGATTGCCTCCACCGTCGGCCATGACAGCCACAATATCTGCGTCGTCGGCGTCAACGAGGACGACATGGCATTGGCCGCAAACCGGCTCGGCCAGATCAAGGGCGGCTTCGTCGTCGTCGAGGACGGCAAGGTGACGGGAGAAATCTCGCTGCCCGTCGCCGGCCTGATGAGTCTAGAACCCTATGAAAGCGTGCGCGACACTCTCCATCATCTGCGTCAGGCAGCCTTTGCGCTGGGCGCAACGCTGCAGGAGCCATTCCTGCAACTGGCTTTCCTGCCTCTGCCGGTCATCCCGCACCTGAAGATTTCGGACATGGGGCTGGTCGATGTCGACAAGTTTGCGCTGATCGGGTGAGAGCCTGACGGGCTTCTAATCTTGGGTTTCGCCCGAAAGCGGCGTCTTATGCATCGACGGCCGCTTTACGAATGCATCGAACCAGCGGGTGAGATTGGCGTAGGCGCGAAAGGACGGCAGATAGCGGAAGGCGAGCCAGTCCAGTGCCGTCGCAACGGCGATATGGCCGATATGCAAGGGTTCGTCGCCCTGGATTTCCCGGTCCAGCCAACGATAGCTTTCTGCGAGCTTTCGCTCGTAGCCGGCCTGCAGCTCGGGATAGCGCAGATGCTCGGGACGCCGGGCCGTTTCCCAGCGAATCCCGATGCCGGCATAGGCCATGTCCTGCGCCAATGCCTGCAGGCGTAAGGCGGCCCATCTACGCTCGACATCGGCAGGGAAAAGCGACGGCCCTTGGTGCAGCGTATCGAAATAGGCGCAGATGACGTCGGAATCAAACAGCGGCGACAGGCCGTCGCGCAGCAGAACCGGAACCTTTCCAAGCGGGTTGCTTTGGAAAACCTCGGCATTGGCGTTTGTCGGGCTTGTCTCGTGGTGCTCGACAACCAGCTGATCGGCGATACCCACTTCATGGGCAAAGACCAGCGTCTTGCGGGCAAAGGGCGAATGGGTCTGGTACAGAAGCTTCATGTGCATAAATCCCAGGGCATGAAACAGAGCTGGCAGCTGCGAGGTTGCTGGGACAAATTGTAAAATATCAGTGAGCCGTTTGACCGCGATAACCCTCGTCATACCGCTTTTCCGCCGCGCAATATGCTTGTAAAATGCCTCCATGAACCTCGACCGCTTCGACCGACAACTGCTGAATCTGGTGCAGGAAGATGCATCCCGGACCGCCGAACAGCTCGCCGCGGAGGTGTCCCTCTCCGTCTCGGCGATCCAGCGGCGGTTGAAACGACTGCGTGAGACGGGGATTATCCAACGGGACATCGCAGTCGTAGACCCCAAGCAGGTTGGCCGTCCGACATTCTTTATTGTCGCACTGGATGTCGAGCGCGAGCGGCCCGAGCTTCTTGCCCAGCTGCGCCGTTGGCTGGAAAACGAGCCGATGATCCAACAGGCCTTCTACATCACCGGTGGCTCGGATTTCGTGCTGATCGTCACGGCACCCGACGTCGATGCCTATGACACCCTGATGTCGCGGCTGATCGCCGACAACACCAATGTCCGGCGATTCACGACGAATGTTGCCCTTGGCGTCATCAAACGCGGCCTGGTCATTCCTGTACCGCTGGACGACTAATCTCAAAATAGTGGGCTTGCTGCCTTTGCCGGTCACCCCGCACCTGACGATTGCGGACATGGGATTGGTGGACCTCGACGAGTTTACGCGGACCCGGTGAGAGCCGTTCGGCCGCTTAACGCATCATGCGTTCCGATATATCACGAAAGCTGCTGAGCACACGAACGACGGTCAAAGTCGTTTCGTCCGATGTATAGAAAATGATGTAATTGCCAACTGGAAAACTACGCAAATCGTCATGAAGTTCAGGCCTTGCACGCCCAACATCCGGTTGATTGGAAAGCATCGACAACACAGATTGGATGCGATCCAGGAACCGGTCAGCCGCAGGTTCGCTGTCGTCTGCGATATAGCGCCATATCGCGATCAGATCAGATTTTGCCTTTGGTAGACGGCGGATTTCAAGCGCCACGAGCAAACTTTGCAGAGTTCAGCCGTGCTTCTGACTTTATGGCATCCATATCCATCGGCTCGGCCTCACCGCTGGCAAAACCTTCATCGATTGCGGCCGTCAATGCTTGTAATTTCGCAGCACGAAATTGCTCTCGCTCTTCCAGCGCACGCAGACCGTCGCGCACGATTTCGCTAGCGCTGGCGTAGCGGCCGCTTGCAAGAAGATCGCGGATAAAATCCTCATAGTGAGCGCCCAGCGTGTAGCTCGAAGCCATATCATACCTCCTCAAGGGTGCGCTCTAAGAATATATCATTAAATGATACTAGTCTCCTTCCGATTTCAGTCGACCCGTCCGCAAAACACGTCCATCGCCTCAAGCACGATCTCGCCACCCTCGATCTTCGGCGCAAAACCCGGCATCGGCACAACGCCGGACACCACCACACCCCTCGGCAAATCAACGGTCTGCGGGCCACGACGCAAGTTGAAGATGAACAGCAGTTTCTCGCCGCCCTTCTCGCGCGTGAAGGCCAGAATGTCCTGATTGGTTTCGAGGAATGTCATGCTGCCGTCGAGCAGCGGCGCATGCGCCTTTCTGAAAGCCAGTGTCTGCCGGTAGTGATCGAGGACAGAACCGTCGCCCTGCTGGTCAACGGCAAGGGGAAGATGCTCTTCCGGCACCGGCAGCCAAGGCTTGGCGCTGGAGAACCCGGCATGGCCGGCGTTCTTTTCCCAGACCATCGGCGTGCGGCATCCATCGCGCCCCTTGAAAGCCGGCCAGAAGCGGATGCCGTAGGGGTCGCGCAGGTCTTCAAGCTGGAGCTCCGCCTCCGGCAAGGCCAGTTCCTCGCCCTGATACAGACAGATCGAGCCGCGCAGTGCCGCCAGAACCGAAATCGCCAGCTTGGCAACCCGCCCACGCTCGCCAGCCGTCTGGGTAAACCGGCTGATATGGCGGGTGACATCGTGGTTGGAAAAGGCCCAGCACACCCAGCCATCGGTGACGGCATCCTGAAACGCCTGGACGCAGCGGCGGATATGGGTGGCGGTAAAATCCGGTCCCAGAAGGTCGAACGTATAGCACATATGCAGCTTGTCGCCGCCGCCGGTATAGGCAGCCACCGTCTTCAGCGAGCGAGCGCCGTCGCCGACTTCACCCACCGAAGCACGATCGCCGAACTCGTCGAGCAGGGCGCGAAAACGCTGCAGGAAACCGATATTTTCCGGCTGCGTCTTGTCGTAGAGATGGTTCTGCATACCGTAGGGATTGACGTCGGGCGCATCGAGCCCGATCGCGTCTTCGTCGTAGACCAGCGGCGGGTTGTCGCGCAATTCCTTGTCGTGGAAATAGAAATTCACCGTGTCGAGCCGGAAGCCGTCGACACCGCGCTTCAGCCAGAACCGCACGGTGTCCAGCAGCGCTTGCTGGACGTCGGGATTGTGGAAGTTGAGATCCGGCTGGGAGCCCAAGAAATTGTGCATGTAGTACTGCTTGCGCACGCCGTCCCATTCCCAGCCCGGCCCGCCAAAGATCGACATCCAGTTGTTCGGCGCCGTTCCGTCCGGTTTCGGATCCGCCCAGACATACCAGTCGGACTTCGGATTGGTGCGGTCCGACCGGCTTTCCTTGAACCATGGGTGCTGGTCGGATGTGTGCGAGATCACCTGATCGATGATGACCCGGATGCCAAGCTGATGCGCCGTCTTCAGCAAGACGTCGAAATCGGCAAGCGTGCCGAACATCGGATCGACATCGCAATAGTCCGAAACGTCATAGCCCATATCGGCCATCGGCGAGGTGAAGAACGGCGACAGCCAGATGGCATCGACGCCGAGGCTGGCAATATGCGGCAGCCGCTGCGTCACCCCCTTGAGGTCGCCCAGACCATCCCCCGTGGTGTCCTGGAAAGAGCGCGGATAGACCTGATAGATCACCGCGCCGCGCCACCAGTCGGGATTGGACTTCAAGGGAGATGCCATCAAAAAACTCCGCCATCACAGGGATATGGCGAAAGATGTATCGTTGCTGCAGATGCGAGTAAACGGCCTTCTCAACGCTTTGCCGGGATACCGCGCCGGCAGCCCGTCAGTCATCGCCATTGCGCCCTTCTGCTGGAGGAGAACTTTGAAGTTCTGCTCGATGGGCATTTGACGCGGCTCTGCCTGCATTCAGGGATTGATGCTCCCGCCGCATCGAAATTCGCGTTCGCCACCGCGCGCATAACGACGGCATCGGCTTGCCTTCGGCGCTGGTAAGCCGTATCTCCGCTTTCGCGAGGACATGAAGAGCGGGGAGAATTTCATGGCGGGCAGGCTGCTTTCGATCGGCGAATGCATGGTGGAACTGATGCAGGCCGAAGGCGATCTGCTACGCAAGGGCTATGCCGGCGACACGTTCAATACCGCCTATTACGCCCGGCTCTTCCTGCCCAAGGACTGGTCGGTCGATTATCTGACCGCCGTCGGTACCGATACGGTTTCCGATGAGATGCTGGCCTTCATCGAAAAGACCGGCGTCGGCACCGGCTCCATCCGCCGCGTCGAGGGCCGTGCGCCCGGGCTCTACATGATCCACCTGAAGGACGGCGAGCGCAGCTTCTCCTACTGGCGCTCGGTCTCTGCGGCAAAGACGCTCGCGGACGACGCGGACCACCTGCGCGCCGCCATCGAAGCCTCGGATGTGATCGTCTTTTCCGGCATTACGCTCGCCATTCTGGCGCCGTCCGCCATCGAAACGCTTCTTTCCGAACTACGCCGCGCCAAGGCTGCCGGCAAGCTCGTCGTCTTCGATCCCAACATCCGGCAGCGCCTCTGGGACGACAAGGCCTTTATGCTTGAAACGATCTCGGCTGGAGCCCGCGCATCCAGCCTCGTCATGCCGAGCTTCGACGACGAACAGGTGTATTTCGGCGATGCCGATATTGCCGCAACGATCGCCCGCTATCGCGGTCTTGGCGTTGAAAACATCGTGGTGAAGGATGGGCCAAAGGGCGTGACGCTCAGCTTTGGCGATGCGCCGCTCCAGTTTGTGCCCTCGGCCAAGGTTGAAAAGATCGTCGATACCACCAGCGCCGGCGACAGCTTCAACGGTGCTTTCCTTGCCCGCTTCGCGGTCGATGGCGACGCCATCTCAGCGGCTGAGTTTGCGGCGAAAACAGCCGCGGCAGTCATTCAGCATCACGGTGCACTTGTTGCGAAAGACACGTTGGAGCGTACCGCATAAAATATTGCAAATTCGGGGTTTCCGCCTTACCTTGGTCAAGCTTAGCCAAGGAGGTTGCGATGACGACCGTCAACATGCTGGAAGCAAAGACGCGCCTTTCTCAACTTGTCAGCGCCGTTGAAAGCGGTGCGGAAGACGAGATTATCATCGCGCGTGACGGCAAGCCGGCGGCAAGGCTGGTTCCGCTGGCACAAAACGAAAAAAAGGGAATGCGACTAGGCCTGCTTCAGGGTCAGTTTCCACCGATGTCGCTGGAAGATTTCAATGCCCTTGATGAAGAGGTGGCGAAGCTTTTCGGATTGAAGGACGAATGAACCTTCTTCTGGATACGCATGTTGCGATATGGGCAATTTCTGCTCCGGAAATGCTGTCTCCCAGAGTTGCAGCCATCCTCAAGGATCCGGACAATCAGACATATATTTCCGCGGCCAGCATCTGGGAAATTTCGATCAAGTACCTGGTCGGTAGAGACAAGGCGATACCGTTCAGCGGGTACGAGGCCATTCGTCACTTCACCAACGCCGGAAGCCGCATCCTGGACATAAGCGCCGAACATGCGGCAGCAACCGAGCGTGTGGTGACGCCACACGCCGATCCATTCGACCGCTTACTGATCGCACAGGCCATCACGGAACCGCTGATCCTTGTGACGCGGGACCGCAATATCGCAGCCTATAGCCCCACCTTCATCACCTGGTAGCAGCCACGTCGGCTAAATTTACCGCTTCTTCCTGTTCTCGAACGGGTTTTCCGACGCCCTCAAATGGATGCGGATCGGCACGCCGGGCATCTGGAAATCATTGCGCAGGCCGTTGGTCAGATAACGGATATAGCTTTCCGGCACGGAATCGGGCCGTGTGCAGGAGATCATGAAACCCGGCGGGCGGGCTTTCACCTGGGTCATGTATTTCAGCTTCAGGCGGCGGCCGGAAACGGCCGGCGGCGGATGCTGGATCTGCTGCGATTCCAGCCATTTGTTGAGCTTGGCGGTGGAGATGCGGCGGTTCCAGGTCTTGTCCGTGTCGATGATCGACTGCATCAGCTTGTCGAGGCCGTAGCCGGTCTGGCCGGAGATCGGCACCGCGCGGATGCCGCGCACCTGCGGCAGCAGGCGTTCGGTCTTTTCGCGCAGATCGGCAAGCAGCGCCTGGGTATCCTCGACCAGATCCCATTTGTTGAAGGCAAGGATTGCCGCGCGGCCTTCGCGGGCAACGAGATCGACCAGCTGCAGGTCCTGCTTTTCGAACGGGATGGTCGCGTCGAAGACGATGACGACCGCTTCGGCAAAGCGGATGGAGCGCAGGCTGTCGGCGACCGAAAGCTTTTCGAGCTTCTCCTGGACGCGCGCCTTCTTGCGCATGCCGGCGGTGTCGAACATCTTGATGGTGCGGCCGCGCCAGTCCCATTCGACGGAAATGCTGTCGCGGGTGATGCCGGCCTCGGGGCCCGTCAAAAGCCGGTCTTCGCCGAGGAAGCGGTTGATCAGCGTCGATTTACCGGCATTCGGGCGGCCGATGATCGCCACGCGCAAAGGCTTGGTCTCGTCATATTCCGGCTCGAAGTCTTCGTCTTCGAGGGTCTCATCGCCGCGCAGATCGACATTCGTCTCGGGCTCATCGATCTCCGGCGGGAAGGCGCGGTCCTCGCCGAGCGCAGCGACGATGGCGTCGCGCAGGTCGATCATGCCCTGGCCGTGTTCAGCCGAAATGGCGACAGGCTCGCCGAGCCCCAGCGTGAAGGCGTCGTAATAACCGCCATCCGAGCCCTTGGCTTCGGACTTGTTGGCAACCAGCACCACCGGCTTGCCGCGGCGGCGCAGCATTTCGCCGAGCGTCTCGTCGGCGGGCGTCAGGCCATGCTTGGCATCGACGACGAACAGCGTCAGGTCGGCCTCGTCGATGGCGGCTTCCGTCTGCAGCCACATGCGGCCTTGCAGCGTTTCCGGTCCCGATTGCTCAAGACCGGCCGTGTCGACGATGGTGAAGCGCAGGTCGACAAGCTTGGCGTCGCCCGGACGCCGGTCGCGGGTGACACCCGGCGTATCGTCGACGAGCGCCAGCTTCTTGCCAACCAGACGGTTGAACAGCGTCGACTTTCCGACATTGGGGCGCCCAACGATGGCGACGGTGAAGTTCATCGAATAATCCTGTCCTTAGAGCATCCGCAGAGGGTCATGCTCCAATGTTGTTTTCGTGGACGTCCGCTCAGGACGCCTTTCCGCTGGCGGTGATCAGATCGAGCAGCATCTGGGCGCGGTTTGCCAGATTGCGCGGTGTCTCGGCATCGTCGGCAATCTGCTGGAACCAGGTCTTGGCCTTGACCATATCACCGGCCTTGTAGGCAGCAAGCCCGAGCGCTTCGCGGGCCGAATGCCGCATGCCATTGGCAGGAACGGCAAGCTGCTCGGCCTCGGCCGAAACCTGCTCATAGGTGCCGGTATCGACCAGAAGATAGGCGGCACGCATGCGGGCAGCATCGCGCATCGCCTGCGGCAAGCTGGCATCCTTGGAGATGTCGGAAAAGGCCTTTATGGCCGCAGCCGTATCACCCTTCTGCGCCTCAAGAGTTGCAGCCCGCATCTTCGCCAGAACCGGATAGGCGCCATAGCCGTCCTTCTCAAGCGTGGCCAGAGCGGCCAGCGCTTCATCGGTCTTGTTTTCCCGCGAAAGCGTCAAGGCTGCGAGGAACTCGTCGCCCGACTGCGAGGCCGAGGTCTCGTGCCAGTATTCGTAGCCGACCTTGCCGATCGTGCCGACAACGATCAGAATGGCAATCCCGATAATGACGCTACCGAACCGCGTCCACACGGCCTTCACCTGTTCGGAGCGCAGTTCTTCGTTGACTTCGCGGATAAAGCTGTCGTCCTGGTTCGCCATTCCTAAGTTCCGGTTTCCCGGCCTTCCCTGCAAAGATGGATGTAAAGATTTCCGCGCTTCTATCGTATTTTGAGGCCGTTGTAAGGGGGCAGCGCGATTTAGAGCGCTTCATCTTTGAACGGAAGCGATTCTGTTGGCTCAAAACGGCCGTTCCACACGAAGGATGGCGCCGAGCGATGGGGTCCCATCGGCCAAGCCATCCGACGCCGTGGGCGGCCGTTTTCAGCCAACCCGAAGGGCGGGATGAATTTCGGCAGAAGATGAAGCGCTCTAGCCCCGATTACCGCCGTTTAGCCCATGACAATCGGCGCAACGCCGATCAGCAATTCGTGCAATTTCCAGATGAACAGGCCATAGGCAACCACTCCGATGACCACCGCCAACAGATCGTTGGACGACGAGCGGAAGACCGGCAGTACCAGTTCGCCGGCCCGCTGCCGCCGTTTCATCGAGATGCGCATGATAACCCCCCAGGCGAGAAACGAGCCGAACAGCAGAACCGACGACGTCTCGCCATTGGCGAGCAGATGGGCGAGCGCCCAGATCTTGATCGACAGGATCTGCGGATGCTTGACCGCAACGGCGATGCGGCCTGCCGGCAGGAAGCCGGCGGCAAGACAGATGAAGGCAATCAGCATCAGCAGCAGTGCAATGTGCTTCAGGAAGACTGGCGGATTATAGAGCATGCCGGTCGTCGCCCTCGCCTCGCCGAAGCCATAGATGATCAGGCCGAGGCCAATCAAGCTGATGACCGCGTAAAGCCCCATCCAGACACCCTTGCCCTGACGCTCGATTATCGAGGCGCGAAACCCCGGTGCCACGACGCGCACGAGGTGCATGCCTAGAAAGACGACAATCCCCAGAACCAGCAATGCCATGATACCCACCTATGTTGTTTGAGATTTCTACCTCTTCGCATAGCCGGATCGCGCCAAACTTTCCAGAGCGATCAAAGGATTGCCGCATTCTTGAGGCAGGGGTCCCATACCAAGGGTCGATGATAGGAGCCCATCCTATCAACGATCCTTGGTATAAAATCCCGCATTTGCCGCCCAAGGTTTTCGCATGCCCAGATTGTCCGCCTCTTCCGGCCTTGCTTTCGCATTGGCCTTTGCTCCCGCTGTTGCCCACGCCGTCGAGCCGCCGGCGCCTGTCGAGCGCAAGCAGCTCGTCATCATCTCCTTCGATGGCGCGCACGACAACAGGCTTTGGGACAAGAGCCTGGACATGGCCAGGCGGACAGGCGCGCATTTCACCTATTTCCTCTCCTGCACGTTCCTGATGACACGGGCCGAGGGCGGCAAGGCCTATCAGGCACCGGGCCACAAGGCCGGACGGTCCAATGTCGGCTTTGCCCAGAGCCGTGAAGAGATCCAAGCCCGCGTCCGCCACATCTGGCAGGCGCATCAGGACGGTCACGACATCGGCAGCCATGCCTGCGGGCATTTTGACGGCAAAGGCTGGACTGCCGCCGACTGGAAACAGGAATTCGCTGCATTCAATGCAGCACTCGCCAATGCCTGGAACGCCGGTGGCATCGCCAGCGAGAAGCCGGAAGGCTGGGCCGATTTCGCCGCCAAGGATATCGAGGGTTTTCGCGCACCCTATCTGTCACTGAGCGACGGCTTGCTGCCTGCCCTGAAGCAAGCCGGCTTCACGTATGATGCCAGCCTCGTCACCAAGGGACCGGGCTGGCCGTCTGACGCGGATGGATTGCCGCGCTTCGGCCTGCCGCTCATTCCCGAGGGCCCGCAGCAGCGCCGCATCATCGGCATGGACTACAATCTGTTCGTTCGCCACTCCATGGGCATCGAGAACCGAAAGGACAGCGCTACCTTCGAAGAGCGCGCGCTCGACGCCTTCCGCAAGGCCTTTCAGCAGGAATATGGCGGCAATCGCATTCCACTGCAGCTGGGTTTTCATTTCGTTGAAATGAACGGTGGCGCCTATTGGCGGGCACTCGACCGGTTCCTGACCGAAACCTGCGGCAAGCCGGATGTCGCCTGCGTCAGCTATGCCGAGGCGCTGCCGATGATCGCCAAACAGAAAAAGGCGGATCGCTCCGCCTTTTGATTGCTGTTTGCCTGAAGGTCGGCCTTACGGCTTGGCCGCCGCAAGCTCGCCGTCTGTTTCCTCGCGGGCGAGATAGCGCTGGTCGATCGCAGGCAGCGGCGTATCGTCGATCGCCGCTTCGAAGGCTTTCAGACGCTTGTGAATCGATAGCAGCTCGATGATCGTCGACCAGTAGTTCACCAGGTATTGGAACGAATTGCTGACCTCGCCGAAAGCCGTGGCAATCTGCTGCCAGATGCCCATCGTGATCTTCCCCAGCACGATTGTCGGGATAAGGATGAAGTTCAGGAAAATCGCATCAAGCTGGCCGTAGGAAAAACGCGCCACATTGAAATAGGCATAGTGCCAGTACATGCGGAAATAGTTGCGGCGCACGTTGTCGTAGAGTTCCCTGACGGTGATCGGCTGTGCACGGTCGGCATGATCTTCCCCATAGACAAGCTCCTTGCGGTAGGCTGCCTCGACGCGCTGGTTGCGGAAGTTCAATCCGGGCAGCTTGATGCCGGCGAACGCCAGAAGCGCCGTGCCGAAGAGCGACCACACGATCGCAAGCCAGAACAGTGCGTGGGGAACGGCGCCAAGGATCGGCAGATCGGAAACGTGCTCAGACATTGCGAAGAGCAGCGGTAGGAAAACCACCAGCGTCATCACCGAATTGATCAAGGTGACGCCAAGGCCTTCAAGGATATTGGCGAAACGCATCGTATCTTCCTGAACACGCTGCGATGCCCCTTCGATATGCCGCAGCTTGTTCCACTTCGAGATATAGAAATCGTTCATCGCGGTACGCCAGCGAAAGACGTAATGGTTGGTGAAAAAGGCTGTGACAACGTTCAAGGCGACGCTGACGAAGCCGATTTCCAGGAAGCGCAGTTGCAGGCTATAGAGTTGATCGACGGTCACTCCCGGCTTTTTCGAAAGCGCGTCTTGAAACAGGTCGAAGAACGGGCCGCGCCAATTGTTAATCGCAACCGACGTCTGCACCGAGAAATACGCGATGAAAATGATGAATGCCGATCCCCAGATCGACCAATTGGCCCAGGGATGATCGCGGGCGATAATCTTCCAGGCTCCCCCGAAGATCAGCACAAAGATGGTGAAGTAGAGATAGAACCAGAGATTGTCGGGGGTGAAGAAGTACGCAAGCCCGATCGGCGCCTTCTCCCCCGGAGCGAGTGGTGGCAATCCGATGGCAGCGCCAATCTGTGGGCCGACCGAATACCACACCAGAATACATATGACTGTCCATATCGCGCCGGACGTGAAAAACAGCTTCGGATTGGGAAAAAAGGAATGGAACAAGGCGGGCACTCGCGTTTCTTGAGGGCATAGACGCCCTGCTTCGATGCGCCGAACCTAGGGCAAAAGCCCTCATGTGCCAATCACGTCAAGCTAATGTTACCGTTATTTAATCGCGAGGCTGGTCAGGGACCCACGGCAGCAACGATGCGGCGCATTTCCACCCCGATCAACGCGGCGCAAAACAGCAGAGCGCCCGCAGCCAGCAGCGTCGGCACCGTGAAACTGCCGCTCCCCTGTGCCAGCCAACCGGCAACCAGCGGGCCGACGATCTGGCCGACGCCGAAGGCGGCGGTCATGAAGGCGAGCGCCTTGCGCGGGCTTTCCGGCGCCAGCGCCCGGCCGATCTGCAGGCCATAGGCGGTGATCATGATGAAGGTCAGTCCCAGCATCAGGCCACCGATGAGCGGTGCGTAGGGCGACGGCAGAGCAACGACGAGGATGAGGCCAATAGCCTCGACCAGCAGCCCCACGACATAGACCCCGACGATCCCGAGTCGCGGCACGGCACGGCGCCACAGATGAACCGAGACGGCGGCGGCAAGACCGGTGATCAGCCAGGCGAGGAACTCGACCGTATGATCGGTTGCGCCTTGCCGTGCCATGGCGACAAGGAAGGTCGCGGTGATGACATAGCCGAAGCCGAACAGGCCGTAGGTCAGCGTCACGACGAAGAGCGGCCTGGTCCAGATCAACGGCTTTTCCCGCTCCGCGCTCTTTCGCCCTTTAGGACTGAACGGCAAGAGGGCGGCGGCGGCGATGGTGCCGAGGCAGGCGATGACGGCGCCGCCGAACCACGCCGCCTGCCAGCCTGCAAAGGCACCAAACCCACCGGAAGGCAACAGAAAGACCATCAGCGATGAGACCGCAATACCGATGCCGACACCGCCGAAATGGACGGATTGCACATGGGGATTGCCGGCCGCCAATCCCCTGCTGAGCACGATCGCCGAGGTAAAGATCATCGTGAAGGCGCTGGCGACACCGGCCAGGAACCGGATGACGGAAAACAGCAGCAACGATGATGTCAGCCCCATGGCAAGGAGCAAGAGCGTGGTCGCGGCAAGGGCCGACAGACTGATCAGCCGCTCGCGCCCGGCCGCCCAGCCATAGCCAGCGGCGACCGCGCCGGTAAGATAACCGGCGAAATTGGCCGAGGCGATCAGCCCGGCATCGGCGGGGGAAAGCCCAAGACCTGTCATCATGCCGGGCAGGATCGGCGTATAGGAAAACCGCCCGAACCCCATCGCAACCGCCATGGCGATGGCGCCGGCGAAGGCCGTGGGGGCAAGGCTCGGGCTCAACGGGCGGTCCATCGTCGTCATTCGACAGTTATCGCAATGCAGCATGACGGCGACAAACGACAAAAATTGATGGTGTCGTTCAGCGGTGTGAATGCAAGAACAGCCTCATTGAGGCATGGTTTAGCCCGGCAGGGTCACGACCAGCGGTCCGTTCCGCGTGACGATCACTGTGTGCTCGTACTGGACGGTCATTGCCCGCGGCTCGCTGTAGAGCGTCCATTCGTCATCGCCGCCTTCTGCCCATTGCGCACCCAGCGACAGGAAGGGCTCGACGGTGAACACCATGCCTTCGGTCATCCGCCGCTTTTCGTGCTTGTCCGGCCAGGTCGCGATCTCGGTCGGCTCTTCGTGCAGCGAGCGCCCGACGCCGTGGCTGGCCAGGTTGGTGATCAGCGTATAGCGGTTCTTCCTGGCAAAATTGCCAATGGCATTGCCGATCGAAGCCAGCGGTTTGCCGGCCTTCACCTCGTTCAATCCCACCCACATGGCGCGCTTGCCATCGCGGCAGAGACGCTCGATCTGCGGCTTGACCGGCGGGACGGCAAAGGACGATCCGGTATCGGCAAACAACCCGTTCTTCTCGGCGGAAACATCGATATTGACGAGATCGCCGGCCTGGATGATGCGTGGCCCGGGAATGCCGTGGGCGACTTCCTCGTTGACGCTGATGCAGGTCGCGCCGGGAAAATTATAGGTAAGTTCCGGGGCGGAACGGGCGCCGGCATCTTCCAGAACCTTGCGGCCGATCGCGTCGAGTTCCGCCGTGGTGATGCCTGGCTCGAGTGCCGCCGCCATGATCTGGATCGTATTGGCGCAGATCCGGCCGATTTCCTTCAGCCGCTCCAGGTCTTCGTCATTGTTGAGTGTCATCGTCTCTCGCTTTCGGCTGTTTATGTAACGCGCCGAAAGCGGCCAATCCAGACACCGGCTATGGGAAAATCGCTGAGATCAGACGGTTTTTGCCTGTTTCTTCTCATCTGCCAGCGCCGCACGCACCAGCGGCGCCACTTTCGTGCCGTAGAGTTCGATGCCGCGCAGGATCTGGTCATGCGGCATCAGGCCGATCGCCATCTGCAGGAGGAAACGATCGTTCTTGAAGATCTTCTGGTGCCGGATGATCTTTTCCGCGACCGTATCGGGATCGCCAAGAAAGAGATTGCCGTTCGGCCCGATCGACTGGTTGAAATGCGCCCGGTTGGTCGGACCCCAGCCGCGCTCGCGGCCGATGCGGTTCATCACCTCGGCCTGCGGGCCATAGAACTGGTCGCCAGCCTTTTCATTGGTGTCGGCAATGAAGCCATGGACATTGATGCTGGTCTTCAGCTTTGACGGGTCCTGTCCGGCGCGGTGCGCGGCTTCGCGATAGAGGTCGAACAGCGGTGCATAGCGCGCCGGCTCGCCGCCGATGATCGCCAGCGCCACCGGCAGACCGAGCGCTCCGGCCCGCGCCACCGATTGCGGCGTGCCGCCGACCGCGATCCAGACCGGCAGCGGATCGTTCACCGGCCGTGGATAGACGCCGCGGCCATTGATGGGCGCGCGCTTCACGCCGGACCAGGTCACGGCCTCGCCCTCGCGGATGGCCAAAAGCAGATCCAGTTTTTCCGAAAACAGCTGGTCGTAATCTTCGAGATCATAGCCGAACAGCGGGAAGGATTCGATGAAGGAACCCCGTCCGGCCATGATTTCGGCACGGCCGTTCGAGATCAGGTCGAGCGTCGCAAACTGCTGGAAGACCCGGACAGGATCGTCCGAACTCAGCACCGTAACAGCACTCGTCAACTTGATGTTTTTCGTGCGTGCCGCCGCAGCAGCCAGGATCATTGCCGGAGCAGACGCGACATAATCCGGCCGGTGATGTTCGCCCAGACCGAAAACATCAAGCCCGACCTGATCGGCCAGTTCGATTTCCTCGATCAGGTGGCGCACCCGCTCCTCGCCCTCCGGCCCGCGTCCCTGCGGCGCTTCCGGGTGAACGTCGCCGAAGGTGTAAAGACCGAGTTCCATGCGATTCCTGCCTGTTTAAGAAGCCCGGAAGGGGCAAAGTTGGTGTGGCCTCACACATAACCATCTGTGCGCATGACAGACAGCACGGAAGGCGAAACAGTGTGTTTCCAGAAGGGTCAGGTTTCCCATGGCTTGAGCAGACGCACCCCGCTGCCCATGAAATCTCGGGTATCGGAAAATGCAGTGCTCATAGGCGCCTCCATCAATCTGTAGCAACGTAACTACATTTGACGCCCTGGCACATATCTTTCTACCCGTCGCTCAGCGTTCGCTTCACCGCATTGCGCCAGCCTTTCAGCTTTCCGGCGCGGGTCTTTTCGTCCATCGCCGGCTCGAACCGCTGGTCGCGAGCCCAGGATTTGGCGAAATCCTTCTGGTTCGGCCAGACCCCTGCCCGGCTGCCGGCAAGCCAGGCGACGCCGAGTGCCGTGGTCTCCAGAATAGTCGGCCGGTCCACCGGTGCATCGAGCAGGTCGGACAGGCGCTGCATCGTCCAGTCGGAAGCGACCATGCCGCCGTCCACACGCAGCACGGTTTCCTTGCCGTCGCTCTTCCAGTCCTTGTGCATGGCATCGAGCAGGTCGCGCGTCTGATAGCAGACGGCCTCAAGCGCTGCGCGGGCGAACTCGGCGGGACCGGTGTTGCGTGTCATGCCGAAAATGGCGCCGCGCGCATCCGGATCCCAATGCGGTGCGCCAAGCCCGGTGAAGGCGGGCACCAGATAGACCTCCTGCGACGGATCGGCGCTTGCGGCAAGCGTGCCGGTATCGGGGGCAGCCTTGATGACCTTCAATCCATCCCGCAGCCACTGCACGGCGGCACCGGCAACGAAGATCGAGCCTTCCAAAGCGTAGGTGGTTTCACCGGCGAGCCGGTAAGCGATGGTCGTCAACAGCCGGTTCTTCGAGCGGACGATATCCTTGCCGGTATTCAAAAGAGCAAAGCAGCCGGTGCCATAGGTGGATTTCATCATGCCCGGCTGGAAGCAGGCCTGGCCGATGGTGGCCGCCTGCTGGTCGCCGGCAACACCGAGGATCGGGATTTCGGCCCCGAAGACCGACATGTCCGTTACGCCGAAATCCGCAGCACAGTCGAGAACCTCAGGCAGCATCGCCTCGGGAACGCGCAGGATTTCAAGGAGTTCGCGATCCCAGTCATTGGTGACGATATTGAACATCAGCGTGCGCGAAGCATTGGTCGCATCCGTCACGAAGGATTTGCCGCCGGTCAGCCGCCAGATCAGGAACGTGTCGATCGTCCCGAAGCAGAGATCGCCCTTGCCCCCACGCGCCCGCGCGCCCTTGACGTTGGCGAGCGTCCAGGACAGCTTGGTACCGGAAAAATAGGGATCGAGCAGCAGGCCGGTCTTCCTGGTAAAGGTCTTTTCGAGCCCCTGGCGCTTCAGCTTGTCGCAGTAGGAGGCGGTGCGGCGGTCCTGCCAGACGATGGCATTGTGGATCGCCTTGCCGCTGTCGCGCTCCCAGACGACGACCGTCTCGCGCTGGTTGGTGATGCCGATCGCCGAGAGGTCACCGGCCTTGATACCGGCCTTGCTTATGGCTTCCCTAATCGCCCAGAGGACGGTATCCCAGATTTCCTCGGGATCATGTTCGACCCAGCCGGATTTGGGGAAATGCTGCCTGAATTCCTTCTGCCCGGACCCGGCGATTTTCTGGTCCTTGTCAAAGATGATCGCACGGCTCGATGTCGTGCCCTGATCGATTGCGAGAATATATCCGCTCACCTTGCCCCTCCCTGCTTTTCTTCTGCCCGCGGGTTCTCCTCAAGAGCGCGAGCCATTTCAAAAACTTCAATACGATACAAAAACGAATGTCAAACGAAAACAAAACGCAAGCGAACGGGCTATTGCGCCACGCGAAAAAGCCGGACGGTGATGGCAGAAACACAATTGTCACGGTGCCGGTTTTGGGCATAGTTTCAAGGTTCGAAATGAAAAAGAAGAGACAGCATGACACAGTCCGCCGGCAGCATCCGTTTTATCCTGAATGACCGGGAGATTGCGCTCACCGCCGTGCAGCCGACCGCGACGCTGCTCGATTTTCTGCGCCTCGAACGGCGGCTGACCGGCACCAAGGAAGGCTGCGCGGAAGGGGACTGCGGTGCCTGCACCGTTCTGGTCGGGCGGCTGTCGGGCGGTGAACTCGTCTATGAAAGCGTCAATGCGTGCATCCGTTTCACCGGCTCGCTGAACGCCACCCATGTCGTCACCGTCGAGCATCTGGCGGCGAGCGACGGAACATTGCACCCGGTTCAGCAGGCAATGGTCGATTATCACGGTTCGCAGTGCGGTTTCTGCACCCCCGGCTTCGTGATGTCGCTCTATGGCCTCTGGCTGTCGAAGGACAATCCCGGCCGGGCCGATATCGAAAAGGCGCTACAAGGCAATCTCTGTCGATGCACGGGATACGAGCCGATCGTGAAGGCGGCGGAAGCCGTGGCACTGGCAAGGCCCGATGCGGTGTTCGACCCGATCGTCAAAGTCCGTAAGGAAATCATTGCCAAGCTGACGGCGATCCGCTCGACGCAGACGATCCGCATGACGAGTGATGACGCCACGTTGATTATACCCGGCACGGCTGCCGATCTCGCCGATGCGCTGGCGGACAATCCGCAAGCGACCATGGTTGCGGGCGGTACCGACGTCGGTCTGTGGGTCACCAAGCAGATGCGGGAACTGAACCCCGTTATTTTCATCAATGGCCTGGAAGAACTCCAGACTATCCGCGAAACGGATGATGGCATCATCATCGGCGCCGGCGTCAGCTACTCGGCCGCCTTCGATCTGATATCCGCGCGCTACCCCGCCTTCGGCCGCTTGCTCGATCGCCTCGGCGGCGAGCAGGTGCGCAACATGGGCACGATCGGCGGCAATGTCGCCAATGGCTCGCCGATCGGCGACACGCCGCCGCCGCTGATTGTGCTTGGCGCCAGCGTGACACTGCGATCAAAGGCCGGACAGCGCACTATGCCCCTTGAGGCCTATTTCATCGACTATGGCCGTCAGGACCGCAAACCCGGCGAATTCGTCGAGAGCGTTTTCGTGCCGAACCTGCCCAAGGGCGATCATTTCGCCGTCTACAAGATTTCCAAGCGCCGCGATGAGGACATCTCCGCGCTTTGCGGCGCCTTCCGCATAGCACTTGCGAGCGACAACACGGTTGCCTCCGCGCGGATCGCATTCGGCGGCATGGCCGGGACGCCGAAACGGGCAACGGATGTCGAGGCGGCGCTGATCGGCAAGGTCTGGACCGAAGAGACGGTGACAGCGGCGCAGGCGGCATTCGAACAGGATTACCAGCCGCTCACCGACTGGCGGGCGACGGCCGCCTACCGCATGCTGGCGGCGAAGAACCTGTTGTTGCGGTTTTTCCTGGAAACATCGGGCGAAAAAGCGGAACTTGTCCGGTTCGAGGTGACGGCATGAACACGGGAATTTCACCGTTGGCACGGCCCGGCTGCTCCCTTCTCCCCGTCAAAACCGGGAGAAGGTGGCCGCCCGTCTCACTGAACGAGGACGGCCGGATGAGGGGCATGTGCACCACCAATCGGAGCGGGATATAATGGACAACTCCACCTTCGAGGAACGCAAGACGATTGCCGGGCCGATGCATTCGGCGCTGCGTCACGACAGCGCCCACAAGCATGTGTCAGGCACCGCCGACTATATCGATGATATTCCGGAACCGGCCGGAACATTGCACGGCGCTCTCGGCATGACCGACCGTGCACACGCAGAGATCGTTTCCATGGACCTGTCGGAGGTCGAGGCGACGCCCGGCGTCGTCTGTGTCCTGACCGCAAAGGACATGCCGCATTCCAACGATATCAGCCCGAGCCATCTCGACGACGAGCCGGTGCTGGCCGATGGCCTGGTGCAGTTCCACGGCCAACCGGCTTTCGCGGTGATTGCGCAGACGCGCGACATTGCCCGGCGCGCCGCCTGCAAGGCGAAGATCACCTATCGCGACCTGCCGCATCACACGGATATTCTCGATGCGCTCGAAAACGGCGCCGAGGTCGTCACCAAGCCGCTGACCCTATCGCGTGGCGATGCCGAGGCGGAGCTGGAGCTTTCACCGCGCCGTCTCACCGGCCGGATGCGGATCGGCGGGCAGGAGCATTTCTATCTGGAAAGCCATATCGCCATGGCCATCCCGGGCGAGGACGACGAAATCACCGTCTGGTCTTCCACCCAGCATCCGAGCGAAATACAGCACATGGTCGGCCATGTGCTCGGCGTCCCCTCCAATGCCGTCACCGTACAGGTCCGGCGCATGGGCGGCGGTTTCGGCGGCAAGGAGACGCAGGGCAACCAGTTTGCGGCTCTCGCCGCCGTTGCAGCAAAGAAGCTCAACCGCGCCGTCAAGTTCCGGCCCGACCGCGACGAGGACATGACCGCGACCGGCAAACGGCACGATTTCCTCGTCGATTATGACGTCGGCTTCGACGATGACGGCCGTATCCATGCGGTCAAGGCCAATTACGCCGCGCGCTGCGGCTATTCCTCGGACCTGTCCGGCCCGGTCACCGACCGCGCGCTGTTCCATGCCGACAGCTCCTATTTCTATCCGCATGTGAAACTGACCTCGCAGCCCTTGAAGACCCACACCGTCTCCAATACCGCCTATCGCGGTTTCGGCGGACCACAGGGCATGGTCGGCGGCGAGCGGATCATCGAGGAGATCGCCTATGCGCTGGGCAAGGACCCGCTCGAGATCCGCAAACTGAATTTTTACGGCGAGAAGGGTTCCGGCCGGGACCTCACGCCCTATCACCAGCAGGTGGAAGACAATATCATCCAGCGCATCGTCGCCGAGCTGGAGACAAGCGCCGACTATCAGGCGCGGCGCAAGTCGGTCATCGATTTCAACAAAACGAGCCGCATCATCCGCAAGGGCATTGCGCTGACGCCGGTGAAATTCGGCATCTCATTCACCATGACCGCCTTCAATCAGGCGGGTGCGCTGGTGCATGTCTATCAGGACGGATCGATCCACCTGAACCATGGCGGCACGGAAATGGGCCAGGGGCTCTACACCAAGGTGGCGCAGGTTCTGGCGGACAGTTTTCAGGTCGACATCACCAACGTCAAGATCACCGCCACCACCACCGGCAAGGTGCCGAACACGTCGGCCACCGCCGCCTCCTCCGGCTCCGACTTGAACGGCATGGCCGCCCATGACGCAGCCCGCCAGATCAAGGAACGCCTGGTCGATTTTGCCGCCGAGCGCTGGCAGACGGAGCGGGAAAACATCGCCTTCGTGCCGAACCACGTGAAGATCGGCGAAGAACTAGTGCCCTTCCCGGCTTTCATCAAACAAGCCTATTTCGCCCGCGTGCAGCTGTCGGCCGCCGGCTTCTACAAGACGCCGAAAATCCACTGGGACCGCAATACAGGCCGAGGCACGCCATTCTACTATTTCGCCTATGGCGCCGCCGTTTCCGAGGTTTCCATCGATACGCTGACCGGCGAATACATGGTCGACCGCGTCGATGTGCTGCACGATGTCGGCAAGTCGCTCAATCCGGCGATCGATATAGGCCAGGTCGAGGGCGCCTTCGTGCAGGGCATGGGCTGGCTGACGACCGAGGAACTCTGGTGGGACGAAAAAGGCCGTCTGCGCACCCACGCGCCATCGACCTACAAGATCCCGCTCGCCTCCGACCGGCCAAAAATCTTCAACGTCAAGCTGGCGGAATGGGCCGAGAATGCCGAGATGACCATCGGCCGCTCGAAAGCGGTCGGCGAACCGCCGTTCATGCTGCCGATCTCGGTGCTGGAAGCCCTGTCGATGGCCGTTGCCAGCGTCGCCGATTATCGCGAGTGCCCACGGCTTGATGCGCCGGCAACGCCAGAACGCGTCCTGATGGCTGTCGAACGCCTGAGAACCGTGTCGCGCTGAACGCGCAGCAGCGTTGCTGATTGCAATCCGCGCAGTAAAATTGCGCCGCCAGAACATCGGGATATGTTCTGGCGGCGAGCACTAACGGGTCAGGTCCGAGTCCTGGCGGGGGTCGCGTCCATCCATGAAACCCAAGTCTCTCTTCATGTACTCGGACATCACTTCAAGATCGAGCTTCGGATAGTTCGGCTGAAGGCGAGACAAAAACCTTGCCAGCCGAAGCCGCCATCCGTCCCTGCCCGCTTGCGGTATTGGCTGATATCTTTCAATTGCTTGGCAATCCATGACGGCACCTGTTGTTTTCGTGAATGTGATTGCAGCATGCGCGCAAACGTGCTCCAGTTCCAATCGAACAACCGTCTGCATGCATCAAGAGAACTTATCCATGAAAATGTCGAAACAGTTTCCGCTGAATGCGCTTCGGGTGTTCGAAGCGGCGGCACGGCTGGGCAGCTTCACCAAGGCAGGCGCTGAGCTCGGCATGACGCAGACCGCTGTCAGCTACCAGATCAAGCTGATCGAGGAGAATGTCGGCGAGCCGCTATTCCTGCGGCGGCCGCGGCAGATCGTGCTGACCGACGTTGGCCAGCAGCTCGCCCCGCGCGTGACCGAAGCCTTCGAGATGTTGCAGGAAGCGGTTTCATCGGCGCGCGGCGATGTGAACAGCGCCTTGCTTATCAGTTCGACGGCAACCTTTGCGTCGCAATGGCTCGCGCGCAATATCGGTTCCTTTCAACTGGCGCATCCGAACATCGCCGTGCGCCTGACGACCGGCGAGAAAACAATCGATCTCTTGATGGGAGCGGCTGACCTTGCCATCCGATCCGGTACCGGCGTCTGGCCGGGCCTCGACAGCCATCCGCTGATGCGCATCGAGTTCACGCCAATGCTGAGCCCGGCGCTCGCCGAGACGATCGGCGGCATCCACTCGCCACGCGATCTCCTGAAACTGAGGATCATCGACGCCGCCGATCCCTGGTGGCGAATCTGGTTCGAAGCCGCCGGCGTCAAGGACCCGGACCTCGAGGGCAGGCCGACAAGCAGGCTCGGCGCGCAAACCTTCGAAGCGCGCGCGGCGGTCGCCGGCCAGGGCGCCGCCATTCTGACCCCTGAATTCTACACAGACGACGTAGCGCTCGGCAGGCTCTACCAGCCGTTTGAGCTACGCTGCAGCGATGGCCACAATTACTGGCTCGCCTATCCGCATGCGCGCCGCAACACGCCGAAAATCCGCATGTTTCGCGACTGGATTCTGGGCGGACTCAATCCGGAAGCCAGCGGCTTTGCCAAATAGCGGTTGACGATCAAATCGCCCCTTCCCCCACCGTGCATTTTTGCGCAAGGTGGGGAGACGGAGCATGAAAAGGGGACCTTGCATGTATGAATTCGCCGTCGTCTGGGAATGGCTCGCCTTTGCGGTCCGCTGGCTGCATGCGATCACGGCGATTGCCTGGATCGGCTCGTCCTTCTATTTCATCGCGCTCGACCTCGGCCTGGTGAAGCGCGACCACCTGCCCGCCGGCGCCTATGGCGAGGAATGGCAGGTTCATGGCGGTGGCTTCTATCACATCCAGAAATACCTCGTCGCGCCCGCGACCATGCCGGAACATCTCACCTGGTTCAAATGGGAGAGCTATGTCACCTGGCTGTCCGGCTTTGCCATGCTCTGTCTGGTCTATTACGGCGGCGCCGATCTCTTCCTGATCGACCGGCATGTGCTCGACATCTCCTCGAGCACGGCGATTGCGATCTCGGTTGGCTCCCTCGCCGTCGGCTGGATCTTCTACGACCTGCTTTGCAAATCGCCGCTCGGCAAGAACACCTGGACGCTGATGGGCATTCTCTATGTCGCGCTGGTCGCCATGGCCTGGGGCTACACGCAGGTTTTTACCGGTCGCGCCGCCTTCCTGCATCTCGGCGCCTTCACCGCGACGATCATGTCGGCCAACGTCTTTTTCATCATCATGCCGAACCAGCGCGTCGTGGTCGCCGACCTGATCGCCGGGCGGACGCCGGATCCGAAATACGGCGTCATTGCCAAGCAGCGTTCGCTGCACAACAACTACCTGACCCTGCCCGTCATCTTCTTCATGCTGTCGAACCATTATCCGCTGGCCTTCGCCACCGCCTATAACTGGGTGATCGCAGCTCTGGTCTTCCTGATGGGCGTCACCATTAGGCACTGGTTCAACACAACCCATGCCCGCAAGGGACACCCGACCTGGACCTGGCTGGTGACCCTGTTGATCTTCATCGTCATCATGTGGCTTTCGACCGTGCCGAAAGTCCTGACCGGCGAGGACACGGCCGAGGTCTCTCCCGCCTTCCGGAAATTCGCCGCCAACGCGCATTTCCCGGCCGTGAAAGACGCGATTTCGACGCGCTGTTCCATGTGCCATTCCACCGAACCTGTTTATGAAGGCATCAGCCGGCCGCCGAAGGGCGTGATGCTGGAAAACGACGCGGAGATCGCAGCCCATGCCCGCGAAATCTATATCCAGGCCGGCCGCAGCCATGCGATGCCACCCGGCAATATCACCGACATGACCAATGACGAGCGCAAGCTTTTGACCGCATGGTTCGAAAGCTCGGTTTCGGAAGGCAAGACAGAATGACCGCCACCCTCATCCGCGGACGCACCTTGAGTTTCAGCCGTGCCCCTTTCAGCCTCGACGACACCGGCGCTTATACTTACGAGGCCGACGGTGCGCTTCTGGTCGAAGACGGACTGATTGTCGCCAGCGGCAGCTATGAGGCCGTCAAGGCGCAGGCGGCCGGAGACGTCAGTGAATTCGACCATCGTCCGCATCTGATCCTGCCCGGCTTCATCGACACGCACCTGCATTTCCCGCAGATGCAGGTGATCGGTTCCTACGCTGCCAACCTGTTGGAATGGCTGAACACCTACACGTTTCCGGAGGAATGCCGCTTTGTCGAGACGGCGCATGCTGAGCGCATTGCCGGAAAATTCTTCGACGAGATGGTCCGCCACGGCACGACGACGGCCGTTGCCTATTGCTCGGTGCACAAGGCCTCTGCCGATGCCTTTTTCGCCGAGGCGCTGAACCGCAACATGCGCATGGTCGCCGGCAAGGTGATGATGGACCGCAACGCGCCGCAGGGCCTGCTCGATACGCCTCAAATGGGTTACGACGAAACCCGCGCCGTCATTAAACAATGGCACGGCAAGGGCCGCAATCACGTCGCCATCACTCCACGCTTTGCCATCACCTCGACGCCGGAGCAGATGTCGGCTGCGCAAGCCCTGGTGCTTGAATTTCCGGACCTGCACGTCCAGACGCACCTTTCGGAAAACCGCGACGAGATCGATTTCACCTGTGCGCTCTACCCGGACGCGATCGACTATACCGACGTTTACGCCCGCTACGGCCTCCTCGGTCCGAAAACCCTGTTCGGCCACTGCATCCACCTGTCCGAGCGCGAGATGGACGCCATGAGCGAAACCGGCTCGATTGCCGTTCATTGCCCGACCTCCAATCTCTTCCTCGGCTCCGGCCTGTTTCCGCTCAGGCGGCTGACGAACCGTGAAAAGCCAGTGCGCGTCTCCTTCGCCACCGATATCGGCGGCGGCACCAGCTATTCGATGCTGCGCACCATGGACGAGGCCTACAAAATCCAGCAATTGCAGGGCGAACGGCTGAACCCGCTCGAAAGCTTCTATTACATGACGCTTGGCAACGCCGAAGCTCTGTCACTTGCCGACAGGATCGGCACGCTGGAGCCAGGCACCGACGCAGACTTCATTGTGCTGAACATGGCGGCGACCCCGGCCACGGCGCTGAAGGCGGAGGTCGTCACCTCGCTCGCTGACGAGCTGTTCCTGTTGCAGACAATGGGGGATGACCGGGCGATTGCCGAAACCTATGTGGCCGGTGTGGCGGCGAAGGCGGGGGTGGCCGGTTAAGCGATATTCTCAACCATCGCCCTGACCTTAACGGCCTTTTCGAAGTGATCCAGCTTGTGCGTCCGGATCCACCATTCGGCCGCTTCCATCAGCAACTCTGGATCGTCATTCCTGTTCGCGAAAAACGCATAAAAGGACAGCCCGACACCGGGGCCTTTTTCTGCGATCTTGCGATTGCAGACTTCAACTATCTTTTGCCTCAGACTGGTTCTCATTCAATCATCCGATACACGATTTCCAATCCCCCCCTTGTGGGAGAGATTGGCCAAAATGCAAGAGACGAAGACGATGCCTATTCTTTCCACGCCGCAACCGTCTGCGGCTTCACCTTCGTTTCACCGAGAATGACCGTGCCAACTGGCGGGCTACCTTGCTCGTGCACGCGCCATGTTACATTGTTATGCGTTGGTCGCCATGCGGGGCGACGCGTAAGGGGCGGAGGTTCTCATGGCGAATTCTCAATCAGTATCCACTTCGTGGCGCATCCCGACGTTTGACGATGTCCAGACCGCGCGGGTCCGCATTTCCGGCGTCGCGCACCACACGCCCGTTTTTACATCGCGAACTATGGACGCACGAACGGGAGCGACCGTTTTCTTCAAGGCGGAGAATCTGCAACGAGCAGGCGCGTTCAAATTTCGCGGTGCTTACAACGCCATCGCTGCACTCGACGCGCGCTCCCGGAAAAATGGTGTCGTCGCCTATTCGTCAGGGAATCACGCCCAGGCGCTTGCCTACGCCGCCAAGCTCCAGGGCGTTTCGGTGACGATCGTCATGCCGCGGGACGCTCCGGAAATAAAGGTGGCAGCGACCAAGGACTATGGCGCCGAAATCGTCTTCTATGATCGGTATACGGAAGATCGCGAGAGGATAAGCCGGCGTCTTGCCGAAGAGCGAGACGCAACCTTGATTCCGCCCTATGACCATCCGGATGTCATTGCGGGTCAGGGCACCGCCGCGCTGGAATTGATCGAGGACGTCGGGGAGATCGATTTGCTCGTCGTACCGCTGGGCGGTGGTGGTTTGCTTGCGGGCAGCGCACTCAGCACCAGAGCGTTGCTGCCCTCCTGCACCATCGTTGGCGTCGAGCCTGAAGCCGGCAATGACGGCCAGCAATCATTGCGAAAGGGTGAGATCGTTCACATCCCGGTGCCGAAATCCATCGCGGACGGTGCGCTCTCAACCCATGTCGGCGTGCATAACTTTGCCATCCTGAAAGACAGCGTTGATGACATCGCCACGGTTACCGATGGGCAACTGGTCGAGGCGATGCGGTTCTTTGCCGAACGCATGAAGCTCATCGTGGAACCAACCGGCTGCCTGGCTGCCGCCGCCGTCATGCATGGCGCATTTGCGTGTGCCGGCAAGCGGATCGGTGTTCTGCTGAGCGGTGGCAACATCGATCTGAAGACTTTTAGTGCGCTTCTCGGTGAACGCTGAGGTAGCGGGACGTCTTATCCTTTAGTTGCATCAATGCTAAAATAGCAGCCATCGGTGATCGGGATCGCTGCTATGGTCGAGGGGCAAACATTCTACTACGTCCTGCTTTGGGTAGCGGTCCTTGCCGTCTGGCTTCTGTTTCTCCGATGAAGGATGCCAGCCAGGCGCCGGAACGTGCAATTGCTCTTGATCCGACGCCGTCGGCCGCTACCCCGTTGCTGCCTATTCTTTCCAGGCAGCAACAGTCTGCGGCATCACCTCAGCTTCGCCGAGAACGACGGTCGCTTCGAGCGGAATTCCCCAAGCCTCCGTCCCGTAGTTGAAGGCGAACGTCACGTCGCCCCGCTTGCGCAGGCGGATATGATCGGGCAGCGTGACAGTCTCCAGATCTGCTTTTGCGGCCAGACGCGCGAACGTCTGTTGCAACAGTTCCTGATCCGGCCAGCAGGCAAGATAGTGGTGCAATCCCTTCGCCGTGAGCGCCGGGTCGCCGTTGCCAAAGCGCGCAAGCACCTCCCCGTCCGTCTCGACGTATTCGCGCCAGCGGATTACCGCCCCCGAAACGCTGCCGCAGACCGCATCCTCCAATCCCGGACGCAATGACGAAACCTGTGTGACACGAACGCCCGTAAGCGCCGCGAGCGTACCTGGCGGCAGGTTTTCGGGAATGGCGAATTGCCGCGTGCGCGAACCGGAGCGCGGGCCGTAGAGCACGAGACCCTTTGCGGCGCTGAAGGCCTGCAGGGCTGCGTCCGAGACCATCATCAGCGAAGGAACCAGCACCAGCCGGTAGCCATCCAGCGGTGCGCCCGGGGGGACGAAATCGACGTTGAGGCCGAGTTTTCGAACCGCCTCGTACCAGCGGAAGGCGAGATCGTGGTACTGGAAATCCCTGCCCTGCGGCTGAATGACCGAGGCCCAATAGGTTTCGTAGTCATAGACGATGGCGACCGGGGCCTGTTCGGTTGCCGGCAGTTCGCCCGTCTCGATGATCTCGCGGCCGGTGATCTCCGCTTCGCGGCCGCCGGCCGACAGCTCGTCCGAGCCCGGCAGGTTGAGGCCCGCATGCATCTGTTCCTGCGCAAACGGTGCCTGACGCCAGCGGAAGTAGCTGACGACTTCGGCACCATGCGCCAAAGCCTCCCAGGTCCAAAGCCGCACCATGCCCGGCTTCGGCACCGGGTTCCACGGCGCCCAGTTTACCGGTCCCGGTTGCTGCTCCATGACCCAGAAACGGCCACGGCCGACGCCGCGGTAGAGATCGTGGTGGAACGGCGCGATATCGGGATGCGAGGTCTCCGCCCAGCGGTTCTTCTCTTCCTGGCTGAATGGAAATTTTTCGACGAAGCCGATCGGATAGCTGTCCCACGAGGCGATATCGAGATTTTCGCCGACCTTCCAGTGGTCGAAATCGTTGACGAAGCCCATGAAGTTATGCGTGATCCAGCGGCCGGGCGAATGCTTGCGGATGATCTCGCACTGCATCTTGTCGTAGGCAGCCACCTGCCCCGACTGGAAGCGCCAGAAATCAAGCCGTGCTGCCGGATTGGTCTCGGTGACGGTCAGGTTCGGCAGCACGACATCCTCGAAACTGTTCACCTCCATCGACCAGAAGACATTGCCCCAGGCCTCGTTCAGCTGATCGGTCGACTGGTAGCGCAGCCTCAGCCAGCGGCGGAAGGCCTTCAGGTCCTCCGGCCCCCAGGATTGCGTCGTGTCGTGGCAGCCATATTCGTTGTCCGTCTGCCAGCCGTCGAGTGCCGGATGTTCGCCATAGCGCTTGGCGATGATCTCGACGATGCGCGCACTTTCGCGCCACCAGACTTCCGAGGAGAACGTATAGTGCCTACGCGAACCGAAGCCGCGCACATGGCCCTGTTGATCGACCGGGGCGATCTCGGGATATTCGTCCATCAGCCATTTCGGCGGCGTCGCCGTTGGCGTACCGAGCACGACTTTCAGGCCCGCAGCACCGAGCGTGTCCATCGCACGGTCGAGCCAGCCGAAATCGAACTCGCCGCGCCTCGGCTCCAGCCGCGACCAGGCAAATTCGCCGATGCGCACGAAGGAAATGCCCATGTCCCGCATGCGGCGGGCATCCTTTGCCCACCACGCCTCTGGCCAATGTTCCGGATAATAGCAAACGCCCAACATTACTTCGTCAAATCCCCGTTGATGATGGCGACGCCCTTTGCGTCGAAGAGGTGGCAAGCCTTGGGTGGGATGCCGATGCGGAAATCCGCCCCTGGTTTTGCCGTGGCAAGCCCATCGGCCTTGACGGCGATATCGTTGCCATCGGCAAGGCTGACATAGAACATCGTCTCGGAGCCGAGATATTCGGCGAGCCGGAGCTTCGCCGGCAGGATGGCACCGTCCTTGGCATCGGCATCGATATGCTCGGGGCGAATACCGAGCGTCACTGCCTGGCCTTCGCTAACCTTCGCATTGCCGGCCGGCAGCAGGATATCGACACCGCCCGGCAACGTGACGCGGATCTGATCGCCCGAGGGCGATGCCGTCGCCGTCAGAAAATTCATCTTCGGGGAGCCGATGAAACCGGCGACGAAAATATTGTTCGGCCGATGGTAAAGCTCCAGCGGCGAGCCGATCTGCTCGATCGAGCCGGCGCTCAGGACCACGATCTTGTCGGCCATGGTCATGGCTTCCACCTGATCGTGGGTGACGTAGATCATCGTTGCCTTCAGGTCCTGATGCAGCGTGCTGATCTCGGTGCGCATCTGGACGCGGAGCGCTGCATCAAGATTGGACAGCGGTTCGTCGAACAGGAACACTTCCGGATTGCGCACGATAGCGCGGCCGATGGCGACACGCTGGCGCTGGCCGCCGGAGAGTTGCGACGGCTTGCGGCCGAGCAGCGGTTCGAGCTGCAGCATCTTCGCCGCGCGGCCAGTGCGCTTTTCGATCTCGGCCTTGTCGTGGCCGGTCATGCGCAGGCCGAAGCCGATATTGTCGGCAACGGTCATATGCGGATAGAGCGCATAGGACTGGAACACCATGGCGACGCCACGCTCGGACGGGCCGACATGGGTCATGTCGTTGCCGCCGATTTTCAGTTCCCCGGACGAGATTTCCTCAAGGCCGGCAATCATCCGTAGCAACGTGGACTTGCCGCAGCCGGAGGGGCCGACGAAGACACAGAACTCGCCATCGGCAATCGAGAAATCGACACCCTTGATGACGCTAACGGCGCCGAACTGCTTGGTGACATTGCGGAGCGTGACGTCAGCCATTGGCCCTGCCTTTCGATGAATGTTGAAATGTGGAAAACGCAGCGATCATCCCTTGGTCGCTCCCAGCGTCAGCCCGGCGATGAAATGCTTCTGCATCAGGAAGAACATCAGGACGGGCGGCATGGCAGCGACGATCGAGCCGGCCGAAACCAGATGCCAGGCGGCAATCCATTGGCCGTTCAGCGAATAGAGCCCGGCAGTCACCGGCATCGCATGCTGGCCCTGCACCAGGACGGTTGCCCAGAAGTAGTCGTTCCAGATGAAGGTGAAGACCAGCACCGAAAGGGCAGCGATCGCCGGGCGCATCAGCGGCAGGACGATATAGCGGAAGATCCGCCACTCGCTGACACCCTCGACACGGGCGGATTCGATCAGCGCGAAGGGCAGCGACTTGATGAAATTACGCATGAACAGCGTGCAGAAACCGGTCTGGAAGGCGATATGGAAGAGCACGAGGCCGGAGATGCTGTCGTACAGCCCCGCCTTCAGCGTCATGTCGCGCACCGGTACCATGAGGATCTGGAATGGAATGAAATTGCCCGCAACGAACATGAAGAAGACGACGAGATTGGCGCGGAACTTATAGACCGCCAGCGCAAAGCCCGACAGGCAGGCAAGACCGACCGCGCCGATCACCGTGGGGATCGTCACCTTGAAGGAGTTGAGGATGTACCAGCCGATCGGCGAATCCCTGAAGACGGCGGTGTAGTTTTCGATACCGGCAAAGCGCGAGGGCAGGCCGAAATAGTTTCCGGCAGCGAGATCGCCGGACGGGCGGATCGAGGTGATGGCGACGCCGATCAGCGGCAAGAGCCAGACGATGAGCGCGATCGGCAGGATGATCGTATAGGCGTAGCGCACCCAGGGTGCAGCCTTCTGGACAGGGGTTGGAAACATCAGGCGTTCCTTTCCCGCATCAGCATGCGCACGATGAACAGCGTAATGAAGATCATCATGATCATGAACAGAACCACCGCGATCGCCGCGCCATAGCCCATGCGATAGCCGTATTCGGACAGCGCCTGCTCGTACATGTAGAAGGACAGCACGCGACTGGAGCCGTAAGGACCGCCGTCGGTCATGATCGACACCAGGTCGAAGGAACGCAGCGCGCCGATAACGGTGACGACAACGGCGATGAAGGTCGCAGGTCCGAGCTGCGGCAGGATGATGTTCCAGAGCAGCGACCAGCCCTTAGCGCCATCCATGCGGGCGGCTTCCACCTGCTCCGGATTGATGTTGTTGAGGCCCGTCAGGTAGAGGATCATGCAATAGGCGATCTGCGGCCAGAGACCGGCGGCAATAATGCCGAGCGTAACGTAGCGCTCGTCGGCAAGGATGGCGATACTCTCGCCGCTCACCGCCTTGATCAACGCCGAGAGCAGACCGAAATCCGGCGCATAGAACCAGGTAAAGATCAGGCCGACGACCACCTGGCTGATGACAAAGGGAAAGAAGAACAGCGACTTGTAGAGCCTGATGCCGGCAACCGTCTGATTGAGGAACAGTGCCACGGCAAGACCGGCCGGGACCGCCAGCAGATAAAGCACCAGCCAGAGGATGTTGTTCTTCAGCGAGGTATAGAAGGCCTCGTCATCGAGAAGCTCGACATAGTTGGCCAGGCCGATCCAGGTCTTGGCGCCCAGACCGTCCCAGTCGTAGAAGCTGATCCAGATCGACTGGAAGATGGGGATGATCACGTAGATCGAAAACATGATCATGCCGGGCGCCAGAAACAGCCAGGGCGCAAGGCGCTGCTGGTTGCGCTTCCAGTAACTCGACGTTGCGGGAACGGTGCTGCTCATCGCGGCCCCTTTGCTTTGTAGTAGTTTGAAATCAATGGACTGCAATCCGGGCATTTGCCCCTCACCCCAGCCCTCTCCCCGTAGACGGTGAGAGGCGACCGCGCCCCCATTTTTACAAGAGAGCAACAGGAACTGCCGCTTGTCCCTTCTCCCCGTTTACGGGGAGAAGGTGGCCGCCCCTCTTGTCGAACAAGGACGGCCGGATGAGGGGCGAACGCGAAGAAGGTTACTTGTAGATCCGCCCGCGTGCCTTTTCGAGCCGCGCAAGGATCGCATCGACGTTGTCCGGCTTGACCATGAACTGCTGGAAGCCTTCCATGCCGGCCTTCGCCATTTCAGCCGGCGCATCGCGATCGTAGAACTGTGCAAGCGCATAGGCGTTCGCCAGCATGTCGAACCCGGCCTTGAGGAACGGATCGTTCGATTTTGCCGACTGGTTGTTCACCGGAAGCTGGCCGAGAACCTCGTTCATCTTGGTCTGCGCTTCAGGCGTTGCCAGATAGGCGAGGAACTTGCGGGCATCTTCCTTGTTCTTCGCACCCGACGGGATATGGAAGGACTCGGTCGGCGCATCCTCGGCCATCGGAATGCCGGCGGTGATTTCGGGGAACTGCAGGAAGCCGATCTGGTCTGCCTTCAATCCGCCATCCACCATCGCGGCAACGGCGAAATTGCCCATCAGATACATCGGCGCTTTGCCCTGCACGAACTGCGGAATTGCATCCTGCCAGTCGATCGCGGCGTGGTTTTCGAGGAAATAGCCAGGCTTGACCAGCTCGGCCCATTTCTCGAAGACAGCCTTCACCTTCGGATCGGTGTAGGGCACCTTGCCGGCCGTGAGGTCCATATGGAACTCGTAGCCGTTGACGCGCAGGTCGAGATAGTCGAACCAGCCGCCGGTCGGCCAGAGCGCCTTGGTGCCGATTGCAAACGGCGTCATGCCGGCTGCCTTGATCTTTTCGCAGGCGGCAACCAGCTCCGCCCAGTTCTTCGGCGGCGTGATACCTTCCTTCTCGAAAATATCCTTCCGGTAGTAGATACCCCACTGATAGTAGGAATAGGGAATACCCCATTTCTTGCCGTCGATCTCCATCGACTTGACGGCCGATTTCAGCTGATCGTCCAGTTTGTTTTCGGTCCAGAGGTCAGAGACGTCCTCGAACAGGCCGGCCTTGACGAAAGGAGCCATGCGGTTGCCGGAATACCAGGACACCACGTCGGGCGCGTCGGCGGTCAGGAAGTTGCGGATCGCAGACTTGTAGCCTTCGTGGTCGAAATTGTTCCACTTGACCGTGACGTCAGGATTGGCTGCCTTAAAACCTTCGAGCAGCGTTTCCATCGCCTTTTTCGGCGCCGGATCGGACTGGTCGGAATTGATCACAAGCTCGCCGGCGAACGCGGTCGAGACGGTCAGTGCGTAGCCGAGCGCAAGCGCAGCTTTAAAAGAATTCATAATATCCTCCCAAGGATCAGCGTGTGGTGCCGTTGTGTCCCGCAGGTTGTCTTGTTCCTCTCTCCCGCATGAACGCCTTGACCTTGGGGCCGAAACCCGCAATCTACTTCCGACATTTCGGCATAGACTTCCGGTTTTCTAACATCAGCAGGATATGAAATGGCCCGCCGTCCGAAACTCGTGAACAGGCTCGGAGCGATACCGGTTCATCCGGAGCGCGATCCGGCGCATCCACTGGTGGTCTTTGGCGATCACCGTTTCTGCGCTGGCGACAACATCAATGTGCGGCGAATGACAGGCCCGCACATGCACAGCCAGATCGAGCTTAATTTCGTGCTCGAAGGCGAGATGACCTACTGGTTCGATGGGCGCGAGCTCAGCGTTTCGGAAGGCCGTCTCTGCCTGTTCTGGGGGATGATCCCGCATCAGGTGACGGATATCAAAGAACCGACGCGGTTCATCTGCCTCTATGTGCCGATGTCGGTCTTCCTGGCGCTTCCAAGCCTCAGCCGTTTTCGTGATGCTGTCTTTCGCGGCGCGATGATCGAGGCGCTCGACATCCGGCCCTATGACCGCGACGTCTTCATGCGCTGGCGCGAAGAGCTGCTGTCCGGTGACGAGGAGCTGGAGCAAATCGTCCGCGAAGAGCTTGGCGCCCGTGTGCGCCGCCTCGACCGCGAGGGCTGGCGCGATCTGCGCGAACAGGGATCGGCCATCGCCTCCTTCGAGCATCACGACGCCGACCGCATGTTCCATGTCGAGCGGATGATGCGCTTCATCACCGAACATGCACTGGAGAACATATCGGCCGACGATGTCGGCAGGGACGTCGGCCTTCACCCCAACTATGCGATGGGCATCTTCAAACGCACGGTGGGCGTGACCATCAATCAATCCATCGTCCGGCACCGCCTCGACACGGCGCAATCGCTGTTGATCTCCACCGACCTGCCAATCACCTCGATCGCCTTCGAGGCAGGCTTCGGCTCCCTCTCCCGCTTTTATGAAGCCTTTCACGACCGGTTCGGCACCAAGCCCGGCACATTCCGGCGCCGTCTTGCCAAGCCGCCCACAGCGCGCGAGGTCCATGCGACGGTAAACGGACAGATCGCCGACGATAGCTGAACCCTCAAAAGAGGTAAATATATTTTACCTCTCAGCGATTCCACCCTTAACAACGGCTCTAGAAACATGATATGGCCGGGCCATCCCTACAGCGCCGCGCGTTATACCTGACGCGCAAAGGTTGCTGTAGCACTTTAAATTTGCAGCATAATTCCTCAAATCGATTCCGATTTGAGGAATTATGCAGTAGAGCTGGAAACCCGCCCATGGCCAAAATCCTCGAAATCAGCGACCTGAAAGCACTCGCGAAGCGCCGCGTGCCCAAGATGTTCTTCGACTATGCCGACAGCGGCGCCTGGACCGAAGGCACCTACCGCGCCAATGAGGAGGATTTCCGCAAGGTGAAGCTGCGCCAGCGGGTGCTGGTCGACATGACCAACCGCTCGCTCGAAAGCACGATGATCGGCCAGAAGGTTTCGATGCCTGTGGCATTGTCCCCGACCGGCCTGACCGGCATGCAGCACGCCGATGGGGAAATGCTGGCGGCAAGGGCGGCCGAGGAGTTCGGTGTTCCCTTCACTCTGTCGACCATGAGCATCTGCTCGATCGAGGATGTCGCCTCGGTGACAACAAAGCCTTTCTGGTTCCAGCTCTATGTCATGCGCGACCGGGAGTTCGTCAAAAACCTGATCGACCGCGCCAAGGCGGCCAAGTGCTCGGCACTGGTGTTGACGCTCGACCTGCAGATCCTCGGCCAGCGGCACAAGGACCTGCGCAACGGCCTGTCAGCGCCGCCCAAATTCACGCCAAAGCATATCTGGCAGATGGCGACGCGGCCGCTCTGGTGCATGCAGATGCTCAAGACCAAGCGCCGCAGCTTCGGCAATATCGTCGGCCACGCCAAGAACGTCTCCGATCTCTCGTCCCTGTCGTCGTGGACGGCAGAACAGTTCGACCCGCAGCTGTCCTGGGAAAATGTCGAGGAAATCAGGAAGATGTGGGGCGGCCCGCTGATCCTCAAGGGCATCCTCGACGTCGAGGACGCAAAGATGGCGGCGCGCACCGGCGCCGATGCGATCATCGTTTCCAATCACGGCGGCCGCCAGCTGGATGGCGCCCCCTCGTCGATCAGCATGCTGCCGAAAATCGTCGATGCCGTCGGCAACCAGATCGAGGTTCATGTCGATGGCGGTATCCGCTCCGGTCAGGACGTGTTGAAAGCCGTAGCGCTTGGCGCCAAGGGAACCTATATCGGCCGTCCCTTCCTCTACGGCCTCGGCGCCGGCGGCAAGGCCGGCGTGACCACCGCGCTCGATATCATCCGCAAGGAACTCGACATCACTATGGCACTCTGCGGCAAGCGCGATATCCGCGACATCAACCGGGATGTGATTGCGGAGTGATGAGTGACTAGGCCGCAGTGATGGTCAAGTTGACACCCAGTGCCTTGACGACACCAAGAAGGGTGGAGAGCTTGGGGTCGCCTTCTGTACTCAAAGCCTTGTAGAGAGCCTCCCTGGTTACGCCCGCATCTTTGGCAATCTGTGACATGCCCTTCGCACGAGCGACAACACCGAGAGCCGCGGCGATATAGGCTGCATTGCCGGTTTCAAAGGCATCGTTGAGAAGCTCGGTATGTGCCTCCGGAGTATCAAGATACTGCGCCGCATCAAACGGCAGTGTTTCAATTGTCATAATCCATGTCCAAATCGCCCGCGATTATCTTGGCTCGCTTGATATCTTTGCTCTGCGTCGACTTATCGCCTGCAATTCACAAATATTAGGCCCCGAGAAATGCAAATGGCCCTCAACTCCCCCGGTAGGTCGAGTAGCTGAAGGGCGAAAGCAGCAGCGGCACATGATAATGGCTGCCCGTGTCAGCGATGCCGAAGCGCAGCGGGATGAGATCGAGGAAGGCGGGCTCTGCCAAGGCAACGCCGGTTGCGCGCAAATAGTCGCCCGCATGGAACAAAAGCTCGTAGGTGCCGGCCGCAAAGGCCGCCCCCTCCAGCAGCGGCCCATCGACGCGGCCATCGCTGTTGGTCTCGACCGTCCTCAGCAGGCGGCGCCCCTCGCCCTCGATCACAAAGAGGTCGATGGTCAAGCCCTCGGCCGGCGTGCCCAGCGCGGTGTCGAGGACATGGGTGGTCAGGCGGCCGGACGTGCTCATGGGAACCTCGTGAACGTCAGAAGGGATCGGCGATGAAGAAGGGTTCGTCGTAGTAAACCTCTTCCAGATTGTTACCCGGCCCGTCGCGATCGACAACCAGAAAATCGCTAACCTGACCGACAGCCATCAATGGATGATGCCAGACATTGCGGCCATAATTGACCCCCTGCTCGCCAGTGGCCAGAAAGACGCGCGGCAATCCCGGCTTTCCGCCATCATCCGGCGCGACGACTGCAAGCCAGGAGCCCCCGCCTATCGGCGAAAAGCTCTGCGAGCCCAGCGGATGGCGCTCCATCATCGTCACTGCGTAGGGAAAGCTGCGCGGCTGGCCGCGGAAAATGTTGATGATCACCCGGGCATCTTCGCCGGCGACGTCGGCCCGGCCGAGCGCATGAAACCGCTCGGTCGATCCACCGTTGATGAGCCGCATCGTTCCCGGATCTGGCTCGATAACAGTACCAAAAGGTGCGAATGCCGCCTGCGTCAAGGGCTCGATCGTCAGGACATGTGGCATCAGATCGTCCGTCCCGCCGTAAAATGGCATGGCGGTTTGGTCTCAGGCATTGTCTTCTCCCGGCAGCAGTGAACGCAAACGCAACAGCGCAATCTTTTCGACTTGCGCCGAGGCCGTTTCAAATTCCTCTTCCGGGCTGTTGTCAATCCGCCTTTCGAAGGCAGAGAGAATATCGTCCTTGTTCAGGCCTTTCACCGCGATGATGAACGGAAAGCCGAATTTTTCCGTGTAGGCGGTATTCAGCCCGGTAAATCGCGCATGCTCTGAGGCGCTGAGCCGGTCCAGCCCGGCTCCGGCCTGCTCTGCCTTGGAATCCTCCGTCAGTCCCCCGGCGATTGCCAGTTTGCCGGCAAGATCCGGATGGGCTCTTAAAACCGCCAGGCGCTCGGCATGGGAGGCCGCGCGAAACGGGGCAACAAGGGCGGCATGCACGGCGCCCGCGCTCAAGACAATGTGCGGGTTCGCATCGAAAGCCCGCTCTGCCACCCATGGCGAATGTTCGAAGACGCCGCCGAACCGCGCGACAAATTCATCCCGCGCCACCGTCACAGACCGCCTGCCGGCTTGTGATGCTCATGCCAGTGCCGGGCGATGTCGATGCGCTTCGGCGTCCAGACCTTTTCGTGGCCGAGAACATAATCGACAAAACGGGCCAGAGCCGCGGCCCTGCCCGGCCGGCCGACGAGGCGGCAATGCAGGCCGACATTCATCATCTTCGGGCTGCCTTCCTTGCCCTCGGCATAGAGCACGTCGAACGTGTCCTTGAGGTAGGTGAAGAACTGGTCGCCGGAATTGAACCCCTGCGGCGTCGCAAAGCGCATATCGTTGGCATCGAGCGTGTAGGGAATGATCAGGTGCGGCTTGTCTTTGGTGAGACCGGGCACCCAATAGGGCAGTTCGTCGGCATAGCTGTCGGAGGAGTAGACAAAGCCGCCTTCTTCGATCACCAGCTTCAGCGTGTTGTCCGAAGGCTTGCCCTGATACATGCCGAGCGGATGCGATCCCGTCAGTTCGGTGTGCAGGCGCACCGCCTCGCGGATATGCTTGCGCTCTTCTTCCTCCGAGAAATCCTTGTATTCAAGCCAGCGATAGCCGTGGCTGGCGATTTCCCAGCCCGCTTCCTTCATGGCGGCGACCGCTTCCGGGTTGCGCGCCATGGCCAGCGTCACGCCATAAACCGTGACATCGACATTGCGGCTGGTAAACATTCGCCAGAGCCGCCAGAAACCGGCGCGCGAGCCATATTCGTAGATCGATTCCATGTTGAGATTACGCTGGCCGGGCCAGGGCTGTGCACCGACGATTTCCGACAGCAGCGATTCGGACGTCTTGTCGCTATCGAGAATGCAACTTTCGCCACCCTCTTCGTAGTTGACCACGAACTGCACCGCGACGCGCGCATCGCCCGGCCAGCGGACCTGCGGAGGATTGCGGCCGTAGCCGACGAGATCGCGTGGATAGGATTCCAGTGTCATCAAAATCACCCTTCGAATTTTGCCCGAACGGTAGCATCCGAGACTGAAAAATCGAAGTCAAAATGGTGGCCAGCAGTGAACTGTCCAAAGAATAGGCAAAACCGTTCAGGGTCGGTACGGCGCCTCAGCGGCTTAGCAACTCGCCTGCAGCAGACGGGCAGCGACTGCCGCTTTCGATTCGGAAATGTGTGGCGCATCGGCGTGCGCCGCGGTGCTGGCTTTTGCGTTGACTGCCGGCCGATGCGCCGAGAGCTTGCCGAGCGGGTGCTGCGAATGGACCCGCAACGGTGCACCGGGTTCCTGCTCGATGAACAAGGCAAGGCTGGAAATTTTCAGGGGACCGGCGATCACCGGCTCGAAGAAATCGCGCAATGCGGTCTCGAAGCGCGCGTTGAGATTGGCATTCACCGGCCCCGTCAGCATCATATGAAAGCGGAACTCCTCCATCACATAGGGATAACCCCAGCGATGCAGGTTGGCGAACTGCGGTGCGGTCAGGCGGTCCGGGTCCCGCCGCTCGATCTCGATATCGCTCAACGGCGCCCGAAACGCGTCGAACGCCTGAACGACACACGCGGCAAGATGGTTCATCTGTTCGCAGGGAACCGACGGCGCAAGGCCGAAGAACTCGCCCAGCCGCGCGATTTCCATCCGTGGAATTTCGAACGGACTCATCGTGCTGGCGAAATGCATCAGCGACTTCAGCAGCGCCGGTTCGCTGGTGTCGTCACGCAGGTGGAACGGTGCCTTGATGGTCCCGTGAAATCCGTAGCGGCGCGGTACAGCCGTGTGAAACGCCAGTTCCTGCCGGCTGAAACCGGCAATGGAAGGTGCCTCGGGCGCTTCGCCGGAATAGACGTTGCGGCCAAGCCAGCTGGCCGCAGCGACCGACAGGGGATCGTACATCGACGGCGTGAAATAGATGGCGTACCGCATGGGCCCCGCTCCGTTGAAACGTGTTCTGGGGGCCGGGGTTAAGCGATTTGCGTGACAGAATGACGAAGAGCCGGGCTGGCTTCCCCGGGGCTCGCCCGCCCCAAACAGAGATTTCTTGACGGGAACCAACCGGCTTTCGTTTCGTTTTCTTTCCGATAGCAGCAAAAGCGGAGAAGAATCATGACCTACCAGGATACCATCCACCAGGACGCCTCCATCCGGGAAACCCATGATCTCATCGCCAGCGACAAGGTCGAGGGAACACGGGTCTACGGGCGCGATGGCAACCATATCGGCTCCATCGAGCGGGTCATCATCGAAAAGCGCAGCGGCCGTGTCTCCTATGCGGTCATGAGCTTTGGCGGTTTCCTCGGCTTGGGCGAAGACCATTATCCTTTGCCCTGGTCGAAACTCAGCTATGACGAAAGCCTCGGCGGCTATCGTACCGACGTGACACGCGAGCAGGTCGAAGCGGCACCGAAATATCACGGCGACGACGAATATGAGTGGAACCGGGAAAACGGCCGCCGCGTCTACGACTACTACGGCGTTCCCCCTTACTGGATGTAAGGAGGACTGGATGTAATGAGGCTGGGCACATGGTTCGGCCCCGCGCTGCGGGGCCGTTTGCGTTTATCTTGCGGCCTCTTTGCGCAGCAACTCGATATGGGTCTGGCATCGAAAGGAGGCCGGCAGACCTTGATCCGTGCCGCCCGCGATTTCACCCACCACAGCCGATGCCAGCCGGTGCGCGATACCGAAGCTGATCTTGAAGCCGCCCGCAAGGGCGTGGATTCGAAGATGATCGGGGTGGCGTCCCGCCATCGGATCGCGGCCGATTGCCTTTGGCCGCAGCCCGGCCCAGCGTTCGATCACCGGAGCCCTGCGAATGAGAGGAACCAGCTCCGCCGCCTGCTGTAACAGGTCATCGAGTTGCCCATCTGTCGAAGCCGAATTCTCAAAGGTGTTTTCGCTCGTGCTGCCAACCGCGACCAGACCGTTTTCGTGGGCAACGACATACAGGCCATCGGTAAAGACGACGGGAAGATCGGGATCGACATCGGCCTGGAGAAGGGCTGCCTGTCCTTTCACCGGCACGCCGCTGACGCCGGGCGCCGTTGTCAATTCGTCGATAAAGGGAAACGCCTGAACGCCATTGGCGAGAATGCAGGCGCCGAAAGACAGGCTACCTCCATCGGCAAATGTGGCTCGGCCCGCGGCCGGATCGATATGGACAACCGCCTGCCCTTCCTCGATGCGGACGTGGCGCGACCGGCGCAAATGTCTGGCAAGCATGGCAAGGAACGGGCGCGGAGCAACGCGGGCGGCCAGCGTGTCGAAGACCACGCCGCTTTCCGCGGCACCCGCGTTCAGCCAGCCACCGTCATGAAACTGGTCCTGCACATGCCAATGGAATTGCCGATCGCCCGAGCGCCAGTTGACCAGCGCGTCCTGCTCGTGCCGAAGCGCGATGGTTCGCAGATGCGGCTTTGCCAATGGCATGATCCGGCCTGAGCGGCGATAACCCGCGGAAAGACCAGTCTCCGCTTCAAGCGCCGCGATCTCCGTTTCAAGGGCGATCAGCGCTTCGAACTGGAACTGCTTCTTGGAATTCCAGCGATCCGGCATATGCGGCATCAGCGCGCCGAGCACACCGCCGCTCGCGCCAGCGCCGATCACATCGCGCTCGACAAGGACCGTTTCGAGGCCGGCCCGATCCGCCATGACGGCTGCCCAGAGCCCCATGATACCGCCGCCAACAATCAGCAGATCCACCATCGATTGACCTTCTTGAATGTGGAGACTATCGCTTCGCCATGACCCGAGATCATTTGGACGTAACGCCCGCGCCGGACGGGGAAACCACGGACCGGCAAACCCCGGACCGGCAGACCCCAGACCGGCAGACCCTTGAATGGCACGAGGGCGATATGCCCTATTCGCAGGAGTTTGGCGACCATTTTTATTGCCGTGAAGATGGCCGGGCGGAGTGTGGGCATGTCTTTCTCGGCGGCAACGGTCTGCCTGAACGCTGGCAGCACCGCAACGTGTTCCGCATCGGCGAGCTCGGGTTCGGCACCGGGCTGAATTTCTGCGAAACATGGCGGCAATGGAGGGAGATGCGTGTCGAGGGGGCAAACCTGCATTTCGTCTCGTTCGAACGGTTTCCGATGCTCGGACCCGACATCGGCCGGGCGCTATCGCACTGGCCGCAGATCGAGGCGGAACGGCTGGCCCTTTGCGCTGAGTGGCCGGCCCATCCGGAAGGCCGCATCGACCTCGATTTCAAGGATGGAATGCGGCTCACCGTCCTGTGCGGTGCCGCCATCGAGGAGATCGATGGTTTTCAGGAAAAGTTCGACGCCTGGTACCTCGATGGCTTCGCGCCCAAACGCAATCCCGACATGTGGTCGCAGGAGCTGATGCGGCTTGCCTATGAAAAGACCGTGGAGGGCGGCACGTTTGCGACCTATGCCGCCGCCGGCTTCGTGCGCCGAAATCTCCAGGCCGCAGGCTTCACGGTCGAACGCCGGCCTGGTTTCGGCAGCAAGCGCGAAATGCTCTGCGGCGTGAAATCGACATCCGGCGTCGCTTAAAAACCAGCCCTCACACTGCCCTTCTCTTTCAAGGAAATTTGCTGTCGCAAATGGTGGCGCCTTTGGCGCGTCGAAACGGCAACATGACGCTCTGTCCAAACCGATGGAAAAGCGATGAGCGACAACGAATTTCCGCAAGCCTCCACAAGCGAGGCAGACGCGCCGGTCGAGCGGCGCCGCAGAACCGGCGGCCGCGGCGCCGATCGTTCCCGCAAGGGCAGCGGCAGTTCAAAATACCTGAACCTCGTCAACACGATGGCAAAATCAACGGTGCTCTCCGAAGACGCGCTCGAGGCCATTCACGACGCCTCGCTGACAATTCTTGAAGAGATCGGCATGGACGTGATCCTGCCCGAAGCCCGCGCCCGCATGAAGGCTGCCGGCGCCGATCTGACGCCCGGCACGGATCGGGTGCGTTTCGATCGCGGCCTGATCATGGACATGATGGCGTCCGTGCCATCAGGCTTCACCATGCATGCGCGCAACCCGGTGCGCAATGTTGAGATCGGCGGCAACAACCTGGTGTTCGCGCAGATCGCCTCGGCACCGTTCGTTGCCGACCGCGAGGGCGGACGGCGCGCCGGCAACCAGGAGGATTTCCGCAAGCTGGTCAAGCTCGCCCAGTCCTATGACATCATCCATACCACCGGCGGCTATCCGGTCGAGCCGATCGACATCCACGCTTCCGTGCGCCATCTCGACTGCCTGTCGGACATGGTGAAGCTCACCGACAAGGTGTTCCACTGCTATTCGCTTGGCCAGCAGCGCAATATCGACGCGATCGAGATTGCCCGCATCGGCCGCGGCATTTCCACCGAGCAGATGGAACGCGAGCCGTCGCTGTTCACCATCATCAACACATCCTCGCCGCTGCGCCTTGATGGGCCGATGCTGCAGGGCATCATCGAAATGTCGTCGCGCAATCAGGTCGTCGTCGTCACGCCGTTCACGCTGGCGGGCGCCATGGCGCCGGTGACGATCGCAGGCGCCGTCGTGCAGCAGAATGCCGAGGCGCTGGCGGGCATTGCATTTACGCAGATGGTCCGGCGCGGGTCGCCTGTCATGTATGGCGGCTTCACCTCGAATGTGGACATGAAAACCGGTGCGCCCGCCTTCGGCACGCCCGAATACATGAAGGCCGTGATTGCCGGCGGACAGCTCGCCCGCCGCTACAAAGTTCCCTACCGCACCTCCAACACCAACGCTTCCAACACGCTCGATGCACAGGCCGCCTATGAATCGGCCCTGTCGCTCTGGGCGCTGACGCAAGGGGGCGGCAATTTCATCATGCACTCGGCCGGCTGGAGCGAGGGGGGGCTCACGGCCTCCTTCGAAAAATTCATTCTCGATGTCGACATGCTGCAGATGGTCGCCGAATTCCTGACGCCGCTCGATGTCAGCGAGGATGCGCTGGGGCTGGATGCCGTGCGCGATGTCGGCCCCGGAGGGCATTATTTCGGCACCGCCCATACGCTCGCCCGCTACGAGACGGCCTTCTACTCGCCGATCCTGTCGGACTGGCGCAATTTCGAGACCTGGACCGAAGCCGGACGGCCGACGACCTACGATCACGCCAACCGCGTCTTCAAGGATAAACTGAACGAATATGAGAAGCCGCCGCTCGATCCGGCCATCGAGGAGGAGCTTGACGCGTTTGTTGCCCGCCGGAAAGCCGAAGGCGGCGTTCCGACGGATTTTTAACGAAGAATCAGTTCGACAGCGCGGCACGAACCGACGAAATCAGCTTGTCCGTCGGCAGATTGCTGTAGTCCTTGCTGATCTCCACGGTTGTCTTGGCCCGCGTTGCGGCGGAAAGCATGGAGCGCAGATCGCCAAGCGTCTGTGGTGCCGCACAAACAACAAGGCGGTCGAATGCGCCCTCCTGCTCATAGCTGTCTATTTTGCTGGCAACGTCGGCGGTGAACTTCTGCTGTTCCTCACGGACCGGATCGCTGGGATACTCCATCGCCGAGCGGCCATGTCCCACGGAGGAATGACTGCGCCCCGGTTTGTCGGCCATGATGTCCCGGGCGCGCCTGGTCTCAAGCTGAAAAACCTCCTGCTCGGGGCTCTGGCGCCCATTTTTGAGAAAATTCACGCCCTTCAGAAGACGTGCCTGATTTCCGTCTGCGGCAAGAATCCATGTGATGGTCATTGTTCAATCCTCGAGCAGAGCCCCAACGTTCATAGGCCGTGGCACCGGCGGCGCCAGGACTGAACGCACGCAGTGCCTCCCCCCAAGACGAGACACGTGATGAAATCAACGCGCCGGGAAAAAGGAATGTTCCGTAAAAATTTCGACACCCGCAAAAATATTGTAACCGGGAGCGCCGCCGGGCCCGGTCATCCCTGCATCGACTTCCAGCTGGTCATGCCGTGATCCACCGGTCTCTTCGCACCTGCAAAAAACTATCCCTTGACTTTTGACGGGAAAACAACGACATGAGGCTCAGCGTCACCTTCTGGCCGCCGCGTGAGCGAGCCCTGCGGGATCTACCGATCCGTAACGAAGGATAAGCGCAACTAGAGAATGTCCTGCCAAACGTGGCAGGATGCATGCGCTAGACGAGATTAATCAACCCACAAGTTCCCAAATCACGCGGGGTTCTTGACGCGAAGCGAAACCGGAACCGCATGGTGCAGTTCCGGCGTTGTTCGTTTTGCGCCCCCGAAAAGGTATTACATTGACCACTTTCAAAGACCTTGGCCTCTCCGAGCACGTGCTTTCGACCCTCGCCTCCCTGGGTTTCGAAACGCCGACGCCGATTCAGGCCGAAGCCATCCCGCTCGTCATGGAAGGCCATGACCTGATCGGTCTTGCCCAGACCGGCACCGGCAAAACCGCCGCTTTCGGCCTGCCGATGATCGAAAAGATGATGGCCGACGGCAAGCGTCCCGATCCGCGCAACATCCGCGCGCTGGTTCTCGCCCCGACCCGCGAGCTGGTGAACCAGATCGCTGCCAACCTCAAGGACTTCGTCAAGAAGACGCCGATCAAGATCGGCCTGGTCGTCGGCGGTGCCTCGATCAACAAGCAGTCCGAGCAGCTTTCCCGCGGCGTCGACATCCTCGTCGCCACGCCCGGCCGTCTTCTCGATCTCATCGCCCGCAAGGCAGTGACCCTGACCCAGGCCCGTTACCTGGTTCTCGACGAAGCCGACCAGATGCTGGATCTCGGCTTCATCCATGACCTGCGCAAGATATCCAAACTGGTGCCGAAGAACCGCCAGACGCTCTTGTTTTCGGCCACCATGCCGAAGGCGATCGCCGATCTGGCCGCCGAATATCTGAGCAACCCGAAGCGCGTCGAAGTCTCGCCTCCGGGCAAGGCCGCCGACAAGGTCGAACAGTTCGTCCATTTCGTTGCCGGCGCCAGCCAGAAGACCGAGATCCTCAAGAAGACGCTGACCGAAAATCCCGATGGCCGCGCCATGGTTTTCTCGCGCACCAAGCACGGCGCCGAAAAGCTGATGAAGCACCTGGACCATGTCGGCTTCTCCGTCGCCTCGATCCACGGCAACAAGAGCCAGGGCCAGCGCGAACGCGCACTTAAGGCCTTCCGTGATGGCGAAACCCGCGTTCTCGTTGCAACCGACGTTGCGGCCCGCGGCATCGATATTCCCGGCGTCACCCATGTCTACAACTACGACCTGCCGGAAGTGCCGGATGCCTACGTGCACCGCATCGGCCGTACCGCCCGCGCCGGCCGCGACGGCATTGCCATCGCTTTCTGCGCACCGGACGAAATCCGCCTGCTGCGCGACATCGAGCGCCTGATGAAGATCGATATCGCTGTCGCCAGCGGTGAGGTTCCGGCCGACCGCGCCCGCCCGAAGGGTGCTCGCGGTGGCAACGGTGCCCGCAACGCTTCCCGCCCCGCTGGCAACGGCCACAATGAGCGCCGTCCGCGTCCGCAGGGCGGCAGCGACAACGTGCACCGCACCGAGCGTTCGGCTCCGAGCCCGTTTGCCGGTGACGATCTTTTGGCCGGCGACAGCCACGCGAAGAAGCCGCACCGCAAGGGCCAGGGCCCGGCCGCACAGGCAGCTCACGAGCAGGCTCTTGCCAAGCGTCCCGGCGGCAACCGCAACGGACGTCCCGGCGGCAAGCAGGGCGAATGGCGCAACCGCAACCACGGCGGCAACGCCGCAGGCGGCCAGAACCGCGAAGGCGGCAATGGCGCCAGTGCCCAAGGCCAGCGCCGCCGTGCCAACGGCAACGGACCGCGCCGCGACGAGGCATAAGCCTTTCGCGAAAGTGAATTGAGATGAAGAACGGCGGGCTGGACCCGCCGTTTTTTTATGCCGGAACCGCCACCGGTTTACGGTTGGTGAGATAGACGCCGGTGACCGCGACCATCGTGCCGGCGATCATCGGCGGCGTCAGGGCTTCGTCAAACAGCAGCCAGGCCTGCAATGCTGCCAGCGGCGGCACCAGATAGATCAGCGACGCGGCCTTCGAGACCTGACCGCGCCGGATCAGATAAAGCAGCAAGGCAATCGCCCCCATCGACAGGCCGAGCACCGCCCAGGTCAGGGCCGCAAACAGCTGCACGCTCCAGATCACCCGCATATCCTCAAGCAAGAACGCGGCAGGAAGCGTAACAATCAGGGCGCCGACATATTGCAGGGTCGCGGTCGAGCGGATATCGCCGGTCTGGAGGTGCCGTTTCTGATAGAGGGTGCCGTAGGTGACGGCCGCCATGCCGAGCACATTGATGACCACCGGAAACAGATGGATCGGCGTCACGCCGGTATCGATGGCCAGCATCTTGGGAACAACGGCCAGCGCGATCCCGAGAAAGCCCAGCGTTAGCCCGAGCCTCTGCTGAACCGACAGGTTTTCGCCGATCAGGGCCGGCGCGGCAACCGCCGTCATCAGCGGCTGCAATCCGGCGATAATGCCGGAAATCGCCGCCGGAACCCCTTGTCCGATCGCCCACCAGACGGCGCCGAGATAGAGCCCATGCAGGAAGATGCCGGAGACGACGGCATGTCCGGCCGCCGTCCAGGTCTTTGGCCATGCGGCACCGGTTGCCAGACAGAAGCCGACGAACAAGAGCGTCGCGAGAAGATAGCGCATCACCAGGAACGTCAGCGGGTCGGCGTAGATGCCGGCATATTTCGCCATCACCCATCCCGTCGACCAGAGCAGAACGAAAATGGCCGGGGCCAGGCGGTCGAGGGTCATGCGAACTCCAGAGGTGATCTTTGCGTCGCCGACTGCGATAGAGGGACGCTTGGTGATGGTCAAAGCAAAATTCCTGATGTTTATCTTCAGCGAGGACCCGGATCACGATCCGCCGGCAGCACAAAAATCAGGCACTCAATAGATTTCCAACTCCCGGCGAGGGACCGGAATGGAACTACTTGGCCACTCCGACGCGAAGACATGATGAAAAGGGCGGCATCTCCAGGACTCTGACCTCAGGGTCAGCCCAAAAAAGCGGCGATCACCAGCCGAAATTTCTTTTGCCCTCTAATGAGCATGCTTCTTGCATTGCCCCTGTTGTTGTACTCAAATGGCAAAAAAAGGGGATCACACCGTTGGCATTTGACGAAATGATGAATGCGGACAACAGCCCGCGCCAGCCGTACTCGACTTACAATGATTGGTACTCAGCCCAGGACAAGGCCCGCCTGATTGCAAAATCGAAAGAGGCCGAGAACATCTTCCGCAGGACAGGTATTACCTTCGCGGTCTACGGACACGCGGACAGCTCCGAAAAGCTCATCCCCTTCGACCTCATCCCCCGCATCATTTCCGGCCGTGAATGGCGCAAGCTGGCCCAGGGCATCGAACAGCGGGTCATCGCCCTCAACGCCTTCCTTGACGACATCTACCACAAGCAGGAGATCATCAAGGCCGGCCGTGTGCCGCGCGAGCTGATCGAGCGCAACGTCGCCTTCCTGCCACAGATGATCGGCTTCCGGCCGCCGGGCGGCGTCTATACCCATATCGTCGGCACCGACATCGTGCGCACCGGCGAAGACCAGTTCTATGTGCTGGAAGACAATGCCCGCACGCCCTCCGGCGTTTCCTACATGCTGGAAAACCGCGAAACGATGATGCAGATGTTCCCGGAACTCTTCCATCAAAACCGCGTCCGGCCGGTCGAGAACTATCCCTACCTCTTGCGCCACAGCCTGGCATCGCTCGCTCCTCCCGGCTGCGAAGGCAAGCCGCGCGTTGCGGTGCTGACGCCCGGCATCTACAATTCGGCCTATTACGAGCACGCCTTCCTCGCCGATATGATGGGTGTCGAGCTTGTCGAAGGCTCGGACCTGCGCGTCATCGACGGCAAGGTGAAGATGCGCACCACCCGCGGCTACGAGGCGATCGACGTGCTCTACCGCCGTGTCGATGACGACTATCTCGATCCGCTGACCTTCAAGCCCGAATCGGCGCTCGGCATTCCCGGCATCATGGATGTCTACCGGGCGGGCAATATCACTATTGCCAATGCGCCAGGCACCGGCATCTGCGACGACAAGGCGATCTACTCCTACATGCCCGAGATCGTCGAGTTCTATACCGGCCGCAAGGCGCTGCTCGAGAACGTGCCAACATGGCGCTGTTCGGAAGACGACAGCCTGAAATACGTACTGGAAAACCTTGCCGATCTCGTCGTCAAGGAAGTGCATGGCTCCGGCGGTTACGGCATGCTGGTCGGGCCGACCGCATCCAAGAAGGAGCGCGCTGCTTTTGCCGAAAAACTGAAAGCGCGCCCTGCCAACTACATCGCGCAACCGACACTTTCGCTTTCGACCGTGCCGATCCTCGTCAACAAGGGCATCGCTCCGCGCCATGTGGACCTTCGCCCTTATGTCCTCGTTTCCGACAAGGTGCAGATCATTCCAGGCGGGCTGACCCGCGTGGCTTTGAAGGCCGGCTCGCTGGTGGTGAATTCCAGCCAGGGCGGCGGCACCAAGGATACCTGGGTTCTGGAGGACTGATGCATATGCTTGGAAGAACTGCAAACGGCCTCTACTGGATGTTCCGCTATATCGAGCGGGCCGAAAACAGTGCCCGGCTGATCGATGCCGGCCTGCGCATGTCGCTCACCCGCTCGGAGGCAACGGAAGACGATTGGGACGGCGTGCTGCAAAGCTCGGGCGTCCGCGATATCTACGACGATCTCTACGAAAAACTGACGAGCGCCGACGCCATCGACTTTCTGCTGCGCGACCGGGCCAATCCTTCGAGCGTGATGTCCTGCATCGATTCGGGCCGCAACAATGCCCGCATGGTGAGAACAGCGCTGACGCGGGAAACCTGGGAAGCCACCAACGAATGCTGGCTCGACCTCAAATCCACCCTTTCCCGGCGCATCAGGCCGGCCGACCTTCCCGAAGTCATCGACGGCATCAAGCGCATGACGGGCCTGATCCGCGGCGCGTTCCACGGGACGATGCTGCGCAACGAGATCTTCAACTTCTCACGCATCGGCACCTTCATCGAGCGGGCCGACAACACCGCCCGCATTCTCGATGTGAAATACTACGTCCTGCTTCCGGCGGTGTCGCAGGTCGGCTCCTCGATCGACAACGTCCAGTGGGAATCGATCCTGCGCTCGGTTTCGGCGCACCGCTCCTACGGCTGGGTCTACGAGGCGGAATACAAACCATCCAACATTGCCGACTTCCTGATCCTCAACGGCCGCATGCCCCGGTCGCTTGCCTATTGCTACGACAAGATCGTCAGCAATCTCGGCTATCTCGCCCGCGAATACGGCGAAGGCCATGCAGCACACGCAACGGCGGAAGAAACCCTCTCCTCCCTGCGCAATCACTCGATCAAGGACGTGATGGACCAGGGGCTGCACGAATACATCGAGAATTTCATCAGCCACAACAACCGTCTGGGACAGGAAATCTCCGACGGTTACCGGTTCAACTGAGATTCGGATGGGAGAGAGTACATGCGTCTGAAGATCAGCCACACCACCGAATATACCTATGACGAACCGGTGCAGTATTCGCTGCAGCGTCTGCGCCTGACGCCACTGTCGCAGCCAGGTCAGACCGTCATCAGCTGGGAAACCGCCGTCGAGGGCGCCAAGATGGAGGTCGGCTATGACGACCATTTCGGCAACCGGGTAAACCTCGTCAGCGTCCATGGCGACCAGACGTCTATCCGCATCACAGCTTCAGGCGAGATCGAGACGGAAGACAAGGCGGGTGTCTACGGCCCCCACCAGGCCTATGCGCCGCTCTGGCTCTATTTGCGCGAAACGCCGCTCACCAAGATGACCAAGCCCATCCGCAACCTCGCCAAGGCAATGAGCGGCGAGACGGATCTTGCCAGGATGCATGCGCTAATGGGCAAGATCAATGAGATCGTCGAATACCGGCAGGGCGAGACAGGAACGGAGACAACGGCAGAGCAGGCCCTCCTGCAAAAGAGCGGCGTCTGCCAGGATCACGCCCATATCATGATCGCCGCCGCGCGCACGCTGGGCCTGCCCGCGCGCTACGTTTCCGGATACCTGATGATGGAAGATCATCCGGAGCAGACGGCCAGCCACGCCTGGGCCGAAGTGCACCTCAACGGTCTCGGCTGGGTCGGCTTCGATGCCGCCAACAAGATGTGCCCTGACGACCGCTATGTCCGCATCGCCTGCGGGCTGGACTATCGCGACGCAGCGCCGATTTCCGGCCTGATCCACGGTTCAGCGAGCGAAGCGCTGAAAGTCTCGGTGACTGTTGAGCAGCAGGAACAGAGCCAGAGCCAGTCCTGACCGGCTCCGGCGTTTGGATCACCGGGCTCCTACTGCATAATTCCTTAAGTCGGAATCGATTTAAGGAAAAATTATGCAGCAAGTTTAAAAGGTTACAGCGACGTTTGCGCGTCACGAATGACGCGCGGCGCTGTAGAGGCCGGGTGAAAGCGCATCACGCCATGCCGGCGAAAATGTCCTTCTTGACGATGGCGTGCACGCCCCAGTTCCCGTCGACCACCTGGGTGATGCCGAAGTCGACGCCGATGGACATCAGCGAGATCGCCTCGTCTTCCGTCAGTCCCTTCGTCTTCATCAGGAAATGGCGCATCTTCTTGAAGGCATCGCGCAGCGCCAGATCGACCGACGACTTCGAGTAGATCTCGGTCTGCGCACTGGAGCCCAGTTCCTCCAGATAGTTGGCGAAACTGAAGCCGTGAACCAGCCAGTCGTCCTTGGTTTCCAGCATCGGATAGTTCAGCTCCTCCAGCGGCGTGCCGGCGAGGTCCGCCTTCTTGTGAACGATGAGCTGGAATGTGCCGGTCAGCGAGCATTCGATCGCTGTTCCGCACAGTTCGCTGTCGCCTTGCGAGGCATGAGGATCCCCGACCGAGAGCATGGCGCCGGCGACGGAGACGGGATAGTACATCGTCGCCCCCTTGCCGATACGCCAGTTGTCGATATTGCCGCCGGTATAGCTGGGCGGAATCGTATCGACGAAATCCACTTCGGCGGGCGCAAGGCCGAGCGTGCCGAAGTGCGGGCGGATCGGAAGCCGCACACCCTTCAGCACGTCGTAATTGCGCTTGGTGATGCTGTGATCCACGGGCACGCCGGGATAGTCGATCGTCTCGTGCATGACGCCGAACGGGTCTTTCTGCGGCACCCACCGGAAATTATAGGCCGCCTGCGCCCAGTTGCGGCTGCCCGTTGCATCGATCTCATAGATCGTGATGACCTCGCGCTTCTTGCCGTCGAGAAGATGGTTGTAGTGGAAACCCCAATTGGCCGCCGCATTTGACCCGAAGGCCTTGCCCTTGAAGTCCGGATTGGCTGACGGGCGCGGCACGCAATCGATGATGCGGACCTCCAGAATATCGCCCGGCTCGGCGCCGCGCACATAGACCGGACCGGTCATGATGTGCACGCCCATGCCTTCGCCGGAACCCTTCTTGTAGACGGCGGGGTCGGTCGGTCCGGCGCCACGCCGGTCGACGCCCTTCTTTTCCTTGGTCCAGAGGTAGACGCTTTCCGCCCCCTCGTCCCCCTTGACCATGCGCTCCAGATCGTCGCCCGCATGATGCGTCAGCGTCTCGATGGTGACGATGTCGCCGCTCTCCACTTCCACCTGCGGCTTCAGCGTCTTGCTGAAATAGCCCCAGTGAACCGTATCGGCGTTGGCGGGCAGATAGTGATAGGATTGCTTGGCGGGCTGCTTGGCGGCGCTGGCCTTAGCCAGCTCGGGCGTGACCAGCGTCATCGTTCCCGCGCCGAGGGCGGCAAGACCGCCCGCAGCCGCAAAACTGCTCTTCAGGAAGCCGCGCCGCTCGACGTTCATATCTTCCTTGAATGTCTTGTAGTGCGCCGCAAAATGCGGACAATTCACGTCGTCTCCATGGCACATTTTTTTCGTTCCTTTCCCCTTAAAAGTGCTTCGACGGGGCAAAGTATTTGTGACGGATCGAGCGATGACAATGGCCGCCACCGGCCGGCATCGGCAGCGTTTGGCACCGAGAGCAGAGCAAAAAATCAAAAATAATAAAATATTTTCATATGCTTAAATGAATTCCTAAAATTATCGAGTGTGCCGGGATCAGCCCGCGCGGCATCACGAAGCAAGAGATTGTTCGTCTGGGAACAAGAAAAATTGCTGCAGTGCGGTTAAACTTCCCTCAGCATGCTATCCTGAGGAGGCGCAACGGCAGCGCGCTTGCGGATAGACCCCACGCAAGAAGGGATTTGCATGGATCAGGCAGCCGAGCATATCGCGATCGATCAGTTTCCGGCCGAGGCCCGCCAGAATGCCTGGCTGGGTGCGCTGATGGCATTATCGCTCGATTGCCGGATGCCGGAACGCGGACCGGCGAGCGGTTCGATCACACTGCGGCATTCGCAAAGCGGCGCCGTTCTGGCGCTTCTCCATTCGCGACCCCAGCAATTGCAGAGCATTGTGCAGGCAAGCGCCAACAGTCCGGTCTCCCTCATCCTCTGTCTGTCCGGGCGCGGGCGGCTGATCTGCGGGCGCAAGTCCATCGAGCTGGCGGAAGGCGTTCTGTGCGCGCTCGACATGGCGGACCGCTGGACGATCGATTGGCGCAGCGATTTCGAGATCCTGATCCTGCGGCTGCCGCGCACCGGCTTCGCATCGCGGCTTGGCCGCGCAAGGGTGACCTTTCCAGTCGCACTGGGCAAGACGGTCGCCGCCATCGCCGTGCGGCCGATACTGCGGACCCTGGCGGGCCATATCGACCTGATCGACCAGGCCGACCTGAGCGTGGCGGAAACAGCGGTGACGGAACTTGCCGCAAGCGCCCTTTTGTCCGAACTGAAGGCGGACGAGGGCGGCGTGACCCAGGTGCAGGCCGCGCATTTCCGGCGGGTTTCAGCCGCCATCGAGCGCCAGCTTCAAGACACCGATCTCGGCATGACCGATATCGCAGCGAAGGAAGGCATGTCCGTGCGGTACCTGCAGCGCCTGTTTGAAAAGCGCGGCGAGAGCTTTTCGGATTATGTCCGCAACCTGCGCCTCGAGCGGTGCCGCGCCGACCTGATCGATCCGAACCACAATGCCGAAAGCATCGCCGAAATCGGCAACCGCTGGGGCTTTCGCGATCAGGCCCATTTCTCCCGCGCCTTCAGCACCGCCTTCGGCATTTCGCCGCGCATCCTGCGCCGCAACCTGTCCGATACCGGGGAGGTTCGCCGGCAAAGAGGCAAGCCATCCGTACAGGGCGGCCGTAGCGGCGTGACGCCCAGCCGCCCGAAAACCGTCCAGTTTACCGCCGGCGACACCGCTGAGGTGGAAATCCGGGAAAAGACCCCGCGCCACCATTATCTTCCAGCCAACCGCTCGACGGTGCATTGGGGATATCTCAGCCGCCTGCTGGCGCCGGTGCTGAGGGTCGGGTCTGGCGAGCGCGTCACGATCGAGACCCTGACACAGCATGCCTACGACGACCACGAACGCATGATCAAGGGCGATCCCGGTGCCGAAAGCGTGTTTGAGTGGACATCGGAATACAAGGCTATCGACCGCCGTGGCGCAGGTCCCATCAACGCCTCGGTGTTCGGGCGCGGCGCTGGCGAAGGTTTCGGCGTGCACATCTGTACGGGACCGATCCACGTGCGCGGCGCCGAGCCGGGCGATATACTCGAAGTGGAGATACTCGGTATCAGCCCCCGCCCTTGCGCCAATCCCGACTTTGCCGGCAAGGCCTTCGCCAGCAATGCTTCGGCCTGGTGGGGCTTCCAGTATCACGACCTGCTCGACCAGACCCGCCGCCGCGAAACGGTGACCATCTATGAAATCGACCTTCAGGATGCGGCGCATGCACGGGCGCTCTACAGCTTCGAGTGGACGCCGCAGACCGATCCCTTCGGCGTCGTGCATGCCACGATGGATTACCCCGGCATTCCGGTGGACCGCGCCAGCATCCAGCCCAGAAACAGGCTGCTCGAAGGCGTGCGCGTCCCTGCCCGTCCACATTTCGGCTTCATCGCCGTCGCGCCGCGGGAGGCGGAGATCATCGATTCCATCCCGCCCGGCTATTTCGGCGGCAATATCGACAACTGGCGCGCAGGTCCCGGATCGAAAATATACCTGCCCGTTTCCGTTCCCGGCGCCCTCCTGTCGATCGGTGACGGGCATTTCGCGCAAGGCGACGGCGAGATCAACGGTACCGGGCTTGAATGCTCGCTCACCGGCGACATCCGCATCAGGCTGCACAAGCAGCATGAGCAGCTGCCCCCGCATCTGCACGGCTTCGGTGCGCCGCTGATCGAGACTGCGGACTGCTGGGTTATCCAGAGCTTCAGCTATCCGCAATATCTGCGCGATCTCGGCCGCAACGCGCAAGCCGAGGTCTACGGCCGGTCCACGGTGGACCTTGCCCTGCGCAACGCATTCCAGCAGGCGCGCCGGTTCCTGATGGATACCTATGCGCTGAGCGAGGACGAAGCCATGAGCCTGATGTCGCTGGCGGTCGATTTCGGCATCACACAGGTGGCGGACGGCAATCTCGGCGTCCACGCAACCATCCGCAAATCGCTTTTTGCCGGGAGGGCAGAAAAGAAATAGGTCTCCGGCAGGTTATGCCGGAGACCTTGTGATTTCAGCTTCAAACTGCGGATAAGCGGTTAGTGACTGTCCTTGCCGACCGCGTTTCCGCGACATCCCTTGAGGAAGTCGAGGTCGGCGCCGGTATCGGCCCCTTCGACATGCTGCTGGTGCAGGAAAGCATAGCCCGATGTCGGCAGGTCGTGGTTCGGCTGCCACTCGGCAAGCCGCCGCGCCAGTTCCGCTTCGGAAATGTCGAGATGCAGGCGGCGGTTCGGCACGTCGAGCTCGATCATATCGCCGTTCTTCACCACGGCAAGCGGGCCGCCGACCGCTGCTTCCGGCGACGTGTGCAACACGACAGTACCGTAGGCGGTGCCGGACATGCGAGCGTCGGAGATGCGCACCATGTCGGTGATGCCCTTCTTCAGCACTTTCGGCGGAAGACCCATGTTGCCGACCTCGGCCATGCCCGGATAACCCTTCGGTCCACAGTTCTTCATGACCATGACGCAGGTCTCGTCGATGTCGAGATTGTCGTCGTTGATCTTGGCCTTGTAGTCGTCGATGTCCTCGAACACCACCGCGCGGCCCCGATGCGTCAAGAGATGCGGCGAAGCGGCTGACGGCTTCAGCACCGCGCCCTTGGGCGCGAGATTGCCGCGCACGACGACGATGCCGCCCGACTGCGTCAGCGCCTTGTCGGCAGGCAGAATGACGTCCTCGTTCCAGTTGACGACGTCCTTGACCTCGTCCCAAACGGTTTCGCCAGAGACCGTTATCGCGTCCTTGTGCAGAAGGCCAGCCTCGCCGAGGCGCTTCAAGACCACCGGCAGACCGCCGGCATAGAAGAACTCTTCCATCAGGTATTTGCCCGACGGCATGAGGTTGACGATGGTCGGCACGTCGCGGCCGCAACGGTCCCAATCATCCAGTGTCAGGTCGATGCCGACGCGGCCGGCCATGGCCAGCAGGTGGATAACAGCGTTGGTCGATCCGCCGATGGCCGCGTTGGTGCGGATGGCGTTCTCGAAGGCCTTCTTCGTCATGATGTCGGAGGGCTTCAGATCGTCCTTGACCATCTGGACGATCCGTCGACCGGTGAGCTGTGCCATCACCTTGCGGCGGGAGTCGACGCCCGGGATCGCAGCATTGCCTGACAGAGCCATGCCGAGGGCTTCCGCCATGGAGGCCATGGTGGAGGCGGTACCCATGGTGTTACAGGTGCCCGACGAACGGCTCATCGAGGCTTCCGCCTCCAAGAACTCATCCTGCGTCATCTCGCCGGCCTTGACCATCTCGGAGAATTTCCACAGATGCGTGCCCGAGCCGACGCGCTCACCGCGGAAATAGCCGTTCAGCATCGGCCCGCCGGTGACGACGATCGAGGGCAGGTCGACTGAGGCCGCTGCCATGATCAGCGAGGGCGTGGTCTTGTCGCAACCGACCAAAAGCACGCAGCCATCCATCGGCTGGCCGCGGATGGTCTCTTCGATAGCCAGCGCCGCCAGGTTGCGGTACATCATCGCCGTCGGGCGGAAGGTGTTTTCCGATGCCGAGAATACCGGCACCTCCATCGGGAAGCCGCCAGCCTCCCACACGCCGGCCTTCACCTTTTCGGCAAGCTCGCGCAGATGGCCGTTGCACGGCGTCATATCCGACCAGGTGTTGAGGATGCCGATCACCGGCCGGCCGTCGAACAGGTCGTGCGGATACCCCTGGTTCTTCATCCAGCCGCGATGGTAGATCACGTCGCGGCTCGTGCCGCCGTACCATTCCTGGGACCGCAGCCTGCGCGGCCATTCCGCTTTCTTCGTCATAGTCCTTGTCCTTTAAGAGGGATCGGACCGGGCCTTGCCCAGTCCGGAAACGTCGTTAAGCCAGCGTATAAGCCGTTTTCACCACGGTGAAGAACTCGGCCGCGTACTTGCCCTGCTCGCGCGAGCCGAAAGAGGAAGCCTTGCGGCCACCGAACGGCACGTGGAAATCAACACCAGCCGTCGGCAGGTTGACCATCACCATGCCGGCTTCCGAATTGCGCTTGAAATGCGTCGCATGCTTCAGGCTCGTCGTCGCGATACCCGCCGACAGGCCGAACGGCGTGTCGTTGGCAACCGAGAGCGCTTCCTCGTAATCCTTGACCCGGATGACGGAGGCGACGGGGCCGAAGATTTCTTCGCGGCTGATGCGCATCTGGTTGGTTGCCTCGGTAAACAGCGTCGGCTGCAGGTAGAAGCCCGGATTTTCGCGCGTAATCGTCTCGCCGCCGAAAGCGAGCTTGGCGCCTTCCTGGCGGCCGATGGCAATGTAATCGGTGTCGGTTGCAAGCTGGCGCTCATCGACGACCGGACCGATATGGGTTCCTGCCTTCAGCGCATCATCGACCACCAGTGTCTTCAGCTTTTCGGTCAAGGCTGCGACGAACTTGTCGTGGATGCCTTCGGTGACGATCAGTCGCGACGACGCCGTGCAGCGCTGGCCGGTCGAGAAGAAGCCGGAATTGGCCGCGGCTTCGACAGCGACGGTCAGGTCGGCATCGTCCAGTACCACCATCGGGTTCTTGCCGCCCATTTCCAGCTGGAACTTGCGGTTATGCTCGATGGAGGACGCGGCGACCCGCTTGCCGGTACCCGTCGAGCCGGTAAAGGTGATGCCGGCCAGATCCGGGCTGTCGAGCATGGCCTGGCCAACGACCGAGCCCTTGCCCATGACGAGGTTCAAGACGCCCTTCGGCAGGCCGGCACGGTTGAGAATATCGGCAATCGCCCAGGAGCAGCCGGGTACCAGCTCGGCAGGCTTGAAGACGACGGTGTTGCCGTAGCAGAGTGCCGGCGCGATCTTCCAGGCCGGAATGGCGATCGGGAAGTTCCACGGCGTGATGATGCCGATGACGCCGATCGGCTCGCGGGTGATCTCGACGCCGATGTTCGGGCGTGCCGACGGCAGCACCTCGCCTGCCAGGCGCAGAGCCTCGCCGGCGAAGAAATCGAAAATCTGTGCCGCGCGGATGGTCTCGCCGATCGCTTCCGGCAACGTCTTGCCTTCTTCGCGGGCGAGCAGGTTGCCGAGCTCTTCCTTGCGGGCGAGGATTTCGTCGGCGGTCTTCTTCAGGATCGCATGACGCTCGAGAATGCCCGAGCGCGACCAGGCCGGAAACGCGGCCTTTGCGGCGGCAATCGCGGTCTTGGCATCGTCGGCGCTGGCGGTGGCATAGAGACCGACGATTTCCTTCGTGTTCGACGGATTGATGTTTTCAACGCCGTTGCTGCCGACCCATTCGCCGGCGATCAGGTTGTGATGGAGTGTCATGGGCTCAAAGCCTCCTTGGTTTCAGCGAACACCCTGAGAACGGCACCCGCAGTCAAATGCATGAACGGATCAGAGCTGACCGATCGTGATCTCGTCTTCGCTGGCGATCGCCAGCGCGTTGCGCAGCGGCAGACCGAATTCGGACGCCTCGATTTCGAAGATATCGCCCGCTTCGGTCTTGATGCCATCGCCGAAGGACAGCGTCGCCGTCCCGAACATATGGACATGGACATCGCCCGGCGCACGGAAAATTCCATACTTGAAGTGGTGATATTCGAGATTGGCGAAAGTATGGGACATGTTGGCTTCGCCCGACAGGAACGGCTTTTCCCAGAGAACCGTGCCATCGCGGATGATGCGCGAGCTGCCGCGAATGTCGGCGGGCGCCTCGCCGACCCGGATTTCCGGACCGAAGCTTGCAGGCCGCAGCTTGGAATGGGCGAGATAGAGATAGTTGACCCGTTCGGTCACGTGGTCGGAAAATTCGTTGGCGACCGCAAAGCCGATGCGGAACGGTGCGCCCTTGTCGGAGATCACGTAGATGCCGGCCATTTCCGGTTCTTCGCCACCGTCCTCGGCAAAGGACGGCGAGACGAGTTCCCCGCCTGGAGCAACTGTCTGCGAGCCGTTGCCCTTGTAGAACCATTCGGGCTGCACGCCCTTCTCGCCCGGCTTCGGCTTGCCGCCTTCCAGACCCATCTTGAACATTTTCATCGTATCGGTGGCGCCTTCCTCGACCTTCGACACCGCGGCATGCATCGCATCGCGCGTCGATGCGGAGCCGAGATGGGTGAGACCGGTACCCGTCAGATGCAGATGCGCGTCATCCGGATGAGTGATCGGCGGCAGGAAAAGCCCCTTGGCATAGACGTCCTGAAGATCGACTTCGTCGCCAAGACCATGGGCCGCGACGACGGCCTTCAGGCTCTTGCCCGAATTGGCTGCTTCCATCGCCAGCGTGTAGACGCTGGCCGCACCCTTCACGGCGCGGGCGCCCTCGCCCAATTCACGAACGGCCACCGTGATCGAGCCATCATTGTTCTTCACCTGAGAAATCAGCACAGCCTTGTCCTTTTCTAGATCCGGGCGGTTTGATCGGCGTCCAGCGGCTGGCTTTCGGCAACAACAACCCGTTGGGAAACATGACACATGCTCCCGTTCATGGCGGCAAGCCGCCGTTCTCGTTATGATGCGCGGGCCGGAGCATCGCGCCAAACGTCAGCGCGACAACCGCTCCGGCACCCGTTTGCGCAGTCAGGAAACCTGACGCGCGGGACCAACCGGAACCGGTCAGCCCTTGTTCTTGTTGTAGACGTCGAAGAACACGGCAGCGAGGAGCACGAGGCCCTTGACCAGCTGCTGGTAGTCGATGCCGAGGCCCATGATCGACATACCGTTGTTCATGACACCCATGATCAGAGCGCCGATAACAGCGCCGGTGATCTTGCCGACGCCGCCCGACGCCGAAGCGCCGCCGATGAAGCAGGCCGCGATGACGTCAAGTTCGAAGCCGACACCGGCCTTCGGGGTCGCCGAATTCAGGCGTGCCGCGATGATCATGCCGGCAAGAGCCGCAAGCACGCCCATGTTGACGAAGGTGTAGAAGGTCAGCCGTTCGGTGTTGATGCCGGACAGCTTTGCCGCCTTCTCGTTGCCGCCCATTGCGTAGATGCGGCGGCCAATCGTCGAGCGGGTGGTGACGAACGTGTAGAGCGCGATGAGCAGGGCCATGACGATCAGGACGTTCGGGAAGCCCTTGTAGGTCGAGAGCTGGAAGCCGAGGAAAATCGCCACGCCGGCAATGATCGCCATCTGGCCGGCAAAGAACGCAAAGGGCTCGTTTTCCGTGCCGTGCCTTTCATTGGTCCGGCGATCGCGCAGACCGTAGTAAATGGCCAAAGCAACCAGCGCCACCACGACGACAAGCGAGAAGAAGTTGGTGATCGTGCCGGGCAGCGGATTGAGGAAATACAGGAAGTCAGGGACGAAGCCGGTCGACAGCGACTGGAAATCCTTCGGGAACGGACCGATCGGCCGATTCTGCAGGATGAGGTAGGTCAGACCGCGAAAAACGAGCATGCCGGCCAGTGTCACGATGAACGCCGGGATTTTCTGGTAGGCAACCCAGTACCCTTGCGCTGCCCCCACGAGACCGCCCAAAATCAGGCAAAGCGGCACGACGACGGAGAAATGAATCCCCCATTTGACCAGCATGATCGCCGATAGGCCGCCGGTGAAGGCGACGATCGAGCCGACCGACAGATCGATATGGCCGGCAACAATGATCAACAGCATGCCCAGCGCCATGATGACGATGAAGGAATTCTGCAGGATGAGGTTGGTCAGGTTGACCGGGCGGAACAGAACGCCATCAGTCAAATACTGAAAGAAAAGCATGATGACCACGAGCGCGACGAGCAGGCCGTATTCGCGGATATTGTTCTTGAGATATTCCCCGATGGAGGGCGTGGTTTTCTGAGCGCTGGTTTCGGCGACCATTAGTGTTTCTCCCCGGAGCGCATGATGGCGCGCATAATGGATTCCTGGCTTGCTTCCTGCTTCGAAAGCTCGGCGACGATGCGGCCTTCGTTCATCACGTAGATCCGGTCGCAGGTTCCGAGAAGTTCGGGCATTTCCGATGAGATCATCAGGATACCCTTACCCTCTGCGGCAAGCTGATTAATGATGGTATAGATTTCATACTTCGCCCCGACATCGATGCCGCGCGTCGGCTCGTCGAGGATCAGTACTTCCGGCGTGGTGAACAACCACTTGGACAGGACGACCTTCTGCTGGTTGCCACCCGACAGATTGACGGCTTCCTGATAGATCGAATGGGACCGGATACGCAGTTTCGACCGGTAGTCGGTCGCAACCTTGCGCTCCTTGTGGTCATCGATCACGCCGTTGCTTGCAACCGCATTCAGATTGGCAAGCGTCGTATTGTGCATGATGTTGTTGTTCAGCACCAAGCCGAGCTGCTTGCGGTCTTCGGTCACATAGGCAAGGCCGGCATCGATGGCGCGCGGGATGGTGCTGACATCAACGAGCTTGCCATGCATGTGAACTTCGCCGGTGATCTTGTGACCCCAGGACTTGCCGAAGATGCTCATCACCGTTTCCGTGCGGCCGGCACCCATGAGGCCGGCAATGCCGACGACTTCGCCGGCGCGCACGTTGAAATTGACGTCGTGCAGGAACTGGCGGTCGCGGTGCTGCTGGTGGAAGACGTTCCAGTTCTTCACTTCCAGCAGGATATCGCCGACCTTCGGCTCGCGCGGCGGGTAGCGGTCTTCCATATCGCGGCCGACCATGCCCTTGATGATCCGGTCTTCGCTGATGTCCTCGTTGTGACAGTTCAGCGTTTCCACCGTGCCGCCATCGCGCAGGATGGTGATCTTGTCGGCGACCTTCTTGATCTCGTTCAGCTTGTGCGAAATGATGATCGAGGTCATGCCCTGCTTGCGGAATTCCATCAGGAGCTTCAGAAGCGCGTCGGAATCGGTCTCGTTGAGCGAAGCCGTCGGTTCGTCGAGGATGAGCAGCCGGACCTTCTTGGACAGCGCCTTGGCGATCTCGACGAGCTGCTGCTTGCCGACGCCGATATCGGTGATACGGGCCGATGGCGCCTCTTTGAGGCCGACCTTTTCAAGCAGGCCCTGCGTGCGCTGAAAAGTCTGCTTCCAGTCGATGACGCCGTTGGTGGCGATCTCGTTGCCGAGAAAGATATTTTCGGCAATCGACAGCAGCGGCACCAACGCCAGCTCCTGGTGAATGATGATGATGCCGAGATGCTCGCTATCCGAAATCGTCGAGAAATGGCGAACTTCACGGTCGTAATGGATTTCGCCGTCATAGGTTCCAGCGGGATAGACACCGCTCAAAACCTTCATCAGCGTTGATTTGCCGGCTCCGTTTTCGCCGACCAGCGCGTGAATTTCACCCTCGTGAACCTTCAGGTTGACGTTGTCCAAGGCCTTGACGCCCGGAAACGTCTTGGTGATGCCCCGCATTTCGAGAATGATGTTGTCCATGTTCAGGTAATCCTGCGGCAGTCCGTGAATGATGAGGCCAGACGCAACGACAATACAAGTCTCTCATCAAGATAAAAGGGCCCGCAACTGATCGCGGGCCCCGGATGGAAAAGACGGGATCAGTTGTTGATCTGGTCTTCCGTGTAGTAGCCAGCACCGACCAGAACGTCCTTGACGTTGGTCTTGTCAACAGCGACCGGCTTCAGGAGGTAGGACGGAACAACCTTGACGCCGTTGTCGTAGGTCTTGGTGTCGTTGATTTCCGGCTCCTTGCCGCCAATGATGGAGTCCGTCATCGAGACGGCAACCTTGGCAAGCTCGCGGGTATCCTTGAAGATCGAGGAATACTGTTCGCCAGCGAGGATCGACTTGACCGACGGAAGTTCGGCGTCCTGACCGGTAACGATCGGCATCGGCATGTCGCCGGAACCGTAGCCAACACCCTTCAGAGCCGAGATGATGCCGATGGAGAGACCATCGTAAGGCGACAGAACGCCGTCAACCTTGGCATCGGTGTAGGTCGAGGACAGCAGGTTTTCCATGCGGGCCTGTGCAACAGCACCGTCCCAACGCAGCGTGCCGACCTTTTCCATGCCCGTCTGGCCGGACTTGACGACGATCTTCTTGGCATCGATCAGCGGCTGCAGAACCGACATCGCACCATCGTAGAAGAAGAAGGCGTTGTTATCATCCGGCGAACCGCCGAACAGTTCAACATTCTTCGGCTCGGTCGCGCCGTCGAGCTTGAGGCCCTGTACCAGCGTCGTTGCCTGCAGAACGCCAACCTGGAAGTTGTCGAACGTTGCATAGTAGTCGACATTGCCGGAATCGCGGATCAGGCGGTCGTAAGCGATGACCTTGACGCCAGCTTCGTGAGCCTTGGCCAGGATGTCGGAGAGCGTCGTACCGTCGATGGCGCCGATGATCAGAACCTTGGCACCCTTGGTGACCATGTTTTCGATCTGGGCCAGCTGGTTCGGAATGTCGTCGTCAGCAAACTGCAGGTCCGGGGTATAGCCGGCTTCCTTGAACAGCTTTTCCATCGTCTCGCCGTCGGAAATCCAGCGGGTCGAGGTCTTGGTTGGCATCGAGATGCCGACGGTGCCCTTGTCCTGGGCGATCGCCGGAACGACGAACGACGCCACGCTGAGCGCTGCGGCGGCGAGAAGCGAAGTAACTAATCTCATATATCTCTCCCTGAGTGTTGATCCAGGCGGCAGCCAGCCGGCCTCGATATGCAGCGCTTCGCGTTGCCGAGAGACTAAAGTCCCTTGGCGGAGGTTTAAGGGGTGAAAGAAAGCCCTCCCAGGCCTTACACGCTCCCAAGCACGCTGGCGCACATCGCCGCAAACTGGAATCAAACATCATAACTGTCAAATACAATATAAGTGTATCCTCATCACAATTTTGATATATTAAGACACAACAGTGTGACTTTTTGCACATGCGAAGGGATTTTTCTCGGAATAGGAGTAAAATATGGACGATTCAGCGCCACTCTCATCCGTGGCTGTGGATTATTCGGAGCGCGGAATTTTTCGCCTAGGCTTAAAAATGAGTCATCTGCAGCTGATTCTCGCCATCGAAGAACATGGTCAGATTAGCGCAGCGGCCGATTCTCTGAGCATTTCTCAACCGGCAGCGTCGCGCATGCTGAGCGAAGTCGAGACGATTGTGAAGGCGCCTCTGTGTGCCCGCGTCGCCCGCGGCGTCGAACTGACGCAATATGGCAGGGCGCTGGCGCGGCGGGCGCGCACGATCTTTTTGGAACTTCGGGAAACGACGCGCGAGATCAACGAACTGAAGACCGGCAGCGGCGGCTCGGTCTCGTTGGGTTCTGTCACGGGACCTGCCCTTAACCTGGCCGTTCCGGCCATCCGCCAGGTCTCGACCGCCTATCCCGGCATCGAAATCAATATTCAGGTCGAAAACAGCAATGTGCTTGTGCGCGAGCTGCTGGCAGCCCGGCACGACTTCGTCATCGGCCGGATACCGGACGACATGGATCCCCGGCAATTCAACCTGATCGAGATCGGCGAGGAAGATGTCTGCCTGATCGTCCGGGCGGGTCATCCGCTGCTCGACAAGGGCATTATCAGCTCAGCCGATCTTCCCGGTTACGACTGGGTTTTCCAGCCATCGGGAACGCTGCTGCGGCGTGCCGTCGAGGACAGCTTTCTGTCGGCCGGTACGCCGCTGCCCGCGACCATTATCAACACGTCATCGACGATTCTGACGGTTTCCATCGTCCACCACACCAATGCCATCGCTCCCGTCGCCCGCGACGTTGCCACTCTGATTGCCGGAAGCGGTAGCCAGGCGGGCGAGATCCGCGTGCTTCCGACAGATTTCAACATCAAGATCCGGCCCTACAGCCTGATCACCGCACGCGGCCGGGCGCTGCCGCCGAGCGCCAAGCTTCTCTACGACCTGATCCTGAAGCAGAGCACCGCCTGATCAGGCCCGCAAAACCCTGACATGCTCTAAAGCTGGAAAAGTGGAGAGGCAGATGTTCGGGATGTCGGTGTTCCAATCGGTTCTGGAGCGGTTGAAGGCGGAAGAGGACGGCGACGAGGTGGCCTCGAAAGAGGACCGGCCGTCCGCCGCCATACGCGGCTTCAACGCGGGCTGGGTGGGCAATCCTTTGGCGTCGGCGATGACCGGCGACGGAGCGGTTCAGCGCGCCTATTTCGATATGGCAAGCGATGCAATGCTCGCCCCCGCCAAGCCTGTGCCCAAACCGGTCATGCCGGAGCATCTCGGCAGGGTCGGCCCGGAACAGATTGCCGCCGACCTGGCGCTGACGGAGATGGAGACACCCCAGACACTGGCCGATAAACGCCGCCGTTTTGCCGCTGAAAACCACCCGGATCGCCATGATCCCGACTACCGGACCAATGCCACACTGCGCATGAAAGTCGCCAACATGCTTATCGACGAAGCGCAAAGGCGGTTACGCCAGATGCAGCGTCGGTGACATCAGGCAGGGTCGTCGGTCTTTGTTTCTTCGGCAGCCCCGGTCTTCGGCTTGAAAAAGATGATCAGCACGCAGGCCGTATAGGCAGAGACTGCCAGGAAGATCATCCCCCAGGTGTCCGCTCCGTTCCAGAATTCGACGGCAGTCCACACACAGCAGAGCATCACGATCAGAAGCCGGACCCAAAGCGGCTTGTAGAACGGATGATCCGGATCGATGAACTTCATCATGAAAACTGTCCTTGAGGATGTGCCCGGCCATTCGGGCCCTGCATCAAAGGCCACAGCTTTATGTCCAAATGGACATTTGCCGCAAGAGCCCGAACGGTTTAACAGCTTGACGGCGACGGCGTAAATAGAATAAATATTCTGAAAATTAACATCGTTTCGTTTTCATTCCGATTTCACATGCGCCGAGGAGATATCGCTCCATACGCGCTCGGGAGACAAGACGAACAGGGAGAGAGATTACACCGCCCGCAACTTGGCGGATCGGCAAATGCCGGAAACCACCTCAAGAGCATCAGCGCGGACCTGTCTTCCGCAACGCCTGTCCGGAGTGAGCGTCATCACCCCGTCCCTTCGCGGCGCTTTGCCGCTCGTCAAAAAGAGATGAACATGACCGTCAGATTTGGTCTTCTCGGCGCCGGCCGTATCGGCAAGGTTCACGCCAAAGCCGTCAGCGGCAATCCGGATGCCGTCCTCGTTGCCGTTGCCGATGCCTTTCCCGAAGCAGCCAACGCGATCGCCAAGCAATATGGCTGTGCTGTCCGCACGATCGAGGAGATCGAAAAGTCCGCGGATATCGATGCCGTCGTCATCTGCACTCCGACGGATACCCATGCCGACCTGATCGAGCGTTTCGCCCGCGCCGGCAAGGCGATCTTCTGCGAAAAGCCGATCGATCTCGACGTCGGCCGCGTGCGCGAATGCATGAAGGTTGTCGAAGAGACCAAGGGCAAGCTGATGGTTGGCTTCAACCGCCGCTTCGATCCGCATTTCATGGCGGTGCGCAAGGCGATCGACGACGGCAAGATCGGCACGGTCGAAATGGTCACGATCATCTCGCGCGATCCCGGCGCCCCGCCCGTCGATTATATCAAGCGTTCCGGCGGCATTTTCCGCGACATGACCATCCATGATTTCGACATGGCCCGCTTCCTGCTGGGTGAAGAACCCGTCATCGTCACGGCCCATGCGGCTGTGCTCGTCGATCCGGAGATCGGCAAGGCCGGCGACTATGACAGCGTCTCGGTCATTCTGGAGACCGCCTCCGGCAAGCAGGCGATCATCTCCAATTCCCGCCGCGCCACCTACGGCTACGACCAGCGCATCGAAGTGCACGGGTCGAAGGGCGTCGTCTCCGCCGAGAATCAGCGCGCCGTCTCAATCGAGATCGCCAATGGTGACGGCTATACCCGCCCGCCGCTGCATGATTTCTTCATGACGCGCTACACCGAAGCCTATGCCAACGAAATCGCCGGCTTCATCTCCGCGATCGAAAAGGGCACGAAGATCACACCTTCCGGCGCCGACGGCCTTGCAGCGCTGGCACTCGCCGACGCCGCCGTGAAGTCCGTGACGGAAAAGCGCCAGATCCGCATCGACGCCTGATCGACAGGGTTGAACGCTGAAAGGCCGGGTTTGCCCGGCCTTTCGTGTATCAAGCCTGATCTGCCGCCGGTGGCAACGGCCTGAAGGCGGCTATATCGTGATCCATATCGGTCAAGGCCCGATCCAAATGCCCATCGAAGACCAGCCTCTGTTCGTCGAAGATCACCGAAATCTCCGGCCGGCCCTGGAGGCGGACCTCATGCGATTGCTCAAGCCCCTCATCGATGCCGCGCTGCAACAGATCGAAGTAGCGCGTTCCCGGCCCGGTTATGGAGATCGGCATGCGGTCGTAAAGGCTCAGCAGCCGGGAAAGGCCGTTGCCGAGCGCTATGCCTGCCTGCCGGAAGGCGTAGCCAGCCATGCGGTTTCCCTGGCGCGCACTGGTGGCGATCTTGTCCATTTCGGCCAGCGGCACGAATTTGGCCGGGATCGTATCGGGCGGCACTTCAAACGCAGAGCGCAGAATGCCGTAGAATCCGGCGGTTGCCTCGATGCAGCCGAAGGAGCCGCAGCGGCAAAGGCAACCGTTGGCAGCGTGCAGCATGTGGCCGAAATTGGGAGCCGTCACCTCCAGCTCGCCGAACCGGTCCTTGCGGGCAATGCCAAGCCCGATACTGTGTCCAAGCGACAAAGCGGCAAGTCCGCGGAACGAATCGGCCTGGCTTGCATCCGCCTTCATCCCCAGTGCCTGCGCGACCAAAAGGGTTTCGTTGTTCAGCGTGACCTTGGCGCGCCATCGAGGCGCCAGCAGCGAAACGAAATCGATCTGCTCGCCGCCAAACACCGGCGACCACAAAAGCCGCTTGCCATCGGCATCGACGGTGCCCTTGCTGGAGATCGAGACGGCGAGAACTTGTGCCTTGTCCAATTGCGACCGTTCAATGAGGCGGTCCAGCGCAACGAGGAATCCCTCGGCAAAGGGCTGCGTTCCGGCAACCTTATGATTGCGCGGCTCCTCGAAACGGTCGATCAGCCGGCCGGAATAATCCACAAGCGAATATTGCACGACATCCGAGGAGATGCGCACGGCGATCAGAAAGCCGCTGTCGCGACGCTGCGCAAACAGCACCCGCGGCCGTCCGCGTCCAGACGAGGCTTGCTGTTCCGCCTTCTCGATGACCCCTGCCCGCTCCAGTTCGGCGGTGATCGCCGAAACCGTCGCAGAGGCCAAGCCGGTATGTTCGGATATATCGGTATGAGACAGCGGCCCAAGGCGCCGCAACGTCGCAAGCACGAGCGCGCTGTTTTGCTGGCGCACCAATTCGGTGCTTGATTTGCTCAGCATTGCGCATCCCTGTGATTCACGAATTCCACAAACACATGCTCCTCCCAAAGCATCTGCCCGATGTCAAACTGCATTATCCAAAGCGTTATTGACAGCCCTGAAAAACTCTGACATCTATTTTCTCGACTGTCGAGAAAAAACTCTTTCGGGTTGACGACAGGCAATTTTGCTGGCCGGGGGCCGTGCGGGAGGTTCGCACGGACGGCCAGCGGTCACTTGGGAGGACTTCATGAAATCAGTTTTGACACTGATGGCAGGCGCTGCCATCATCGTATCCCTGCACACTGCAGCCATGGCCAAGGATCTGGTCGTCGGCGTTTCCTGGTCGAACTTCCAGGAAGAACGCTGGAAGACCGACGAAGCCGCCATCAAGGCAGCCCTCGAAGCATCTGGCGACAAGTACATTTCCGCTGACGCCCAGGCATCGGCTGCAAAGCAGCTGACCGACATCGAATCGCTGATCGCCCAGGGCGCCAACGCCATCATCGTTCTGGCGCAGGATTCGGAAGCCATCGGCCCGGCCATCGAAAAGGCTGCTGCTGAAGGTATTCCGGTCGTCGGCTATGACCGCCTGATCGAAAACCCGGCCGCCTACTACATCACCTTCGACAACAAGGAAGTCGGCCGCATGCAGGCTGCCGAAGTGTTCAAGGTCAAGCCGGAAGGCAACTACGTCTTCATCAAGGGCGCATCGACAGACCCGAATGCAGACTTCCTGTTCTCCGGCCAGATGGAAGTGCTCAAGGCCGCCATGGACGCAGGCAAGATCAAGAATGTCGGCGAAGCCTATACGGACGGCTGGAAGCCGGAAGCTGCCCAGAAGAACATGGAACAGTTCCTGACTGCCAACGACAACAAGGTGGACGGCGTCGTCTCCTCGAATGACGGCATGGCCGGCGGTGTTGTCGCAGCGCTCGAAGCCCAGGGCCTCGCAGGCTCGGTTCCGGTTTCGGGCCAGGATGGCGACAAGGCCGCTCTGAACCGCGTCGCCCTTGGTACCCAGACCGTATCCGTCTGGAAGGATAGCCGCGAACTCGGCAAGAAGGCCGGCGAAATCGCCGTAGCCCTTGCTGGCGGCGCTTCGATGGACTCCATCCCCGGCACTGTCAAGTTCTCCGGCGGCCCGAAGGGCGTCGAAATGCAGTCGTTCTTCATTGCGCCGCAGCCGATCACCAAGGAAAACCTGAACGTCGTCATCGACGCCGGCTGGATTTCCAAGGAAGAAACCTGCCAGGGCGTGAAGGCCGGAACCGTTGCGGTCTGCAACTGATCCGAACCTGAACATGGGCAAATAAGGTCCCGTCACGAGCGCCGCAGCGATCACGTTGCGGCGCTTCTCCGATGTGCGGTACTTTAAACACAAGAATAAAGGGGGAGTAATCAGCAAATGGCGAACACCACCATTGCAACGCCTTCCAGCAGCGTGCGCCAAACACAGGGAACCGCCCTGCAGCGGTTCCTGCAGGCGACCGAGATCGATACCCGGCTTCTCGGGATGATCGCAGCGCTGCTGTGCATCTGGCTCGGCTTTCAATATTTCACCGGCGGGCTTTTCCTGACACCGCGCAATCTGTGGAACCTCACGGTCCAGGCTGCGTCGGTCTCGGTCATGGCAACGGGCATGGTGCTCGTCATCGTCACCCGCAATATCGACCTGTCGGTCGGCTCGATCCTCGGCTTTGTCGGCATGATCATGGCAATCACGCAGGCGAAAATCCTGCCGCCGCTGATCGGCTTCGACAATCCAGCCACCTGGATCATTGCGCTCACGGTCGGCATCGCGCTTGGAACCGCCATCGGCGCGTTTCAGGGCATTATCATCGCCTTTCTCAATGTCCCCGCCTTCATCGTCACCCTCGGCGGCCTGCTGATCTGGCGCGCTGCGGCCTTCCTCGTCATCTCCGGTGCAACCGTTGCCCCGATGGACTCGACATTCCGCCTGATGGGCGGCGGCGCGGAAGGATCGATCGGCGCCACGGCAAGCTGGGTCGTCGGTGTCATCGCCTGCGTCATCATCGTCGCCTCGATCATCAACTCACGCAAGCAGCGCAAGCGCTTCGGCTTTCCGCTGCGTCCGATGTGGGCGGAATACTTTCTCTCGTTCGTCGGCTGCGTCATGGTGCTGGCCGCCGTCTGGGTGCTCAACAGCTATTACATGCCGGTCAACCTCGCCAAGAAATATGCCGAGGCCAACAACATCCCCTGGCCTGAAGGCGGGCTGCAGATCCCGCTCGGCATCGCCATTCCGGTCCTGATGGCCGTCGGTATCGCCATCGCCATGAGTTTCCTCACCACCCGTACCCGCTTTGGCCGCTATGTCTTTGCAATCGGCGGCAATCCGGAAGCGGCGGAACTGGCCGGCATCAAGACACGCTGGGTGACGGTGCGCATCTTCGCGCTGATGGGCGCGCTCTGTGCCATCGCTGCCGCCATCTCGACGGCCCGCCTGAACGCCGCAACGAATGCGCAGGGCACGCTCGACGAACTCTATACGATCGCTGCGGCCGTCATCGGCGGCACATCGCTCGCTGGCGGCATGGGGACGATCTCGGGAGCGGTTCTCGGAGCCATCGTCATGCAGTCGCTGCAGTCCGGCATGGTGCTGTTGCGCATCGACACACCGCTGCAAAGCATCGTCATCGGCATCGTGCTGGTCATGGCCGTCTGGCTGGATACCGTTTATCGCGGCCGAGCCAAGTAGAGGAGTTCGAACAATGACGGAACAACGCACTCCCCTGGTGGAAATGAAGAACATTTCCATCTCCTTTGGCGGCATCCACGCCGTCGACAATGCCTCGGTCGATCTCTATCCAGGCGAAGTCGTCGCATTGCTTGGCCATAACGGCGCCGGCAAGTCGACACTGATCAAGATCCTGTCTGGCGCCTACAAGCGCGACGCCGGCGAGATCCTGATCAATGGCGAGCCGGTCCACATTAGCAACCCGCGCGATGCCAAGGCCTACGGCATCGAGACGATCTACCAGACACTCGCCGTCGCCGACAACGTCGATGCCGCTGCCAACCTCTACCTCGGCCGCGAGCTGCGCACCCCCTGGGGCACGCTCGACGACGTGGCGATGGAAGCCAAGGCCCGCGAAGTGATGGGACGGCTCAATCCGAACTTCCGCCGCTTCAAGGAGCCGGTGAAAGCGCTTTCGGGCGGCCAGCGCCAGTCGGTCGCCATTGCCCGCGCCATCCTGTTCGACGCGCGCATCCTGATCATGGACGAGCCGACCGCCGCGCTCGGGCCACAGGAAACCGCACAGGTCGGCGAACTGATCAAGCAGCTGAAGCGCGAAGGCATCGGCATCTTCCTGATCAGCCACGACATCCACGATGTCTTCGACCTCGCCGACCGCGTCTCGGTGATGAAGAACGGCCAGGTCGTTGGCCATGCCCGCACCGAGGACGTCACCAAGGACGAGGTTCTGGGGATGATCATTCTCGGCAAGGTCCCGCCGAAAGCCATCGCCGGCCCCGGCGCCATGCAGACGGCTTGAGTTTCCCTTCTGTCCGAAAATCCGATGCCGCGCTCAAAGAGCGCGGCATTTTTTTCATGCCGGCATATCGTGCAGAGTGCCACTCCTCCGCCCTGGCAGCCGGCGCGAACTGGACCGCATTCAATCCACGGGATTTTCCTGCTGCCGGTACGCTTTCACCATTGATGCGCCGTCTATCCTAGGCTATGAACCGGGCACAGCCTGCTTCGACGCCTTGCCGTCGCGGATGCACCCGTAGCTCAGCTGGATAGAGTGCTGCCCTCCGAAGGCAGAGGTCACTGGTTCGAATCCAGTCGGGTGCACCAATTACCACCATTCCAGAACAAAGCTGCGCAGCCCGGTGGGCACCTGACTCATTTGCATGGGCCTGCCTGGACCGACTGCTGATCGCAAGCCAGCTCGGGCGTGAATCACGGAATCCTACAGAACCCGATCTTAAAGAACGGCCTCCCCTGAGAGTCTTGCAAAACACATCAACAACATGTATACATGATGTTGATGAAAAGCCTACAAGCTACGATGAACCACTCGTTTATGGGCCAGCAGGCCGACAGCGCCCAGGATGTCGTCTACAGATGGCTGAAACAGCACGTTCTGACGCTGCCGCGCCATGAAGGAACGTTCTTGACGGAAGCCGAGGTATGCCGGGCGATTGGAATTTCGCGAACCCCCGTGCGCGAGGCATTGCTGCGGCTCGAATCGGATGGCCTGCTTAAAATCGTGCCGAAAAAGGGCGCGTATGTCCCGCCTATCACCGAGGCCGAGGTCGAAGCGGTCATGCAGGCTCGCGGCTTGGTCGAGGATTGGTGCGTGCGGCGTGCGGCTGTGTCGAACGAGCCGCTGGCGGCGCAGTTGGAACGGCTGGTGAGCCAGCAGGAGGAATGTCAGCAGACACCGGTGAAGTTCATCGAGTACGACCGGGAGTTTCACCGGGCGATCGTACGCAGCGCCGGCAACCCGATCCTGGCTGACTTCTATGAGAGCCTGCGGGATCGCCAGTTACGAATGGGACTGCTCGCGATCGCGGCCTCCGAGGCACGTAGTGGCACCGTACTGGCCGAACATACTGCCATCGTCCAGGCGGTTCGCTTAGGGGATCCTGAGCGCGCGGCGGCCGCGATGGCACTGCATTTATCCAACACACTCATTGCCCTGCGACTGCCGATTGCGAATTTTTAGCCACGCGGCCCTGCCGATGCGCGGGGAGCCCGGCAATGGAAATGTGGTGCAAGTGCCCGGCGGGGCGATGATCGCGCATGGTCCGCGAGCAAATGCGGAGAAGACTGTTGTTATCCTGATTGCCTGAGTGGAGAGGGAAATGATTGTCGAGCCGGAAACCGTTGTCAATCTACGTGCGTTCCGACAGGCGTTGGGTCAGTTTCCCACCGGCGTCTGCGTCGTGACCTGCATAGTGGACAGGGAGCGGCTCGGTATGACCATGAGCTCATTCAATTCCGTGTCTCTCGATCCGCCCCTCGTTCTGTTCAGCGTCGATCGCCGGGCTGCGAGCCTGCCCTTGTGGGAGAAGGCCGAAAGCTACGCCATCAATGTCTTGTCTGAAAATCAAAAGGACGTTTCCAATCGGTTTGCGAGATCGCTTTCCAAGAAGTGGGAAGGCGTAAGAGTTGCGAACGGAAGCTCGGATGCGCCGGTGTTGCCAGGCGTTGCCGCCGTGTTCGAGTGCGCTCCCTGGGCTAGGCACGACGGTGGCGACCACATCATCTTCATAGCGCGGGTGAATCGATTCCTGTCGTCCGCCGATCGCAGGCCGCTTGTATTCTGCCAAGGGCGCTACGCAGCGCTTGAGCCGACACAGTCCCTGGCGCCACTCTGGCCGCTCGACATTCACTACTGACGATAGGGAGGGAAACATGATCAAGACCGGCTCAAGGCATATCGAGACACTGAAGGACGGCAGGCAGGTCTACATCAACGGCCGACTGGCTGGAGATGTCACCGAGCATTCCGCCTTCCGACGGACGGTGAAGTCGATCGGAATGCTCTATGATTTCCAGGCCAGTCCGTACAACAGGGAGTTGATGACGTTCGAAGTGCCGGACGGCGGCGGGGAACGCGCCAATCGCATGTGGCAGCTACCGCGCAGCTATCAGGATCTGGTGGAGCGCCGAACGGCTCTCGAGGCCTGGACCGAACTTCATTGCGGCTTTCTGGGCCGTGCGCCCGACCATGTCGCTTCCTGCATCGCAGGGATGTACATGGGGATCGACGTGTTCAAGGCTTATGACGGCGCCCGCGCGGGAGCCATTGCCGACTACTATCGGTTTGCCCGGAACAACGAACTTTACCTCACCTATGTCATCATCAATCCCCAGGCCGATCGATCCAAAGCTGCAAACGAGCAGCAGGACCCGTTCCTCACCGCCGGTGTTGTTGACCAGGATAGCGAAGGCATAACGATCCGTGGCGCCAAGATGCTGGCAACGGGCAGCATCCTGGCGAATGAAGCGCTCGTCACATGCATCCAACCGCTGCGCGAGGGCGATGAGCGCTACGCCGTTTCCTTTGCGGTGCCGATGAATGCCAAGGGGATGAAAGTCCTGTCCCGCAAATCCTATGAGGAAAGTGCGACCAGCATCTTCGACAATCCGCTCGCCAGCCGCTTCGACGAGAATGACGCGGTGCTCTACTTCGACGATGTGAAGGTGCCGTGGGAGCGCGTGTTCGTCAATCAGGACATCGCCATGTGCCAGAAACAGTTCCACGCCACGCCGGCCCACGTCTACCAGAACTACCAGTCCCAGATTCGTCTCATGGTGAAGATGCGCTTCCTTGTCGGCATCGCAAAGCGCATTGCCGAGACGAACGGCGTCATCAGCTTCCCCCAAGTGAAGGAAACGCTTGGTTCGCTCGCGGCGCAAAATACCATGGTGGACGCCCTCGTCCATTCCATGGAGGTGAAAGGCCGGATGCGGGGCGATTATTTCATTCCCGACGGCCACACATTGTATTCCGCGCAGGTGCTGACCCAGCAACTCTATGCGCAGGTCATGGTGACCCTGCGCGAACTGGCTGGAGGGGGACTGATCATGCTGCCTTCGTCCGTCTCCGACTTCGCCAACGGCGAGTTGCGCGATTTGATCGGCAAGACGCAACAATCGCCTGTCGCGTCGTCGGAGGGACGCGTAAAATTCTTCAAGCTCGCTTGGGATGCAGTCGGCTCGGAATTCGCCTCGCGCCACACACAATACGAAATGTTCTATGCAGGCGCCACCTTCGTGACCAAGGGACACAGCTATCGCACGTTTGATTGGGATCGCTGCACGCAACTCGTCGATTACATGCTTGACAGCTATTCGCTCGAAGATGAGCTCTCCAACGAAAAGCAGACAGCTGCCTGAGGTATCCCATGCCCATCCAGAAAGAGCACAAGGAATTCCATGCCGTCGATATGGATGGCGACGGCTGGCATTCCCCACCAGGCTATCCGGAGGATATTGAGCAGAAGATACTTGCCGGCAGTCTCGATGAGATCAACAAGACCGGCAACCGAACGCGGCTGCTTCGTTTCAGGCCGGGCGCCTACACCACGGAGCCGTTCGTGCACGACTATTGGGAGGAGGTCTATCTGATCTCAGGGGACCTCATCGTCGGCGAGGCGAGCCCTGCAGAACGCGCATCGAGCTTTGCGCCCAACACCTATGCCTGCCGGCCGCCTGGCATCTATCACGGTCCTTTCAAATCCGAGAAAGGGTGCCTGTTGTTTGAGCTGCACTACTACGACCAATCTGCATAGTGAATGATCTGTCTGAAACGTGCTCAAGTGCCTAATCAGCTTAGAGCGTTCCCGCGTTCCTCCGAATCGCGAAAACGCTCTATTTTTTGTTTTGCGCATTCCGGACGCAAAACCGCTATGCACTTTTGCCGGAGTTGCTCTAACCCGCCTCGCCTTTCGGCAGGACGTTCTGGTTCATGCGGAACAGATTGTGCGGATCGTATCGCCGTTTGATCTCGCCGAGCCGCTGATAGTTGCTGCCATAGGCCGCCGCAACGCGATCCCCCTCGTCTTCCGGCATGAAATTGATATAGGCCGTTCCGGCGGAATAGGGTTTTGCGGCCTCGAAGAGCCGGCGCGCCCAACCGATACAAGCCCCGTCCCCCGCCGGTTCGCGCCAGCGCGCGTGTACGTTCATGACGAAATGCGTGTTGCGTTGCGGGAAGGCAGTGGCGCCGGTTGCAACGCGGCCCGCAGCGCCGCCCAGATGGGCGATGAAAATCTCGCATTCGGGCCCTGGCAGCCTGCGGACGGCATCGAGCAGAATTCCGATCGTCGTATCGGAAAGCTCCATGAAATCATGGCTCTTCCAGTAGTTTCGCGCGCCGGGCGTCAGCAGCGGATCGAATGCCTGCTGCCAGCCGGCAAACGGACAGGGGCCGACGACGTCGGCGATCGGCTTGCCGATCGAGCGCAGCCGGGCGGTTGCCGTTTCAGCTGCGGCGGCATCACCGCAATAACACATGGCGAGAACCAGCACCTCCTTGCCGTGCCACGCCTCAGGCAGAAATGGCAGCGGTGGCGCAGCCCGCATCACCACCCAGCAGGTCAGTTCGTCAGGCGCAGTTTCGAGCGCTTGCCGGTATTGTTCGAGCACGGTTTGCGCATCCTCGAACGGATGCACGACGAGACCGGCTGTAACCTGCGGACCGAGATCGTGGAGCTTGAATTCGAATGCTGTGACGATACCGAAATTCCCGCCGCCACCCCTCAGCGCCCAGAAGAGATCGCTGTTTTCCGTCTCGCTGGCACGCACCAGATTGCCGTCTGCGGTGACAACATCTGCGCAGACGAGACTGTCGATCGTCAGACCGAACTTGCGCGTGATCCAGCCGAAACCGCCGCCCAGCGTCAATCCGGCGATGCCGGTCGTCGAGTTTATCCCGGTCGGTACTGCAAGTCCGAAGGATTGGGTTTCGCTGTCGACATCGGCCAGCGTCGCCCCGGGTTCGACCCAGGCACGCTTTGCCGCCGCATCGACACGCACGGACTTCATCGGCGACAGGTCGATCATGAGGCCGCCGTCACAGACCGCATTGCCAGCGATGTTGTGTCCGCCGCCGCGCACCGCGACAAGCAACCCCTTATCGCGGGCAAAGCGCACGGCTCGAACGACGTCGCCAGCACCGGCGCATCGCACGATCAGCGCCGGCTTGCGGTCGATCATGCTATTCCAGATGGCGCGCACTTCGTCATAGGACGCGTCGCCGGCATCCAGCACGCTGCCGCGCTGCTGCCCCGCGAAAGCCTCGATGGCCGCCGCGCTCACGGTCGTCTTTCCTGCTTGTAAATTCAAGAGGCTCATATCGTTCATGACGCACCCCTCCAAGGTGTACCATGCCCCAGCCCTCGTACTTTGCGCCTTTCTAATGAACGGCGCAAGACGGGGGCAGCTGGGCGCAATGAGCGGCCATTACTGGCGCAGTGGAGCCGCTGGCCCCCAACGTCAGGCCATGCTTGCGTCCCGAACGAACCCCTTGCTCGCCACCATGAGGTTCTTCGTATAGTCTTCCTGGAGGCGGCCCGCCACGAGATCGGCTGACGACAGCCGTTCGACGACCTTGCCGCCCTTCATCACCGCCAGCCGTTCGCACATATGGGTGACGACGCCGAGGTCATGGCTGACCATGATATAGGTGAGCTTGCGGTCGCGGCGCACCTGCTCCAGGAGGTTGAGGACTTCGGCCTGGACAGAGGCATCGAGCGCCGAGGTCGGCTCGTCGAGCAACATGATCTGCGGTTCGATGATCAGCGCGCGGGCAATCGCGATGCGCTGGCGCTGGCCGCCGGAGAGCTGGTGCGAATAGCGGAAGCGGAAGGAGGAACCGAGGCCGACCTCGTCGAGCGCCCGCAGGATGCGGCGTTCGGCATCGGCGATGCCGTGAATGGCCAGCGGTTCCTGCAGCAACCGGTCGACCGTCTGGCGGGGATGCAGCGAGCCATAGGGATCCTGGAAAACCATCTGCACCTGGCGATAGAACGCCTTGTCGCGATACTTGACATCCAGAGGCTTGCCGTCAAGCACGATCCGGCCTGACGTTACCGGCGAGAGACCGGCAACGGCGCGCAAAAGCGTCGATTTTCCGGATCCGGATTCGCCGACGAGGCCGAAGGATTCGCCCGGTTCGACATCGATGCTGACATTGTCGAGGGCCAGGAAATCGTCAAAGGAGACGGTCAGGTTTTCAGCCGAAACGATTGCAGTCATAGCGCCCACTCCGGCTGGCGGTCCAGCACCGGCAGCGGATGCCTATCGGTGCCGAGCGTCGGCATGCAATTGAGCAGGCCTTGGGTATAGGGATGTTTCGCATTGCCGAGATCGGAGGCCGCCAGTTCCTCGACGATCTTGCCGGCATACATGACGATGACGCGGTCGCAGAAGGACGAAACCAGACGCAGGTCATGGGAGATGAAGATCAGCCCCATGCCGCGCTCGGCAACTAGCTTGTCGAGAATGCCGAGCACCTCGAGTTGCACCGTCACATCGAGCGCCGAGGTCGGCTCGTCGGCGACCAGCAATTCGGGTCCGGCAATCAGCATCATGGCGATCATCGCCCGCTGGCCCATGCCGCCGGAAACTTCATGCGGATGAAGATCGAAGACGCGGCCGGCGTCGCGGATCTGCACAGCCTCCAGCATGGCAATGGCACGGTCGCGGGCCTCGCGCTTGCCGACATTTTCATGCGTGCGCAGCGTCTCGACGATCTGGCGGCCGATGCTCATCACCGGATTGAGCGAGTATTTCGGGTCCTGCAGGATCATGGCGATGCGGCTGCCGCGCAGGCTTCGCCTGACCTTGGCCGGAGCCGCCAAAAGATCGATGCCGTCGAAATTCAGCGTGTTCGCCGAAATCCTGGCATGCGCGGGCGTCAGCCCCATGATCGCCCTGCCCGTCTGGGATTTTCCCGAGCCGCTTTCACCGACGATGCCAAGGCGTTCGCGGCCAAGCGTGAAGGAAACCCCACGCACGGCTTCGATCACGCCCGTGCGGGTGGGAAACGAGACCCTGAGATTATCGACCGTCAGCATCGTGCTCATTGGCCGCTCTCCCGTGGATCAAGCGCGTCGCGCAGGCCGTCGCCCAGAAGGTTGAAACCGAGGCTGACGATGAGGATGGCGATGCCGGGCATGGTGGCGACCCACCACTGGTCAAGGATGAACCGGCGGCCGGATGCGATCATCGCGCCCCATTCCGGCAGCGGCGGCTGTGCGCCGAGGCCGAGAAATCCGAGGCCGGCTGCGGTGAGGATAATACCGGCCATATCGAGCGTGACGCGGACGATCAGCGACGACACGCACATCGGCATGACATGCCTGAGCACGATGCGGAAGGGCGACGCCCCCATCAGCCGCACAGCGGCGATATAGTCGGAGTTGCGCACGCTGAGCGTCTCGGCACGGGCGATGCGGGCGTAGGGCGGCCAGGACGTGATGGCGATGGCAAGGATGGCGTTTTCGATGCCCGGTCCCATGGCAGCCACGAAGGCAAGCGCCAGAACAAGCTTGGGGAAAGCGAGGAAGATATCGGTGATGCGCATCAGCACCGCATCGACCCAGCCGCCGGCATAGCCGGAGACGGCACCGACCAGAAGGCCGATCGGGGCGGCGATGATCGCGACGAGGACGATGACCAGCAATGTCAACCGCGATCCATGCAGCAGGCGCGAGAGAATGTCCCTGCCCTGATCGTCGGTGCCGAGCAGATAGCCCTCGCTTCCGGGTGGCAACAGCCGCGCACCGCCGAGATCACCGATCACGGGCGAATGCGGCGCGAGCACATCGGCAAAGATCGCGATGAGGATGAGCAGAAGGATGATGCAGAGACCGGCAACAGCAAGCCTGTTGGCCGAGAACCGCTGCCAGGTCATGTAGGCGCGGCCAAGACGGGCCTGCAGGCGCGATTGCGGCCTGTCGGACATCAGCCATTGGCGGCGGGTCATCGGACTGGTTTGGAGGCTGGACTGGCTCATCGCGCGCGCGTCCTTGGGTCAAGTGTCCGGTAGAGAAGATCGGACAGGATATTGATGGCGATGAAGACGGAACCGATAACGATGGTGCCGCCCAAAACCGCGTTCATGTCGGCATTCTGCAGCGAATTGGTGATGTAGAGCCCGAGGCCCGGCCAGGCAAAGACCGTCTCGGTCAGGACAGAGCCTTCGAGAAGCCCGGCATAGGACAGCGCAATCACCGTCACCAGCGGCACTGCGGCATTGCGCAGGGCGTGGCCCCAGATGATCCGGGTTTCCGACAGGCCCTTGGCGCGCGCCGCGACAATGTATTCCTGGCCGAGTTCATTGAGCATGAAGCTGCGGGTCATGCGGCTGATATAGGCAAGCGAGAAATAACCAAGCAGGCCTGCCGGTAGAATGATGTGGCGGAAGACATCGCGGAACACGTCCCACTGCCCCTGCCAGAGCGAATCCAGCAGATAGAGGCCGGTCACCGGCGTAAAACTGTATTCGTAGACAATATCGATGCGGCCCGGATAGGCGACCCATCTGAGCTTGGCGTAGAAGAACAAAAGCGACAGCAAAGCCAGCCAGAAGATCGGCACGGAATAGCCGACAAGCCCGACGACGCGAACGATCTGGTCGGCGATCGAGCCGCGCTTGACGGCTGCGAGCACACCGAGCGGAACGCCGAAAAGACTGCCGATGACGGTGCCCAGCGTCGCAAGTTCCAGAGTGGCGGGGAAGACGCGGCGGATATCGCTCATCACCGGATTGGTCGTCAGCACCGAAGTGCCGAAATTGCCCGTCAAGGCATCGCGGACATAGATAAGGAACTGCACATAGAGCGGCTTGTTGAAGCCCATCAGCTCACGGGTCCGCTCGACGACATGCGCCGGCGCCCGGTCGCCGAGAACGGCGAGCACCGGGTCGATCGGAATGACGCGGCCGATAAAGAAGGTCACGGCCAGAAGTCCGAGATAGGTCGTGACGATGATGACCAGGAAGCGCAGGATGCTCTTTGCCCAGCCGTTGGCACGGGCGCGTGAGCGCCCGGCCGTTGGTACTGTTTGGGGAATGCTCACCGGCTATCTCCGGCTCAATCCTTGGAAACCGTGAAGACGTAGTTGGTATCGAAGCTCGGACCGAGCTTGAAACCCTTCACGTTGGCACGGGTGCCTGCAACTTCCGTCTGCTGGAAGATGATCACGAACGGGCTCTTTTCAAGCACCTTCTTCTGCAGGTCCTTGTACATCTCAGCGCGCTTGGCTGCATCCTTTTCGAGAAGAGCAGCCTTGCTCTCTTCCGTCCATTCCTTCGGAACGTCCCAGGTGTTGCGCCAGGCGAGCGTCTTGTTCTTGCCTTCGTCGGAATTGTCCGGGTTGACGGTGAAGGTTTCGGCATTCGAGTTCGGATCGAAGTAATCCTGTCCCCACTGACCGATATAGATGTCGTGTGTGCGGGCGCGGTACTTGGTCAGCGTCTGCTTGCCGTCGCCGGGGATGATTTCCATCTTGATGTTGGCCTGGGCCAGCGTCTGCTGGATGGATTCGGCAATACCCGTGATCGGCTGGGTGTTGCGCACGTCCATGGTCACCGAGAAACCGTCGGCAAGACCGGCCTTGGCCAGAAGTTCCTTAGCCTTGGCGACATCGAGCTTGTAGGGATTTTCCGGCAGTTCGCCCAGAACGCCCTTCGGCAGGAAGCTCTGATGGATTTCGCCGATGCCCTTGATCAGGGTCGAGCCGATCGCATCGTAATCGACCAGATACTTGAAGGCTTCCGCCACTTCCGGCTTTGCCAGGTTGGCGTTCTTCTGGTTGAGGCTGAAGTAGTAGACCGTGCCCTTCGGTGCATTGGTGGTGGCAAGCTCGGCATTCTTCGACACCGCGTCGAAATCACCCGGCTCGAGATTGCGCGCCACGTCGATGTCGCCGGCTTCGAGCGCCAGGCGCTGGCCGGAGCTTTCCTTCATGTGGCGATAGATGACGCGGGCAAGCGGCGTCTTTTCACCGTAGTAATTGTCATTGCGCTCCATGACGACGACTTCGTTGGCACGCCACTCGCGCAACTTGAAGGCGCCCGAACCGGCATAGTTGGTCTTCAGCCATTCATTGCCGAAGTCGTTGTCGTACTTGTATTCGGCCGATGGCGTGACCGCGGCCACATGTTCGAGAACAAGCTTCTCATCGACAACGGCGCCGACGGTCGCCGTCAGGCAGTTGAGGACAAAGCTCGGCGCGTAGCCCTTGTCGACCGTAAAGGTGAAGGTATTGGCGTCCGTCGCCTTGGCCTTTTCCGCAACATTGTCGCCGGTCAGGCCGAACTGCGTGAGGATGAAGGCGGGGCTCTTGTCGAGCTTGACGACGCGTTCGATGGAGTAAGCGACATCCTCGGCCGTCACGGGATTGCCGGAGGCAAATTTCGCGTCGGGCTTCAGCTTGAACGTGTAGGTCAGGCCGTCATCCGAGACAGTCCAGCTTTCGGCGAGATCGCCGACGACCTTGGACGTGTCGTTGATATCGAGGCGAACGAGATAGCTATAGGTATTGGCCGTGACTTCGGCGGTCGACAATTCGAACGCTTCGCCCGGATCCATGGTGATGATGTCGTCGATCGCCCAGCCCTCGACCAATGTATCGGCCGGCGTTTCGGCGAAAGCGGGCGCACCCGCCATCAAGATCAGCGACATGGCAGCGCCAGCGGTCAACATTCGGACATGCCTGTTCAGTGAATGCATCATCGTTCCGTTCCCTCTTTTGAGCCCGCAATGGGCCTTTGTTTTCAGTTCAGACGGCTTCGTGCCAGGCCTGAGCCAAAACCCTCAGCCAGTTTTCCCGGCATATTTTCGCAAGTTCAGCGTCACCGTATCCGGCCTCCCGAAGGGCAGCGATCAGGCTCTGGTTACCGGCCGCATCGGTAATTCCTTCCGGAATGGTTGCACCATCGAAATCGGATCCAAGCGCCACGCAATCGATGCCCATGCGCTCGACCATATAATCGACATGCCGGACCATATCGGAGATCGGCGTATTGGCGTTTTCCAGCCCGTCCGGCCGCAGCATCGTGGTCGCATAGTTCAGCCCGGCCAGACCCTTGCTGTCGCGGATCGCATCCAATTGGCGATCGGTCAGGTTGCGGGCAACCGCAGTCAGGGAATGCGCATTGGAGTGGCTGGCGATCAGCGGCTGGTCGGTGGTTTTCGCCACGTCCCAGAACCCCTTTTCGGTAATGTGGGCGAGATCGATCAGAATTCCGAGACGGTTGCATTCGCGTACCAGATCGAAGCCGGCATCGGTCAGGCCAGGCCCGGTATCCGGGCCCACCGGAAAGGCAAACGGCACGCCATGGCCAAAGATGTTGTTGCGGCTCCAGACCGGGCCAAGCGAACGCAATCCGGCAGCGTGGAATGTTTCAAGCGCGGTAAGATCGGCACCGATCGCCTCGCAGCCTTCCATGTGCAGAACCGCGGCAAAGATGCCCTTTTCCATCGCCGCGCGGATATCGGCGGTCGAACGGCAAAGCTTCCAGGCGCCGGCGCGATCGAGCTGAAGGGCGATGGCGGTGAACTCCAGCGCAATATCGAGAGACGGCTGCCGCTCCAGCGGCTCGGACAGCTGCGTCGCATAGTGGCCATTCTCGTCAGGCGTCTTCAGTATGAGATGGCCGGAGGGGATGTAGATCGCCGACAGTCCGCCGGCGAGGCCGCCCTTCCTGGCGCGGGGGCCGTCAATATGACCTTCCGTTGTTCCCTCGGAAAACTCAACAACCGGGTCAGCGCCATTTTTGGCATTGCTCCACAGTCTCAGCAACACATCGTTGTGGCCGTCGAAAACCGCCTGCATTCAAAAAAATCCCGTCCTGCCTAATGCGTCTATCGGCATCAGCCAATTTTTGTCCGATTGGTCAAGAACGCGATGCTATTCAAACATATAACAAATAACAATGCGGCTTCTGCAAATTTCAACAAGCGAAAAAACAATGATGGTATAACGGCTTACCCGCTCGTCTGAAGCAAGCTCCGGGCCTGCACAACCGGAAGAGCGTGGATGCCTGTTTCTTTGAAAAATGCAGGAAACCAAAAAATCAAATGTCCTCCTGCTGGAAAATCTGGCATTGCAGGATGGGGAAACGAAGGAGGGCTGCCATGGGCAAGAAACCGCGCCAAAGGCTTGCAATGCAGGCTTTCATGACGGCTGCTGATCGATGAGCGAACCAGTTCGACGCCCTCGCTTTCACCTCCTCGGCATCATCGTAAGGGTGATTTCGACGCTTGCCATTCTCGGCTTTGCAATCTGGGGGGCGATGGCCCTGTCCTATCAGGCGCCCGGCCCGGCCCCGGTCAGGATGCTCATCGCAGCGCTATGGGCCATCCTCTCGCTTGTGGCGCTCTATGCCTATGTCCGCTGGCATTCGCGCCTTGCCGCGCTGATCTACCCGATGATGATCGCCGCCCTGTTGTTCTGGTGGAACGCCATACCGGCGAGCAACAGCCGCGACTGGGCAGACGAGGTCGCCCATATCGTCGCAGGCGTCGTCAACGGCCCTGAAGTCACCCTTGCCAATGTCCGCAATTTCGACTGGCGGACATCGACGGACTACACGGTACGCTGGGAGAACCGCACCTACGATCTCGACAAGCTCGCCTCGGCCGATCTGCTGCTCTCCTATTGGTCAAGCCCGGCGATTGCCCATACGCTCGTCTCCTTCGGTTTCGACGACGGCCAGTTCGTCACCTTCTCGGTGGAGATTCGCAAGGAGCGGCACGAGGGCTTTTCAGAGATCGGCGGGTTCTTCAAAGAATTCGAGATGAGCGTCATTGCCGCCGACGAACGCGATATCGTCAGAGTGCGCACCAATATCCGCAAGGAGGACGTCTATCTCTATCGCCTCACCATGCCAAAGCCGAGGATGCGCTCGCTGTTCCTGTCCTATGTCGATACGGCCAATGGCCTCAACGAGACACCGCAATATTACAATACGATCACGGCCAATTGCACGACGATGGTCTTTGCCATGATCAATCATATCGTCGCCGGCGCCCTGCCGCTGGATTACCGGCTGATCTTTTCAGGTTACCTGCCCTCCTACATCATCGACGTGAATGGCTTCACGCCCGGCTTTACGCTGGAGCAACTGCAAAGCGGCGGAGCGATCAGCGCGCGGGCGCAGGCAGCAGGCAATGCGCCCGATTTCTCCCGCCGGATTCGCGAGGGCGTGCCGGGCATAGCCCCTTTGCCGCAGCCATGATGCGTCTTAAACTGGAACCGCAGACAACAGGGATATCCGCATGAACCTCAAGGAGTTCGCAAACCGGCTCGAACTGTCGCAGACGACGGTCAGCCGCGCCTTGAGTGGCTATCCTGAGGTCAAGCAGGCGACCCGCGAACGGGTGCTGAAGGCTGCGCTCGAATATGGCTACCGGCCGAACACCAGCGCGCTCGGGCTTGCCACCGGCCGTGTCGGCGCCATCGGCATCGTGCTCAAGGGCGGCGGCGAGTTCGGCCCGCACACCAGCGAATTCATGGGTGGACTTGGCGGACGGCTGCAGCAGGAAGAGATCGACATCCTCGTCTCGACCGTCGATTCGCAGGAAGCCGAACTTGCCACCTATCGGCGGCTGGCCGCCAGCAAGCGCGTCGATGCGGTCATCCTGCATTCGCCCTTTCTTGACGATCCGCGCATCGCACTGCTCAATTCGCTACGCCTGCCCTTCATCGTCCACGGCCGCACCAATTCGGACGGCAATTTCGGCTGGCTGGACATCGACAATTTCGGCGCCGTTCGCCAGTCGACCAGCCATTTGCTCGATCTCGGTCATCGCCGTATCGCGCTGCTTAACGGCTATCGCGGCCGGATTTTTGCCGAGCACCGCCAGGACGGCTACCAGACAGCCCTCAGCGAACGCGGCGTCGCCATCGATCCGGCCCTATGCGGTCATGGCGAATTCACCGACGAGATGGGCTTCCGGCTGATGCAGGGGTTTCTGAAGCTTGACTACCGGCCGACGGCCGTGGTCGCCGGATCGATGATGTCGGCGCTCGGCGCCATGCGGGCGATCCGCATTGCCGGCTTGACCGTCGGCGGGGACATCTCGCTGATCGCCCATGACGACGTTTTTCCCTATATCAGCCCGGACCATCTGGTACCGACACTCTCGACGACGCGGTCATCGATCCGCGCGGCGGGCGCGCGGATCGGGGAAATGGTGCTGGAAATGCTGCAGGGAACACCGGCCGAAAACCTGCGCGAGGTCTGGCCGGTGGAACTGGTCATCCGCAACTCGACGGCGGCCGTGAGACTTGGTATTAAACCGTAAGTTCGCGGCGCTCCTTCTCGGTGACCATGGCCAGATCGAGAACCTTCTGCAGATCGGCGGCATGGCGGAAACCCGGCTCGGCCGTCTTGCCGGAACGGACTGCGTCGATGAAGCGCTGGTAGTTGGTCAACACGGTACCCGCATCGATATCCTTCCAGACGCCCTTTTCGATGTCGTCCCCAAGGCACGCCCTCAGCGTCGAACCGTCGGGCGTATGGATCACCTCGATCGCGCCCTTGTCGCCATGCATGCGCAGGCGCAGTTCGTTGAGGTGGCCGACGGCCCAGCGGCTGGCATGAATGACACCCATGGCACCATTGTCGAATTCGGCGGTCATGGTGAAACTGTCGTTTGCATCAAGATCATACTCGCCGATCCTGTTGCCGGGCGCCTTGTCGAAGGTCTTCAACCGCGCGAAAATATGTTCCACATCGGTGGCCGCGCCATAACCGGCGAAATCGAGAATATGAATGCCGACATCGCCAAGCACGCCATTCGAGCCATGCTTGGTGGATAGCCGCCAGAGCCATTGCGATTCCGTCGCCCAGTCGCCCCAGGCCTTGGAGACCAGCCAGCTCTGCAGATAGGACGCCTCGATATGGCGAACCTTGCCGATCTCGCCGGCCAGAACCATCTGCCGCGCCTTCTGCACTTCGGCGACATTGCGGTAAGTGAGGTTGACCATCGTCACCAGACCGGATTTTTCCGCAGCCGTCGCCATCTCGTCGGCCTTGGCATAATCCTCGGCCAACGGTTTTTCGCACAGCACATGCTTGCCGGCCGCCAGAAGCTTCAGTGTCGTCGGATAGTGGATCTTGTCCGGCGTCACATTGGTGACGGCATCGAATTCGCCCCAGGCAATCGCCTCATCGAGCGAGGTGAACGTTTTGGCGATCTCGTGGCGCAAAGCAAACGCCTGCACCCGAACCTGATCGACATCGACAGCCGCCACGAGTTCGACACCATCGATAGTGGCAAAATTCATAGCATGGGAATTGGCCATGCCGCCCGTGCCGAGAACGAGAAGACGGATGGGCTTCATCACTTGTACCCCTCTTCGCCGGCCTGATGCAGCTTCGGCCCGCGTTCGACAATCGGCTCCAGCGCCTTTTCGACCGGAACGTTCGGCGCATCATGGATGGCGCTGTAGGTGCCCTGGCGGTTGTAGGCCCACTTGACCGAGTTGCGCAGAACCTTGTGGACATTGGTGTCGTGATAGGTCGGATAGGTTTCGTGGCCGGGGCGGAAATAGAAGATGTTGCCGGCACCGCGGCGCCACGTCAGGCCCGAGCGGAACACCTCGCCGCCGGCAAACCAGGAGATGAACACGGTTTCGAGCGGCTCCGGCACGGAAAACTGCTCGCCGTACATTTCCTCGTTTTCGAGCACGAAGTTCTCGTCCAGCCCTTCTGCGATCGGATGGCGCGGATTGATCACCCACAGCCGCTCGCGCTCGCCCGCCTCGCGCCATTTCAGCGCGCAGGGCGTGCCCATCAGCCGCTTGAACGGTTTGGAGAAGTGGCCGGAATGCAGGACGATCAGGCCCATGCCTTCCCAAACCCGCTTGGCGACACGCTCGACGATCTCGTCGGAAACGGCGCCATGATCCTTGTGGCCCCACCAGAGCAAGACATCGGTCTTTGCCAGCCGCTCGACGCTCAAGCCATGTTCAGGCTCCTGCAATGTCGCCGTCGTCGCTTCGATGCCGGTATCGGTGTTCAGCGCCGCGGCGATCGTGTTGTGCATGCCGTTCGGATAGATGCTTCTGACCACCTCATTGGTCTGCTCATGGATATTTTCGCCCCAGACAACTGCCTTGATGGTCATGACCAATCCTTCTTTCGACGCTTCTTAGATCAGCATTCGATAAAATTGAAACCGCTTTCAATTTCAAGCGATAGAATCCGCCCGGCGCTTTTGCAAGCGAAAATCGGCGACCTCGTGCCAAGTCTCGATCTGAAATTTCCTGCATGCAGACACAAAGGCAACAGCCGCTTGCGATGCGGCACCCTCCGCATCGCAGGCCGGCTCTTCCCAATCGGCCTGAACCAGCTTCGACGAGACGGAAGTACCGTCTCGCATGACAATGGAACGTTTCCGGCCGGCACGCGTTGATTCACTCACCCATCAGCACTGGCCACGCGCCACACCCAGGGAGGTTATCATGAGAGTTAGCAACTGCATGACCAAGGACGTTCAGATTGCCAATCCGGAGCAGACTTTGCGCGATGCCGCGCTTTCAATGGGCCGTATCGATGCCGGCTCACTGCCGGTGGGCGAGAATGACCGGCTCGTCGGCATGATCACCGACCGCGACATCGCCATCCGTGGCGTTGCCGAGGGCAAAGGACCCGACGCGAAGATCCGCGATGTGATGAGCACCGACGTCAGATACTGCTTCGACGACGACGATATTGACGATGTGCTTCACACCATGGGAGCCCTTCAAGTACGGCGCCTACCGGTGCTTAATCATGACAAGCGGCTCGTCGGCATTATCTCGCTCGGCGATATCGCCACGAATGGGCCGGCGCCCGAAACGGGCGAGGCACTGAGCGGCATCTCACAGCCCGGCGGCGAGCATTCGCAGACGGCTCACTGACGGCTACCGGCCGGTGGAGTTTCGTATCGAATAGAGGAACCCACCGGTATTGCGCTCACAAACCGCGTGGCTCGCGCCAGACTGTCTTTAAGCGTGGGCCACGTGGCGACGTCGCTAGTGAAACGTGGACTTGGAAAAGACGTTGAGCACGACAACTCCGGCAATGATCAATCCAAGCCCGAGAACCGCAGCAAGATCAAGCTTCTGTCCGAAGACGAAATAGCCGGCGAGCGAAATCAGCACGATGCCGAGGCCACTCCAGATCGCATAGGCGATCCCGACAGGAATGACCCGCAGCGTATAGGACAAGAAGTAGAAGGCAATCGCATAGCAGACCACCATGATCAGCGTCGGCACCAGCCGGGTGAAATGCTGGGCGGCCTGCATGGCCGACGTGCCGAGCACTTCGAAAACGATTGCCGCAACAAGCACGGCATAGAGCATGGCGGGATTCATCTGAAGCTCCGATGGCCGGTCATTGAAGAGAAAGTGCAAGCATCTGGGCCCGCATGGCCTGACGCGCGGGTTGGTCGATGTCATGGCTTTTAAGGATATCCGCCAGCCACAGGCCATCGGCGGCAAAGCGCGCCAGCAGGCATCCGGGCGAGGAATCGGTGCCGACGAATTCATCCGCATGGTCCGTCACCCATAACCGCCAGCGCTCACGCAACTGCGGCTCGGAGAGAAGCGCAATGGTCAGGACCTGCCAGCCTTGCGCGTCGGCTTCGTCCGTCATTGCGAACACGCAGGACAAATAGGCGCGGGTGAAGCGGCCATGGGCAACAGGATCGTTGCGCATCTCCAGCTCGATCGTCCGGTCGAGCTTCTCCGTCAGATCGTCGAAGAGCCCGTTCAGAAGCGCCATCTTGTTGGGAAAATGATGCAGCAGCCCGCCTTTGCTGACGCCTGCTGCCTGCGACACGGCGTCCAGCGTTACGCCGGCAGCACCCTGCTCGAGCGACAGGCGCGCAGCGACCTCAAGCAATTGCTGGCGGACCAATTCAGGTTGTTTGCGGCGGTGATGAGCGATTGACATGGAGCTATAAGATACCGTCTGGACGGTTTGTCAAGATAATTCGAACTTTCTGCCACCGGCGCGATCAATCGACGCAACCCGCGTGGCCCGATGAAAAACGGTTGGAATGGCCCGCCGCGGCACGCTAGAAGTGACGGCAATCAGGAAAGCGATGATGACGGACGGCCAGACGGAAACACTCTACAACGCGATCGGCGGCGATAGCGCCGTGCGGGCGCTCACCCGCCGTTTCTACGAATTGATGGATACGCTGCCCGAAGCCGCCCGCTGCCGGGCGCTGCATCCGGCCGATCTGTCCGGCAGTGAAGAGAAATTCTACGAATATCTGACCGGCTGGCTCGGCGGACCGCCGCTCTATACCGACAAGCGCGGCCATCCACGCCTCAGAAGCCGTCATTTCGGCGCGGCTATCGGAGCCCAGGAACGCGACGAGTGGCTGCTTTGCTTTAGCAAAGCACTGGAAGAGACCGTGTCGCATCCGCAATTGCGCTCGATCATTCTGGAGCCGGTGACACGGCTTGCCCATCACATGCAGAACAAGGACGAATAGACATGCAGAGCGGGCAGTTTCGGCCGGTTACCCTTTTCATTGCCGGGTTGATGGGCCTGTTCGGCATCATCAGCGCCGCCGCCGCGTCGCACGGAGCCGATCCGCGCCTGCTGGGCGGCGCTTCGGCAATGTGCCTGGCGCATGCCCCTGCCCTCATCGCCCTTTATGCCGCCTGGCCAACGATGCGCACGGCAGCGATCGCGGCACTGCTCATGTCAGCCGGAACGGCCCTGTTCGCCGCCGACCTGACGGCGCGACATTTCCTCGGCCATGGCCTCTTCCCAATGTCGGCGCCAACCGGAGGCGTGATCATGATGGCCGGCTGGCTGTCGGTCGCCGCCGGCGCATTCTTCATCCGAAAGGAAATTTAAGCCGGCCGCTCAGCCTCGCGGAATGCGTCCGAAGCGCAGCAGATTACCGTGCGGATCATGGATGTAAAACTCTTCCATGTTCCAGGGCCTCACAGACATTTCGCTCATTCGCTCGACGTTTTTCTCCGTGAACTCGCGATGGAGATCGCCGATGCCACCACCGCGCAGATAGACGGACGTTTTCTCGCACAGGCTGCGATCATCCGTGAGCCAGAAATGCAGTTCCATGTCTTCGCGGCGCAGGATGAGATAATCTTGCTCTTGATAGACCGTGACGTCGAAGCCCAGTTTGTCGCGGTAGAACGCCACGGTCTCGCCAATATTCAGCGACGGTAGGACAGGCAGGACTTCGACGCGATTTTCGCCTGACAAATCGGACATCAGGCGCCCTCGACGCCGACAAATCCTTCGAATTTCGGCGGACCGAGATACATCGCCCGGTTATCCGCCGCACTCTTGTGCGCCGCGCGGAAATTCTCCGATTTCGTCCAGGCGGAAAAGGCGTCGCGGCTTTCCCAGATCGAACTGGAAACGAACAGCGTAAAGCCCTCGTCGGCAACCGTATCGCCGCGCAGAAGTCGGAATTCTTTGAAACCGGGAACTTCGGAGAGGCTGGAATCGCGGCTCTTCCAAACATCTTCGAACGCCGCTTCGTGCCCAATCGCGATCCTGAACCTGTTCATGGCGAAATACATGACGATATCCTCAAACCCGATTTTTGGTTGGCGCGGCACTGGCGGCACCGGAAGGGAACGGCAGAATATTGTCTCTCTGCTCAGGAGCAAGCCCCAATGCAGCGCGGGCCGGCGGACGCACCTGCCAGGCAGGAAATTCCGTGACGTTTTGATTGTCCTCGATCATGCGCGCACGGCGTGACAGAAGTTCGTACAGTTCAGGAACCAGCCCGTCGCCGAATTGCGAGGCCAGCTTATGCAGTCCGATCATCATGAACTGATCGGGACGCTCGTTGCTCATTCTTCTCATCTCCACAGGAAACAGGCGCCGGAAACCGCGCCCGGACACCGATGCGAGCAGCAGATCAACTGGCGTTGCTGCGGCTCGCCTTCAGATCCAGGAAAGCGCGCTCCAGGCTCGACTTGCTGCCGTTGCGCAAGGGCACGAAGGCCTTGCCCCACTTCTTGCAGCCGGTCTTTACCCGCAGGCACGCATCATGGCTGATACAGTCGATCGGGCAGAAAACGCAGTCGACCGAGGGCAGGATATTGTCGATGCGGGAAACCGCCTCGCGCAGCCCGCCGTCATGATGGATCAGTTCGGCACCATGCGAGCTGGCGATCTGGCGCAGATGCGCCACCTGGCAATCGCGTCCGCCGACATAGAGGAAGCTGCGGCCCTCAAGCCGGGTTTCCTGCGTTTTGGCGGAACCCGGCATATTGCGCGTTTCTGCCTCCCGGCTCTGCTTCTGCTTCGGCTTGAGCTGATGCCGTTTGTCACCCATGTCAGTCTCCGCGTGTTTTCGGAATCGGCCGTTCGGCTGATCGTGCGGGAACCCTATTTAACTTGATAAAAAGAGTAAAGTATAAACATGAGTTTTTTTCTCATATTATCTCTGGATGTTTCGCCGCAGCGCTGAAGAATCCGCACAAGCCCCTGCTTTCCGGATAAGACGGGCTTGCACGACATCAGCGACCGAACTGGAGTGGGATGACAAAGGGCCAGCTGCTGCGATTGGCAGCCTGCGGAATTTTGGGGAAAGGCTCCGCCTTCTGCACAGCGCTCACCGCGGCGTCATCGAGAACCGGCGATCCCGATCCCTTGACGATCCGGACACCGGAGACACCGCCACTAGCAGATATGATGAAGCTCACCGTCACCGTTCCGCTCAGCCCCGCACGATCCGCCGATTTGGGGTAGCGGAAATGCCTCTGCACCTTCGAGCGGACCTTGCCCTTGTAATTGCTCTCCGCCGCATTTCCGAAGGCCTGGGCGATCTTGCCCTTCTTGCCGGTACTTGCGCTGGCGACGGCACCTTCGACACCATCGGCCTGACCTTTCGTCACGGTTTCGACCTGCTTGCCGGCATCGCCGGCCTTCTTGCGGACGGGCTTCTTCTTCGGTTTTTCCTTGTCCGGCTCCGCCTTCGTCTCCGGCTTCTTTTCAGATTCCGGTTTTATCTCCGGCTTTTCCTCCGGAACGACGGTTTCAACCGGCGCAACGGTTGCCGTGATCTCCGGCTGTTCGGTGGTAACCGGCGGCATTTCCTCCGCTGGAAGAATGACATCGGCCTCGGTCGGGACGATGTCGGCCGGCGTCTCGGCGGTCATTTCTGATTGAACGGGCGGTATCTCCGCCACTTCCATCGGCTCCGGCGCTATCTCCTGCGGCTCCTCCTCCGGCGCGATCGCTTCTGCGGGATCGCCCGCCAGCACGGTCTCTTCGAACGCGTTGCCAAGAACGGCGATTTCCATGGCTTCGCCGCCCGCAACCTGTTCCTGCTCGACCGGCTTTTCGTCCGGCTCAAACAGTTGCGCCGCCCCCGCATGCGCAAGCAGCGAGAGGACGATCGCCCCGGTCCATTTGATCGTATTGTTCATCACAGATACCGATGCGAAATCCGCATCAGCCCTTCAACTCGACAGCCGACCTGGAGCCGGTCTTCAGCGCCTTCATGCAGGCATCCTTGGCAACACCGTCGCCGCTGCAAACCGGAGCGTCATTGATCAAAAGGCTCTTGACCGCCTCGCACTTGGTTCCCGGCAGATCGAACTGCCGAACCTTCGTCTTGCCCGCCGGCAGATCGCGGAAGTCGAGAACAGCCATCCGCTCGACCAGGCCTTTTCCGTCGAAAAGCACGAATTCGAAGGAGACCTTTGACAGCGTTTGCGGCAGTTCGTTTGCCGCGACAAATGTCAACTTGCAGCCTTTTTCGGATGGGGTGAGATCGTTGATCTCGATCGACAAATCGCCGGACGTCCCGGCATCCTGCGCCAATGCCGCCGCGCCCGAACAGAAGGCCGCCAACAAAACCAGAGGCAGCAGACGAGCAAATTTCATCATGGTCTATCCATTCTCTGAAGAGTGGCAGGGCGGAGAAATCAGCGCCTGGAGACCCCGCCCACAAGCAGCGCATTTCGGCCCGGCATTTAAACTTGACTACAAAAATCTAGTATTGCGTCCATAATAAAAGATGAGTAGTTAAGTCAAGATACTAATCGCAGTGACCCGGCTGGGGAGAGGGAGAAATCCCCTGTTTTTCGGCCGCCACGATCAGGACCGGAAACCTGTGACACCGAACGAACCAGATGCGATGCCGGCCGCTTTGCCGGCAGGCCAGACGCAGCGCATCTTTGAAAGCCGTGAGCTTTTTCGCGGCGGAAACGAAATCCTGATTACCCATGAAGGCGCGATCTACCGCATGAAGATCACCCGTCAGGGCAAACTTATTCTGAACAAATAGGCCAGACACATGACACAAACATCCCGCCCGACCCCGTCCGAAATCCGCGCCTACCGGGTTGCCAACCCGAAGATGCGCGAGCGCGACATCGCCGCTCAGCTTGGCATTTCGGAAGCAGCACTCGTTGCCGCCGAATGCGGCCTGACCAGCATTCGGATCGATGGCAGCGCCAACCGTTTTCTGGAACGGGCCGCGGAACTTGGAGAAGTGATGGCGCTGACCCGCAATGACAGCGCGGTTCACGAGAAGATCGGTGTCTTCGAAAACATCACCCCCGGCAAACATGCCTCGATCGTGCTCGGCGAGAATATTGATCTGCGTATCTTCCCGGGCACCTGGGCACATGGCTTTGCCGTGACCAAGACCGATGGCGACGACGTGCGCCGCAGCCTGCAGTTCTTCGACAAGCAGGGGACCGCCGTTCACAAGGTGCACCTGCGCCCGGCCTCCAATCTTGACGCCTATCACAGCATCGTCGAAGCGTTCCGTCTCGACGATCAGTCGCAGGAATTCGTCCCCGAGATAAAGGTTGAGAGCATTGCCGATGGCGAAACAGCCTCGGTCGACGTCGCCACACTGCGCGACGAGTGGAGCAAGATGACCGATACGCACCAGTTCCATGGACTGCTGCGCAAATTGAAGCTCGGCCGGCGCCAGGCATTGCAGTCGGTCGGCGAGGATTTCGCCTGGAAACTGCAGCCAGAAGCCGTCGAAGACATGCTGCGCGAATCGGCCAAGATCGAGGTGCCGATCATGTGTTTCGTTGGCAACCACGGCATCATCCAGATCCATTCCGGGCCGGTTGCCAATATCCAGACGATGGGTCCCTGGCTCAACATCATGGACCCGACATTGCATCTGCACTTGCGCAGCGATCACCTTGCCGAAATCTGGGCGGTTCGCAAGCCGACCGCCGACGGCCACGTGACCTCGCTCGAAGCACTCGACGCCAGGGGCGAAATGGTCACCCAGTTCTTCGGCAAACGCAAGGAAGGTTTTGCAGAGCGGGAGGAATGGCGCGCCATCATGGAAAGCCTCGCCCGGCTCGATATCATTGAAGCTGCCTGAAGGAACCGGTGATGAACGCTCCCTATGATTTTACCCGGCTGCGGTCCTGGGAACTGGCCCTGGCGATCTTCGCGGTGTCTGCCCCCTTCGTGCTGCCGGCGACGCTGCCGGGCGACGCGTCCTTCGTTCGTGCGGTTGCCGCACAGGAGATGCAGAAGGCCGACACCTCCCGGCTCGTTTCCGTTGGCGGCGCCATCACCGAGATCATCTATGCGCTCGGCGAAGAAGGAAAGCTCGTCGGCCGCGACTCGACCAGCCTTTATCCGGAAGCGGCAACCAAGCTTCCCGATGTCGGCTACATGCGGCAATTGTCGCCGGAAGGTGTGATCGCCATCAATCCGAGCGCCATCATCGCCGTCGACGGCAGCGGCCCGCCCGAAACGCTCGCGGTTCTGAAAGACGCCAACATCCCCTTCCAGACCGTTGCGGAAACCTACGATCGCGACGGCATTCTGTCGAAGATCCGCGCTGTCGGCGATTTCCTCGGCGTGCCTGAAAAGGCATCCGTCCTTTCCGAAAAGGTCAAGGCCGACCTCGACGCAGCCGTCACGGATGCCGCCAAGCGCCCGGGAAGCGAACGCAAGCGTGTGATCTTTATCCTCAGCACGCAGGGCGGCAAGATCATGGCGTCCGGCACCGGCACGGCCGCCGACGGCATCATCGCGCTCTCCGGCGCCATCAACGCCACCGGCACATTCGAAGGCTACAAGCCACTGACCGACGAGGCGATCATCGAGGCCAAACCCGATGTCGTCTTGATGATGACCCGAAGCGGTGGCCATGCCGCCAGCGATGATGAACTCTTTGCCCACCCTGCCCTCAGCCTGACCCCGGCAGCAAGGACCAGGACGGTTGTCCGCATGGACGGCCTGCATATGCTTGGCTTCGGGCCGCGCACAGCCAGCACGGTGCGCGAACTCAACGCCGCCATCTACGGAAAAAAGCCGAATGCATCGCAGTGAAATGGTCGCGGGTGACGGCCGGTCCCAGTCTTTTGCGGCACGCTTGAAATCCGAATGGCATATGGGCGACCGTTCGCGGCTCGCTCAATTGCTGATCCTCGTGCTCATCGTGGCCGCCGCCGCAATGTTTGCGGCCTCGATCATGACCGGTGCTGCCGATGCTTCGCTTAGCAACGTTCTGCGTTGGCTCCTGGGCATGGAAGGCGCCGAGCAGGCCTTGAGCGTCCGCGACCGGATCATCATCCTCGATATCCGGCTGCCGCGCGCCGTGCTCGGCATGCTGGTGGGTGCCTCGCTAGCCGTCTCGGGCGCCGTGATGCAAGGCCTGTTCCGCAATCCGCTGGCCGACCCCGGACTGGTCGGCGTTTCCTCCGGCGCCAGCCTTGGCGCTGTCCTGCTGATCGTGCTTGGCAGTACCTTTTTCGGCCCGCTTTTTGCGATCTTCGGCTTCTACGCGCTGCCGGTCGCGGCGTTCTGCGGCGGCCTCATCACGACCTTGCTGCTCTACAAGATTGCCACCCGAAGCGGCCAGACCTCGGTCGCCACCATGCTGCTTGCCGGCATTGCGCTCGGCGCCCTGACCGGGGCCGTCACCGGCGTGCTGATTTTCATGGCCGACGACAAGCAATTGCGCGACCTGACCTTCTGGGGCCTCGGCTCGCTGGCCGGCGCCAACTGGATGAAGATCCTGTCGGCCGGGCCGATCATCCTCGTCTCGCTCGCGGTCGTTCCTTTCCTTGCTCGCGGCCTCAACGCCCTGACGCTCGGAGAAGCCTCGGCCTTCCACATGGGCATTCCGGTTCAACGGCTCAAGAACATCGCCATCGTCAGCGTCGCGGCCTCGACCGGCGCTTCGGTCGCCGTCAGTGGCGGCATCGGCTTTGTCGGTATCGTCGTTCCGCATGTGCTGCGGATGCTGATAGGCCCCGACCACCGGTACCTTTTGCCCGCATCCGCGCTGCTCGGCGGCACATTGCTGATCTTTGCCGATATGATCGCCCGTACCATCGTTCCGCCGGCGGAATTGCCGATCGGCATCATCACCGCTTTCGCCGGCGCGCCGTTCTTCCTTTGGATCCTGCTGCGCGGGCGCTCCCATATGGGGCTTTAGACCATGATCAAGGCCAGTCATCTTTCCGTCCGGCTTTCCGGCAAGCCGGTGCTGCACGGCGTCAACATCGAGGCTGCGGCCGGACAGTTGACCGCAATCGTCGGCCCCAACGGTTCCGGCAAGACCACCAGCCTCAAGGCCATTGCCGGTGAACTGCCCTATGCCGGTACCGTCGCTATCAACGGCCACGACATCAAGACATTGAAGCCTTGGGAACTGGCGCTGAAGCGCGCCGTGCTGCCGCAATCCACCGTCATCTCCTTTCCCTTCACCGTGCGCGAAATCGTCCGCATGGGTCTCTCCGTCGGGGCAAAGGCAGACGCTGAAGAAACGGACCGCATTGCCCGCGACGCATTGGAGGCCGTAGACCTGTCCGGGTTTGCCGGACGCTTCTACCAGGAGCTTTCCGGTGGCGAGCAGCAGCGTGTCCAGCTCGCCCGTGCGCTATGCCAGATCTGGGAGCCGGTCCGGTATGGCGAGCCCGCCTTCCTCCTGCTCGACGAGCCGGTGTCGAGCCTCGACATCCGCCATCAGCTGACGATCATGCGGCTCGCCCGCAACTTCTGCGAACGCGGCGGCGGTGTCATCGCCATCATGCATGACCTCAACCTGACCGCGATGTTTGCCGACCGGATGATCATGATGAAGGCCGGGCGTGTCCATGCGACAGGACAGCCGAACGAGGTGATGACCAATGCCGTGATGGAAGCGGTGTTTGGCTGCGCCATGCGGGTCAACGCAACCCCCGGGGGCAACATCCCGTTCGTCCTGCCGCACACGGCGGCGTAGCGCCCTTCAGGGCCAATTGGAACCAAACCCCTTGCTACGCGTTGAGGTGGTGAACTGCTGACACGGTGATGATGTCACCTGCCGGTACTATCGCACTCTGGGGCGGGCATTGGCCCCGCTCCCGCCGCATGAAGGAGTTATCTCCATGGCCACAAGTCTCTTTTCCGGTTCCAGCGCCAGGAAGCGCAATGGCAGCCTGCTCGATGCACCGATCGAAGATCAGATCAGCGAACTCCGCGACGAGATCGCATCGCTGGCCAAGCTCCTGACGCAGCGCGGCACAGAAGCATCGAAGGAGGCGCGGTCAAGGGCATCCGAAGCTTCCAGGGATGTTCGGGCAAAGGCTCATGACGCACGCGATCAGGTCGAGGCAGGCCTGCAAGACCTTCTGGAAAATGGCGAGGCGTTGCTTGCCGAACTGCGCAGCCGCTATTCATCGACAGAAAAACAGGTCCGCCAGACCGTCCGCCAGCACCCGTTTGCCACGTTGGGCGCCGCTGCAGCACTTGGCCTGCTCGTCGCTGCGCTGATCCGCCGATAAACACAGTGACCCCAACAGGGCGGCCGATAAACGGCGGCCGCCTGTTTCCCTTTCGAAGGCTGGCGAAGCAACACGGTTGTCAGCCGGCCTTTGTGTCATCCGCCTCTGCCTTCTGGAGAAAAAAATGGGTCCTTTGGCCGCAATGCTTTCGGCTCTCGTAATGACCGATGTCGGCGTCACAGTAGCGCGCTACAGGCGCAACGGTGCAATGTGGGCGGTTGCAGCGCTGTTCCTCCTGACGGCCTACATCTTCGCACTGGTGGCAGGCGCCATCTATCTGAGTGCGCTGTACACGCCCTTGAAAGCCACCATCATCCTAGCCGCGATTTCCGCCGTCATCGGACTTATCATTATCGGCATCATGTTTGCATTGAATGCACACGATCGGCGCATCGCAGCTCAAAAACGCCGCCGCTCGCAGGCGCAGACCACCTTTGCCATTGCCACGGCGTTGACGCTTTTTCGCAAGCAGCCGCTTCTGGCCGCCGGCCTCGCGGTCGGCCTTGGCACCGTCCTCGGACTGATGCGAAAGACAGGCGACAGCGATCGGTCCTGACGCAGAGGCGGAGAACGTTTTCAGAGCGGCAGGCGGACAATCGCTGTCAGGCCTGCCGGCAGATATTCGACTTTCACCGAACTGCCCATCACCTTGTCAAGGCTCCGCTCGATCAGGATGGAGCCGAAACCACGCCGCGCCGGCTGTTCGACCGGCGGACCGTCGACCTCTGTCCATGTCATATGCAGGACACGGCGACCATCTTCATCGACACTGCGGGCGGTCAACACCACCCTGCCGCGAGAGACCGACAGCGATCCGTATTTCGCGGCGTTGGTTGCCAGTTCATGCAGAACCAGCCCCAGTCCGACGGCCTGATCGGGTCCGAGGAGGATCTCGTCCTTGTGAACCTCGATCTGCTTTTGATAGTCCCGCACATGCGGTGCAAGCTGTTTGGCCAGCAACGCGGACAGGCGGATTTCGCCCCATTCATGGTCCGACAGAAGTCCGTGCGCTTCGGAAATCGCCTGCAGCCGGCCGGCGAATGCGGTCATGAATTCCTGCGGGTCGCTTGTCTGCCGCAGCGTCTGACGAGCCAGCGACTGCAGCATGGCCAGCGTGTTCTTGACCCGGTGATTAAGTTCGCGCAACAAAAGCCGGGTTCGCTGGCTTGCTTCCTGCTCTTCGGTCACATCGATATTGATCCCGAGAAAAACGGTCGGTTTGCCCTTGGCATCACGCTCGTGCACACGGCCCCGGCCGAGCAGCCAGCGCCCCGTCGATCCAACCCGGAACGTTCCGTCATACTCCTGATCGCGCGTCATCGCAGAACGCAGCTTCGAAAGCGTCGCCACGCGGTCGTCCGGGTGGATGGCGCCAAAGATATCCCGGGCCTGGACACTCTTGGTGGGCTGCATGCCGAACATGCGCAGCATTGACCCATTGCACGAAACATTGCCCGAGCGGATATCCCACATCCAGCTGCCGACATTGGCCGCATCCAGCGCCATTGCATGCCGCTGTTCCTCGCGGGAGAGCGCGGCTTCTTTCAGGGCGCGTTGACGCGCCTCGTGCTTCAACGAGAAGAGAGAGGAGGCGACGCGTGACAGCCTTTGCAGCTGCGCAATGAGCTGCGGAGGCGGGTCCTGGCGTGGCTCGACATCGAAAACACAGATCGTGCCCACCGGCTGACCTTCGATGACCAGCGGGACGCCGGCGTAAAACCGCAAGAAAGGCGCGCCCACAACACGCGGCTGATCAGAAAAACGGGCGTCTGTTGTGGCATCGGCGACCACCAGCGCGCCGTCCAAAGCTCCGGCGATTGTATGCACACAAAAGGAACCTGCAGCCGGCGCCTGTGTCTCGCTAACTCCGCTGGCCGCCTTGAACCATTGATTTTCTGCATCGACAAGGCTCACCAACGCAAAGGGTGCAGCGAAGAGAGCGGCGGCAATGTCGGCAAGATCGCGGAAATCGGCGTCCGGTTCAGCCATATCCGGGACGACCGCATGCAGGACGTCAAGCCTTTGGGCCGACATCCGAACGGCCGTCACAGCGGCCTGCAGATCGCGAGTCTCTTTGGTCATGAACTCCATACCCAGCCCCGGCAGCATCAATACCTCAACCCCGCCTTAGCGCAACAGCTCACCGGACACAATTTATGCACGATAAAATACTACATACAATCATAAGGTGTGACGCACCGCAGAACGAGCCTCGCCAAACCCAGTTGCAAGGTTTGGAGGCCGCAGACAAGAGGGATGTCAGGAAATGAACGCCCGCGACGTCATCGGCGCGGACGTGGCATCCGGGCCATATTCGTTTTCGCCGGTCACCTGTAGAATATCCTGCAATCGCTGGCGCGCCCGATTGACCCGGCTCTTGATCGTGCCGAGCGCGCAACCGCAGATTTCCGCTGCCTCTTCATAGGAAAAGCCGGACGCACCGACAAGAATGATGGCTTCGCGCTGATCCGGCGGCAGCATTTCCAGCGCCCGCTTGAAATCCTGGAGATCCAGAGAGCCGTACTGCGGCGGGTGCTGGGCAAGCGACTCGGTAAAATAGCCGTCGCTATCCTGAACCTCGCGGCCGCGCTTACGCATCTGGCTGTAGAGTTCGTTGCGAAGGATGGTGAACAGCCATGCCTTCATGTTGGTGCCCATCTCGAAGTGGTCCTGCTTGGCCCACGCCTTCATGATGGTATCCTGCACCAGATCGTCGGCGCGGTCATGCCGGCCGATCAGCGACATGGCAAAGGCGCGCAGGCTGGGAAGGGCCGCCAGCATTTCACGCTTGAAACTGGGTTCCTCCGACGTCATGTCGCCACTCATTCTGCCACATCCGCCTTTGACCGGCGCTCGACCGCATCGAGCTTTTCAAGCAGGTCAAGGAACCGGTCCGGAATGGCTTCTTCCTGTATAGAAAGATAGAGAGCGCGAAGCTTCGTTGCAATCTGCGCGTTTGGATTATCGGTACGCGCTGGCCTCACGGTCTCGCGCCCTGCCCCAAGTTTGTCGGTCATCAATACCAATTACCTTCAATGTTCATCTGGCAGCATAATGCGCGGTAAAAAAAAATGTTCCGCGAAAGGAACCTTTATTTTCGCGTCGCGTTCCTTCGCTGTCATGGCCGCCACCTCGGCCAGATTGAGGGAGTCTTTACATGTCACTTTCCACCCGGATTGCTCCGTTCCTGCCCTATTTGCGCCGGTACTCACGCGCACTGACGGGATCGCAGACATCGGGCGACGCCTATGTCGCAGCTGTTCTGGAAGCACTGATCACCGATGTCAGCATATTCCCGGAAGCCAGCAATGACAGGGTTGCTCTTTTTCAGCTGTACACCAAGCTTTTCGGCTCATCGTCCGTCCTCGTCCCTGAACCGGTTTCGCCATTTGCTTGGGAAAAGCGCGCATCGATCAATCTCGCTTCGGTCTCGCCGCTCGCCCGTCAGGCCTTTCTCCTGGTTTCCGTTGAAGGATTTCGCACAAGCGAGGCAGCTGAAGTTCTCAACACGACGGAGAGCGGCATGAACCAGTTGCTCGAGCGCGCATCTGAAGAGATTTCGCGGCAGGTGGCAACCAACATCATGATCATTGAGGACGAACCGCTGATTGCCATCGACATCGAGCAGATGGTCGAGAGCCTCGGGCATACGGTCACCGGCATCGCCCGTACCCGTGACGAGGCCGTGGCCCTGTTCAAGGCAACGCGACCGAGCATGGTGCTTGCCGATATCCAGCTCGCCGACGGCAGTTCCGGCATCGACGCCGTCAACGACATTCTGAAGAACACCGCTATTCCTGTCATTTTCATCACTGCTTTTCCCGAGCGCCTTTTGACCGGCGAACGTCCTGAACCAACCTTCCTGGTCACAAAGCCGTTCAACCCGGACATGGTCAAAGCGTTGATCAGCCAGGCCCTGTTCTTCAACGAATCCACCAAGGCTGCGGCCTGAAATCTGTTGCGGACGGAACATTCGGCTGAACGATCTCATTGTAAAAGAGGCTGGGTAAAAAAGGCGGGGGGATCAACGGCACCCTGGGTGGGTATGTGGATATTGAGCCGGCCCGTTTCCGGCCGGCATATGGATCGGATCTTGGACGCTCTACTCCCCGAGCCCGGGAGTAAGGCGTCCAATCGGTCAGACAACGGAAGGCGCTTCGCGTGGGCAATGCAGGCAATTCAGCCCCAATCAGGACCGGCGCCAGAACCAGCAAAGTTCTGATGGACCTGGTGTTGAAGAAATCAGGCTCGGGCTATGTGTATCAATCGGACGATCTTGATACTGTTCTTTCGGGAAACCTGCCTGAAGGATTGCAAATGCTGGCGACGGCGCACCAGGCAGATGAATCGGTGTTTGGCGCAGACGACGGCACGCGTTTGATCGCCTTGAAACGTAGCGTTGCGTGCAGCAATGCGCCCGCCTCAACAGAAATCGATATGACGTCTGCGACTGGAGTGCTGACATACCGGATCGACATCGAACGCGTCGATACGCCGGGGATGACCGGAATTCTCTCCGTCATCACCGATATCTCTGAAACCCGGCATCGCGAGCGTATCTTGAAAACACTGCTGCGCGAACTCAGCCATCGTTCCAAGAACCTGCTCGCAATCATTCAAGGGATCGCGACGCAGACGGCCCGCCAGGCCCTGTCGCTGGACTATTTCCTCACCAAATTCCGCGGACGCATCCAGTCGCTGTCCTATTCGCAGGATCTCGTCACAGACTCCAGCTGGCGCGGGGCCTATCTCTTTGCGCTAACAGAGCGCCAGTTCAGCGCCTATTGGCCGGGCTCCGAAACGCCGATTTGCATCAATGGCATCAATGCACATCTATCGCCCAACGCGACGCTGCATATTGGCCTTGCGCTTCACGAACTCATCGTCAATTCGGCGTCCTATGGTGCGATCTCGGCGGGCGTAAATTCCCTGACGATCGATTGTTTCGAGACAATCCTTGACGAAAATGAAGCCATCGAACTGGCATGGATCGAACACCTGCCGCCTGCGGCAACCCTGCGGGAGGCGGACGAGCCTACATTTGCGCGCACGGTGCTGGAGCGTGTCGTTCCCGTGGCGATCGGCGGCAAGGCGATGTATCTGACGACACCCGACCGCATTGAATATCACCTGACCATTCCATCCCGAGAATACGAAATCGTAACCGGCGAATGACGCTGCAGTATCGCTGCACGCTCCCTGCGTTAACCTTCCAGCAAAATGGTCAAAAAAACAGCCAGCGCCGGGGGAAGGCACTGGCTGATATTGACAGCTCACCGAGGGGGGTGTGAGCCGAATGCCGGATATTTAAATGGGGTTCACATTGGGGGCGATGTGAACGGCTATCCGGACATCACAGAAACGAGCCGGCAAAGGAAAAGTTCCGCGCAGGTTTCATTTTTTTTGTGGTTATAAAATCCGCCCTTTTTCAAAGCATTTCCAGCTCGGCGCGGTGCCTGTAGAGGCTGAGGAACTTGCGATAGTCGCGATCATAGGTTTCCCGCATGTCCGCATTTGGATATTGCGCATGGCCGCCGGGATACATGGCCGGTCCGGCGGCGCGCAGGTCCGGATAGAGGCCGCCGGCGACCGAGGCGACCATGGCCGTGCCGAGCAGGACAGCATCATTCGTTTCCGGCACGACGACCGTGCAGCCGGTCACATCGCAATAGAGTTCCATCAACAGCGCATTGCGGACATGGCCACCGGTCACGTGCAGGGTGTCGAGATCGTACCCCGCCTCCTTCATCATTTCGAGAATGTGGCGGATACCGAGCGCTATCGCCACGCAGGTGCGCCAATAAAGCCGGCAAAGCGCGTCGAACGAGCTATCCAGCGTCAACCCGCTTATGACGCCGAGTGCATGCGGATCGGCAAGCGGCGAGCGATTGCCGTGAAAATCCGGCAGGACGTGCAGACGCGCGGCAAATTCGCTGCCGTAGGCTGCACGCAGTTCCTGAATGCGAAGCACGATCCGCGCATGAACCTCGGCATCCGGCTCGCCGCCGGCACTGTGGCTGCGCACGACATGATCAAGCAGAGCGCCGGTTGCCGATTGCCCGCCCTCGATCAGCCAGCTGTCTGCAAACGCCGCCTCGAAGTAAGGCCCCCACATGCCGAATCCCGGCTTCATCTCCTTGGAGAAGGCGACGATGCAGCTGGACGTTCCGGCGATCAAGGCGAGTTGCCGCTCCAGTCTGTCCGGCTCGCCGGCAAAGCCACCGAGCACCCCGATGGCGCCCGCATAGGCGTCGATCACCCCCGTTGCGACCTTGCAGGCCTCGTGCAGACCCAATTCGGCCGCCGCCGCCGCCGTCAGATGCCCGGCCGATTGCCCGACCGGCAGCGTCTTTTCCGGCAGCGCGCCGCGCGCTCGCAAGTCCTCAAGCCCGATCCTGGCAAGGAACTCATCCTGCCAGCCGTTCTCCTTATGGGAAAGATAGTTCCACTTGGCCGTCAGTGTGCAGCGCGACCGTGTGGCATTGCCGGTTGCCCGCCAGGACATGAAATCAGCGAGATCAAAGAAATATCCCGTCTTTTCCCATTGTTGCGGCAGGTTCTGCTTCAGCCACATCAGCTTCGGCATTTCCATTTCCGGCGACATCACGCGGCCGGAATGGTTGAGAACAGGATGTTGCGTGGCCGTGCAGAAATCCGCCTGCTTCAGCGCCCGGTGATCGAGCCAGACGATCGTATCCCAGCGCGGATCGCCCTTGCGGTTGACCGACAAAGGCGCGCCGTTCACATCCCGCACGACCAGCGAGCAGGTCGCATCGAACCCGATCGCAGCGATCGCTTCGGCGGGCACGCCAGCCTTGGCACGCGCCGTTTTGACGGCAATGCAGACGGCAGACCAGATATTTTCGGAATCATGCTCGGCGTGATTTTCTTCCGGCCGATTCATCGCGATCGGATAGTCCGCGCGGGCCAACTGCTTGCCATGCCTATCGAAAATGCCAGCGCGTGCGCTGCCGGTTCCGACATCGACAGCAACGATCAAATCAGCCATCAGAGCCCTGCGTTCCCGTCCCCTTGTTCTTTGTGAACAAGATGGATCAATTCCCGCATGTCGTCAAACAGCACGTCCGGTGAAAGCCGCCGCAGTGCCTCCAGATGCCGTTCGGTCTTTGCATGCGAGGCGCCGGCAAAGGCAAAAACCCGCATTCCGGCCGCCTTGGCCGCCTCGATGCCAGCCGGGCTGTCTTCGACGACGATGCAATTTTCCGGTGGCGTGGCCATCTGTGCGGCCGCATGCAGGAAGAGGTCCGGTGCCGGCTTTCCACGCTCGACCATCGACGAGCTGAACAGGTAGGGCTCAAGCTTGCCGATCAGTCCGGTAATGGTCAGGGACAGCCGGATGCGCTCCATCTGGCTGGACGATGCGACGCATCGCGGCAGATCGAGCTGATCGAGCGCCGTTGAAATGCCAGCCACCGGCTGCAGTTCCTGGCGGAAGCGCTGGTAGAGATCAAGGCGCATCTGTTCCAGAAAATGATCGTCCACCGCAAGGCCGTAGTCCTCGTGCAGGATATCCGTCATCGTCTTCAGGCTCTTGCCGAGGAACCGCTCTGTCGCCTCTTCGGTATCCATATCAACGCCAGCACTGCGCAGCACGCGAACCAGGACATCGAGCGACAAGGGCTCGCTATCGACCAGAACGCCGTCGCAATCGAAAATCACCAGCTTTGGCGGGTGTGTATTCATAACCGTCAGGCCGCTGCTTGGGCGCCAGAGTGGTGGCATGCGGCGACCACGGCGTTACGCGGGGGCGGAAGCGTCATGAGGTCATTCTCCAAGTTTTCCATCGAGATAGAGCTGCAGCGTTGCTCGCGTGCCCTTGCCCCAAAGTGTTTGCAGCGCATGTGCGAACCGTTTCTGGAACAGCGTCGACTGCGCAACATCGCCGAAGATATCCGAAAGCGCAAGAAAGGCCTGTGGATCGTCCTTGGCCTTGACGGCCGCCGCATGAAGCCGGTCTGAACTCGCATCGTTGAAGGTGATCGGCTTGCCGCTGTCCGTGGTTCCGGCAAAGTACCGGCACCAGAGCGCCGATACCAGCGCAAGGCCGACGACATCCTCGCCGCGCCGCAGCCGATCGGCCGTCGTCGGCAGGATGAATTTCGGCTGCCGGTTCGAGCCGTCCTGCGCCAGTCGCGGGATCGTGTCACCGATCTTCGGATTGAACAGCCGCGTCTCCACCTTCTTGAAATAGGCATTGAGATCGGTGTTCGGCACCGGCGGAATGACGGGAATGATCTCGTCCTCTTCCAGCTTTGCCAGAAACGCGCAGACCGTCTTGTCTTCCATCGCCTCATGGACGAAATGAATGTCGAGAAGTGCCGCCGGATAGGCGATCGCCGCATGGCCGCCGTTCAGGATGCGGATCTTCATGTGCTCGTAGGGGGCGACATCCGGCACGAACTGGACGCCAACCTTCTCAAGCGCCGGCCGGCCAGCGGGGAAATGGTCCTCCAGCACCCATTGCTTGAACTCTTCGCAAAAGACCGGCCAGTTGTCATCTATACCGTAATCGTCGGCGACGATGCCGACTTCGCGCGGACCGGTCGCCGGCGTAATGCGGTCGACCATGCCGTTCGGGAATGCGACATTGACCTCGATCCATTCGGCAAGCGCCGGATCGGACAGCCCGGCAAGACCGGAAACGGCTGCATGAGTCACTTCCCCATTGCCCGGAATATTGTCGCAGGACATCACCGTGAACGGCACGATACCCTTGTCCTTGCGGGCTTTCAGCCCGGCAATGATGAGACCGAACACAGTCTTCGGATCGCCCGGGTTCTGGCTGTCGGAGACGATGGCGGGGTGTTTGGGATTGAACACGCCCGACGCCGGGTCGATGAAATAACCGCCCTCGGTGATCGTCAGCGAAACGATACGGATCGAAGGGTCTGAAAGCACAGCGATTGTCGCTGCCGCATTGCCCGGCCGCAGATAGTCGATCATCGGTGCGGTGACGCGGGCGGCACTCTTATTGTTGTCCTGCTCAACCACCGTCGTCAGGAAATCCTGCTCTTCAAGCTTTGCCCGCATCGCCTCGTCGGACGGCAGAACCCCTGCCCCGATGATCGCCCAGTCGTGATCGCTGCCGGTGTTGAAGAGATCGTCGAGATAGATCGCCTGATGCGCCCGGTGGAAATTGCCGACGCCGAAATGGACGATACCCGCCCTCAGCGACGAGCGGTCATAGGCCGGGATCGCTGCGGTCGCCTTGATTGCAGAGAGATTGGCGAGCGAGAGTTTGGTCGTCATGTTCATTCCTTTCGACGAGCTTTGAGCTCAGCTCATCCAGTTGCCGCCATCGACATTGTAGGTCTGCGAAACGACATAGTTGCTGTCGGCGGAGGCGAGGAAGATCGCCATTCCCGTCAGGTCTTCAGCCGTGCCCATGCGCCCGAAGGGAACCTCGGCGCCGGCAAGCCTCTTCTTCTCGCCGAGCGGACGGTTTTCGTATTTGGCAAACAGCGCATCGACGCCGTCCCAGTGCTCGCCATCGACGACGCCGGGGGCGATCGCGTTGACGTTGATGCGGTGCTTGATGAGGTTCAGTCCCGCCGACTGGGTCAGACTGATGACGGCGGCCTTGGTGGCGCAGTAAACGGCGACAAGAGCTTCACCACGGCGTCCGGCCTGGCTTGCCATGTTGATGATCTTGCCGCCGCGGCCCTGCGCAATCATCTGCTTTGCAGCGGCCTGCATGGTAAAAAGCGTGCCGGAGACATTGATCGTAAAGAGCCTGTCGTAGCTTTCCCGGGTGATCTCGACGATGGGTGCAAGATCGAACAGGGCCGCATTGTTGACGAGAATATCGAGACCGCCTGCCTTTGCGGTGACAGCGGCGATTGCCTCGTCGATCGAAATCTGGCTGGTCACGTCCATTTCCACGGCATAGGCCGACGGGCCAAGCTCGGCCGCCGTCGTTTTCGCCCGCTCAAGGTTGATGTCAGCGATGGCGACGGTCGCCCCTTCGCGGATATAGGCCTCAGCGAAAGCGCGTCCGATCCCGCGCGCCGATCCCGTGATCAGTGCGCTTTTACCCTTGAGCCGTGTCATCGAATTGCCTGTCCCTTGTCGTTGAATTTGTGCACGCGGCCTTCTTCCGGGGTGAGGAAGACCTTGTCGCCATGCGTGACGGCAAAGTCGCCGCCAACGCGGGCCGTGACCAATCCGATGCCATCGGCATGAATATGCAGGAAGGTATCCGATCCAAGATGCTCGGCGACACCGACCGTGCCGCTCCACGCCCCGGATTCTGTAGAGAGTTTGAGATGCTCCGGACGAACGCCGATCGTATGGGCGCCGTGCGGTTTGGCGAACGCGCCCGTGGCAAAGTTCATCCGCGGCGAGCCGATGAAGCCGGCGACGAAGATATTGTCCGGACGGTGGTAGAGATCGAGCGGCGAACCGACCTGCTCGATATTGCCGGCATTCAGCACCACGATCTTGTCGGCCATGGTCATGGCCTCGACCTGATCGTGCGTGACGTAGATCATCGTCGTCTTCAGCTGATGATGAAGCTCGCTGATCTCAAGCCGCATCGTCCCGCGCAGCGCCGCGTCGAGGTTGGACAAAGGCTCGTCGAACAGGAAGGCCGAGGGCTCGCGGACGATGGCCCGGCCGATGGCGACGCGCTGGCGCTGGCCGCCGGAAAGCTGGCCGGGGCGCCGGTCGAGATAGTTGGTGAGGTTGAGGACGCGGGCCGCTTCCGTCACCTTCTTGTCGATGGCGCCTTGATCGAGCTTCGCCATCTTCAGTGGAAAAGCGATGTTGTTGCGCACCGTCATATGCGGATAGAGCGCGTAGGACTGAAACACCATGGCCAATCCACGTTTTGCCGGTGCAGCGCCCGTCACATCGCGTCCGTCGATCTCGATGGTGCCGGAGGTCGTATCTTCAAGGCCGGCGATCAGGCGCAGCAGGGTCGATTTCCCGCAGCCCGAAGGGCCGACGAAAACGACGAACTCGCCCTCGTTGATCGTCAGGTCGATGCCCGGAATGACCTGCGTCGCGCCAAAGGATTTGTTGACTTTTTTCAGAGTGATATTGCCCATGCGTGCCTCCCGAGCCTTTTCTTTGAGTTACTTCACGGCGCCAAAGGTCAGGCCGCGGACAAGTTGCTTCTGGCTGAACCAGCCCATGATCAGGATCGGCGCAATCGCTAGCGTCGAGGCTGCCGACAGCTTTGCCCAGAACAGACCTTGCGGGCTGGAGAAAGAGGCAATGAAGGCTGTGAGTGGTGCTGCATTGGTGGTGGTCAGACGGATCGTCCAGAACGCTTCGTTCCAGGCAAGAATGATGTTGAGCAGCATGGTCGATGCAATGCCGGGTACGGCCATCGGCGTCAGCACATAGATGATCTCGCCCCAGAGCGACGCTCCGTCCATCCGCGCCGCTTCCAGGATTTCGCCCGGAATTTCGCGAAAGTAGGTGTAGAGCATCCAGATCACGATCGGCAGGTTGATCATCGTCAACATGGCAGTCAGACCGATTCTGCTGTCGAGCAGGCCAAAGTCACGGAACAACAGATAGATTGGAACAAGGACCGCGACGGCCGGCATCATCTTGGTGGAGAGCATCCACATCAGGATGTCCTTGGTCTTGTTCGTCGGCGAAAATGCCATCGACCAGGCAGAGGGAACCGCGATCAGCAGCGCCAGGATCGTCGAGCCGACCGACAGGATCACCGAATTCATGAACGGCTTGAAGTAGTTGCTCTGCGACTGGACCGCCACGTAGCTTTCGACGGTTCCCGACGGGATCAGGTTAAAGCCCTGGATCGCCTCGGTCTCGGACTTGAAGCTGGTGATGATCGTATAAAGGATCGGGAAGAAGATCACGAGCGCGATGATCCAGGCGGCGATCGTGAAGACTGCTGTTCTTCTGGTCGAAACTGCACGGGCCATGGTCTTGCCTCCCTTACTTGTCGAGGTTCTTGCCAACGGCGCGCATCAGGAAGAAGGCGACGATATTGGCGAGGATGACTGCGATGATGCCGCCTGCCGAAGCGCCGCCGACGTCATAGCCGAGAAGCGCGGTGCGATAGATCAGGAACGGCAGGTTCGTGGATGCATAGCCTGGTCCGCCATTGGTGGTGACGAGGATTTCGGCGTAGACGCCCAGAAGGAAAATCGTCTGGATCAGGATAACGACGGTGATCGAACGGGCCAGATGCGGCACCGTCAGATAGATGAACCGGTTGATAAAGCCTGCCCCGTCCATTTCGGCGGCTTCCTTCTGCTCGCCGTCAAGCGATTGCAGGGCGGTCAACAGGATGAGCGTCGCAAAGGGCAACCATTGCCAGGCAACGATGATGATGATCGAAAACAGCGGATACTGACCGAACCAGTCGACCGGCTGCAGCCCGAAGAAGCGGCTGATATCGGCAAACACGCCATATTGCGGATGCATGATCATGTTCTTCCAGACAAGCGCCGCGACCGGCGGCATGACGAAGAACGGTGAGATCACCAGGATGCGGACGAGCCCCTGCCCCCACATCGGCTGATCGAGCAGAAGCGCAATGGCAATGCCGCCGATGACCGTGATAAAAAGCACGCCGACCACAATGACCAGCGTGTTCCAGATGGACTGGAAAAAAGCGGGATCGGTATAGAAATACTGATAGTTGAAAAGGCCAGCGAAGCTGACAGTGCCAGGGTTGAGCAGATTGTAATTCTGAAACGAGAACCACAGCGTCATGGCCAGTGGCACAATCATCCAGATCAGGAGAAGCCCGACTGACGGGGCCATCATCCAGCGCGCGAGCGCCCGCGTATTCTGCGTAGCCATTTCAACACCCTCCCTGTGATGCCGGTACGGACGCCCGCCCCGCCGGGAGGACTGCAAGCCGGCCGCCTTAGTCTTCTTTTTGAAAAGCCTGACGTCAGCCGCAGCGATATTCACGGCGATTGACGTCAGGTCTGAGTTGACGGTCCGGATGGTAGTCCGGGCCGCCTGTCCTTGGGAAGGAACCTACTTGATGTAGCCGCCGCGCGTCATTTCGCGGGTGGTTACCTGCTGAGCCTGCGCCAGCGCATCGTCAACTGTCATCTGGCCGGCAAGAGCTGCCGAGAAGAGCTGGCCGACCGTCGTGCCGAGACCCTGGAATTCCGGGATGGCGACGAACTGAACACCGACATAAGGCACCGGCTTCACGGAGGGGTTCTTCGGGTCGGCTGCATTGATGCTGTCGAGCGTCATCTTGGCGAACGGAGCTGCCTTCTGGTACTCGGCATTTTCATAAAGCGAGGTGCGCGTGCCCGGAGGAACGTTTGCCCAGCCCTCCTTGGCGGCGACCAGATCGAGATAGTGCTTGCTGGTTGCCCAGGACACGAACTTCTCGGCGGCGTCTGCCTTCTGGGTGCCTGCCGGAATGGCAAGGTTCCACGCCCACAGCCAGTTGCCGCGCTTGCCGAGACCAGTGTCCGGGGCGAGAGCGAAACCGACCTTGTCGGCGACCGTCGAGTCCTTCGGATTGGTCACGAAGGATGCAGCCACAGTGGCGTCGATCCACATGCCGCACTTGCCCTGCTGGAAGAGCGCCAGGTTTTCGTTGAAGCCGTTGGACGAAGCGCCCTGCGGGCCGGCATCGTTCATCAGCTTGACGTACATGTCGAGCGTGTTCTTCCATTCCGGCTGATCGAACTGGGGCTTCCAGTTCTCGTCGAACCAGCGGGCGCCGAAGGCGTTGGACGTGGCGGTCAGGAACGCCATGTTCTCACCCCAGCCGGCCTTGCCGCGAAGGCAAATGCCGTTGATGCCGGCCGCGCGGTCGGTCATCTTGCGGGCTGCGTCACCGATGAACTCCCAGGTCGGAGCATCAGGCATGGTCAGCCCGGCCTTTTCCATCAGGTCCTTGCGGTACATGACCATCGAGCTTTCGCCATAGAACGGCGCGGCATAGAGCTTGTCGTCCATGGTCAGGCCCGAACGGATGGCGGGCAGAAGGTCGTCGACGTCATAATCGGCGCCCAGGTTGTCGAGCGGTAGCAACCAGCCCTGCTTGGCCCAGATCGGGACTTCGTAGGTACCGATCGTCAGCACATCGTACTGGCCGCCCTTGGTGGCGATGTCGGTGGTGACGCGTTCGCGCAGGACGTTCTCTTCGAGGGTGACCCATTCCAGCTGAATGTCAGGATTGGCCTTGGTGAAATCGTCCGTCAGCGTCTGCATCCGGACCATGTCGCCGTTGTTCACCGTGGCAATGGTGAGGGTTTCTGCCTGGGCGAAACCCGCGATGACGACTGCCGAGCATGTGCCCAGCAAAAAAGTTTTCAAGTTCATATTCTTCCTCCCAGAAGAGTTATGAGCATTTGCCTTGCTCGTGAGCAATTACTCACACATTTGCAAAAAATGTCAATTGCATTCGTTGCTGCAGCGCAGAACGGCAGCCTATTGATTTGATTTTATTATTGAAAAATTCTGGGCATTTGCTCAGTTTGTGAGCAAAAACTCCGCAGTCGACTCGTCGGTGATCAAACCGTTGATCACCCGGCCTTTGAGAGCAGCTCTCAGGGCAACGTATTTTCGCTGCCCCTTCGCGATGCCGATCACAGTCGCAGAATCACGCGACGGCAAGGGCACGCTGGCGACACGCTTGTTAATGCTGCCGGACATCATCTGCCCATCGCGATCAAACATCCAGCCGCAGATTTCGCCTGCGGCCCCCTCGTCCACCAGGCGCAGCATTTCGTCCTGGGCAAGAAAACCGTCTTCGCACAGAGGCGCCCGCTCGCCCAGTTCACCGACGCCGACGAAAGCGACATTTGCCTCGGCGCCGAGCTGCAGGGCGAACTTCACCAGCGCCTGATTGTGCAGCACCGCCCGCTCTTCCGGCGAAGACACAAGAACCGGCAACGGCATGGGAAAATGCCGCGCCTTGATGGCGTCCGCCATCGAGAAGATGACGTTGTAATAGGCAGCCGATCCGTCCAGACGGATATTGCCGGTCAAGGACACGATGCGGTGTTGGGGACATTCCATCGCCGGCAGCTGGTCGATCGCCGCCTTCAGCGTTCGCCCCGTGCCGATCGCCAGGATGATCGGATCGGCCGATTTCAGCCAACGCTCGATCTCGGCGGCCCCCGCCTCGGCGATGCCGACCGTCGTCGATGACGAACCGGGATCGCTCGGCACGACGTCCACATGCCGGAGGTCGAATTTTTCCTTGAGGCGAAGCCCGAGTTCGAGACAGGCGGCGATCGGATGGTCGAGACGGACCTTGATCAGGCGTTCGGCCATCGCCAGCGAAACCAGCCGCTGCGCCGACTGACGGGAAATGCCCATGATGGACGCGATTTCGTCCTGGGTGCGCCCGGCGACATAATAAAGCCAGCCCGCTCGCGCGGCGTCATCGAGCCTATTATTGCCTTCCGGTCTGCGTGCCATTTCCGTACTCCCTGGGAGAATGTGCTGACACTTTTTCCGTCCTTCTGTCAAACACTGCCCACGGGTACCCCGTCAGAGTGCCTGCGAAACCCCCATAGCGCTGGGATTCCAGCGATTTCATTTTTAAAATTTTACCGTTTGATAAAAAAATAAAGCGTGGTACCGTTTCTATATCCTGAGGCACGACATTTGGGAGCAAAAAAATGGGAACGACTGAAACTGGAATAGTGAGCGGGCGCCTGTCTCCCGTGGAATACGAGAAGAATTTTTCCGACCTGCACCCGCCGCTGGATGAGCACGAAGCGCTGGTCGCCTCCGACCGCTGTTATTTCTGCTATGACGCGCCGTGCATGACGGCCTGTCCCACCTCCATCGATATCCCGCTGTTCATCCGGCAGATATCGACTGGAAACCCGCTCGGATCGGCCAATACCATATTCGACCAGAACATTCTCGGCGGCATGTGCGCCCGCGTCTGTCCCACCGAAACGCTCTGCGAACAGGCCTGCGTGCGCAACGATGCCGAGCACCGGCCTGTCGAGATCGGACGCCTTCAGCGCTATGCGACGGATATCGCCATGCGCGAAAACCGGCAGTTCTATCAGCGCGCCGAACCGACTGGAAAATCCATCGCCGTCATCGGCGCCGGACCGGCCGGCCTTGCCTGCGCCCATCGCCTTGCCGTCAAGGGCCATGACGTCGTCATTTACGATGCCCGCGAAAAGGCCGGCGGCCTCAACGAATACGGTATCGCCACCTACAAGGCCGTCGATGATTTCGCCCAGGCCGAAGTCGACTATGTGCTGGAGATCGGCGGCATCGAAATCCGCAACCGCATGATGCTCGGGCGTGATTTTTCGCTGAACGACATGCTGGCCAAACACGACGCCGTGTTCCTCGGCCTTGGCCTTGCCGGCGTCAATGCGCTGCGTGCCGAGGGTGAAACCGCAGAAGGCGTCGAGGACGCCGTCGATTTCATCGCAGCACTCCGTCAATCGGAAACCAAATCGGACATTCCCGTCGGCCGCAGGGTCGTGGTCCTCGGCGGCGGCATGACCGCGGTCGATGCGGCCGTTCAGGCCAAGCTGCTCGGCGCCGAGGAGGTGACCATCTGTTATCGCCGCGGCAAGGAGAACATGAACGCGTCCGAGTTCGAACAGGATCTGGCTGCCGCCAAGGGCGTTACCATCCGTCACTGGCTGCAGCCCAAGCGCATCATTGCCCGTGACGGCAAGGTGGCCGGCATCGAGCTCGACTATACGGCAATCGCCGACGGCCGCCTGACGACCACAGGCGAAACCGGCGTCATCACCGCCGACCATGTACTCAAAGCCATCGGCCAGACGTTCGAGGCTGACGGCCTCGGCATCATCGCGCTGCAATCCGGCCGCATCGTCGTCGATGGCGAAGGCCGCACGTCGCTCGAGCGCGTCTGGGCAGGCGGCGACTGTGTTCTCGGCGGCGAGGACCTGACGGTTTCGGCCGTGGCACAGGGCCGCGATGCAGCCGAATCGATCAACCACGTGCTCGCCGCTGCCTCGCAGCCGGCCGTTGCCGTCGCTTGAAGGGGAGAATGAACAATGGCTGATCTGCGCAACAATTTCGTCGGCATCAAGTCTCCGAACCCCTTCTGGCTGGCGTCGGCGCCGCCGACCGACAAGGCCTACAATGTCGAGCGCGCCTTCAAGGCGGGCTGGGGCGGCGTCGTCTGGAAGACGCTCGGCGAGGAAGGTCCGCCGGTCGTCAACGTCAACGGCCCGCGCTATGGCGCGATCTGGGGTGCCGACCGCCGGCTTCTCGGCCTGAACAATATTGAGCTCATCACGGACCGTGACCTCTACACCAACCTTCGCGAGATGAAGCAGGTGAAGATGAACTGGCCGGATCGTGCCCTGATCGCCTCGATCATGGTGCCGTGCGAGGAAAATGCCTGGAAGGCGATTCTGCCGCTCGTCGAAGAGACCGGCGCTGACGGTATCGAACTCAATTTCGGCTGTCCGCACGGCATGTCGGAACGCGGCATGGGGGCTGCGGTCGGACAGGTGCCGGAATACATCGAGATGGTCGTGCGCTGGTGCAAGCAGTACACCCGCATGCCCGTCATCACCAAGCTGACGCCGAACATCACCGATGTGCGCAAGCCGGCCCGCGCCGCCAAATCCGGCGGCACCGATGCCGTGTCACTGATCAACACGATCAATTCGATCACCTCGGTCAATCTCGATACGTTCTCGCCGGAACCGTCGATCGACGGCAAGGGCAGCCATGGCGGCTATTGCGGCCCGGCGGTCAAGCCGATCGCGCTCAACATGGTGGCCGAGATCGCCCGCGATCCCGAGACCTACGGCCTGCCTATTTCCGGCATCGGCGGCATCACCACGTGGCGGGACGCTGCCGAATTCCTCGTGCTCGGCGCCGGCAACGTCCAGGTCTGCACGGCGGCGATGACCTACGGCTTCAAGATCGTCCAGGAAATGATCACCGGTCTTTCCAGCTGGATGGACGCCAAGGGCCATCGCACCCTTGACGATATCTGCGGCCGGGCCGTGCCCAACGTTTCGGACTGGCAGTATCTCAACCTCAACTATATCGCCAAGGCTCACATCGATCAGGATGCCTGCATCAAGTGCGGCCGCTGTCACATTGCCTGCGAGGATACCTCGCACCAGGCGATCACCCAGTTCGTCGATGGCAAGAGGCATTTCGAGGTGATGGAAGACGAATGCGTCGGCTGCAATCTCTGCGTCAATGTCTGCCCCGTGCAGGATTGCATCACCATGGTCGGCCTTGAGCCGGGCGCACTGGACGAGCGCACCGGCAAGGTGGTCGATGCGAACTACGCCAATTGGACGACCCACCCGAACAATCCGATGGCCCGCCAGGCCGCCGAATAATCAGGAAATACAAAACGTGTCAGCCGCGTCGCCGAAATGCGACGCGGCTGATCGTCATTCAAAGCGGCGAAGAATCTGCTGTGAAATGCGGCGCGCTTTTACGGGAGTGACGCAGACAGGGTATTGGACACGAATTTGCGACGATGCGTCCACAAAAACGTGCGTTGCCCCTTGCCGCGAACTCGTCAATAAGAGGGGATGACGCGGCGTGGCCGCCAACACCGGATGTCTGCTTGAAGATCGCCTCCTCACGAACCCGCAAAAGGCTGCACCTCCTGACGGGCGCCTGCCTGGGCTTTTTCCTGCTGACGCATTTTTCCAACCACGCGCTCGGCCTCATCTCCGTCGAGACGATGGAAGACGCACGCCGGATTTTCAATTTCGTCTGGCGAAGCTGGCCGGGCACGGTGCTGCTTTACGGATCGCTGCTCGTTCACTTCATGCTTGCCCTTGAAAGCCTCTACCGGCGGCAGACCCTGCGCATGCCCATCCGCGAGGCGCTGAAAATCATCTTCGGCCTTGCCTTCCCCTTCCTCATCGTCGGGCATGTGGTCAGCACCCGGATCGAGTGGATGATAACCGGCTACGGCGACGGTTATTACCAGGTGCTGCCGCTGCTCTGGTCGAATACTTTCACCGCGACGCGGCAATCGCTGGCACTGATCCTCGCCTGGGCGCATGGCTGCCTGGGGGCATGGTTCTGGATGCGCGGCCGCGATTGGTATCCGCGCTATTTCTTGTTTTTCTATTCGTTCGCCGTCCTCGTTCCGCTTCTGGCCCTTCTCGGCTTTGCCGCGGGTGCCCGGTCGCTGGAGGTCGGGGTACCATCGACGAGCTGGTTCATGCCAGCGCGCGCCGCACCCGAAACCATGGGACAGATCAGGGCGGCCATCACCGCCGCCCTGCTCGCCATGATCGGCGGAACGTTGATCCTGCGCGCCATTCCGGTCAGGGGAAAGATCCGTATCACCTACCCTGATCGTGCCATCTCGGTTGCAAAAGGTTTCAGCGTACTCGAGGCAAGCCGCGCCGCGGGCATCCCGCATCTCTCGATCTGCGGCGGACGCGGACGCTGCTCGACATGCCGGGTGCGGGTGACGGAAGGCCTGGAGCGGCAGCCGCCGGCCAACGAAGCAGAACGGGCAACGCTGAACCGTATCCGCGCTCCGGACAATGTACGCCTTGCCTGCCAGTTGCGGCCAATCCACAATCTGTCGATCTCGCCCATTCTCGGTGCCGACAATGTCGGCCTCAAGGCAAATCCGACCGAACAGGAAGCAGCCGGCCGCGAACGCCGCATCGCCGTTCTCTTTTGCGACCTGCGCGACTTCACGCTGCTCGCCCAGAAACAACTGCCGTTCGATACCGTCTTCCTGCTCAACCGCTATTTCGAGACGATTGGCGAGGCGGTCGAAGCCTCGGGCGGGGTCATCGACAAGTTCATTGGCGACGGCGCACTTGCGCTCTTCGGGCTGAACACCACCGTCGAGGAGGCCTGCGCGCAGGCGTTGACGGCGACGGCGCGGATCGCCAGGGGCATCGATGTCCTCAACCGCAGTTTCATGAGCGAACTGGACAGGCCGTTGCGGATCGCCATGGGCATGCATGCCGGCCCGGCGATCATCGGCCAGATCGGCTATGGCAAGGCGTCTTCGCTGACCGCCGTCGGCGACACGATCAACGCGGCCAGCCGTCTGGAAGGCTTTGCCAAGGAGTATGACGCGCAGCTCGCCGTTTCCGCCGATCTGGTGCGCTATGCCGGACTTAAGGTCGATCGTGAAAGCTACAACATCTCCATACGCGGCCGTGCCGGCACGCTCGAAACGCTGATCGTCCAGAACGCGGTGGAGGTGGAGGCCATGTTGGAGACGAACCGCCCGCCGGAGATATCTGCGTGACCGGCAGCAGCAATCTTTCGACGGGAAGCTGAAGCGGCGCCCTATCGCGAAACGGCTGCTGTAGCGCCGCTCATGCGCTGCCTTCCTTTATCTCCAGACCACCGACGAACAGCTGTTCGAGAAACCGTGCTGCGTCTTCAAAGCGTCCTTCGCCGGAGCGCTCGTCTCCGAGCACGCCGCGCACCTGGACGTCGAAATCGGCATAGTGCTGCGTGGTCGACCAGATGGCAAAGATCAGGTGATAGGGGTCGCATTTGGCGATCTTGCCGTCCTTTATCCAGCTGCGGATGACCTCAGCCTTCTCATCGACAAGCAATTTCAAGGGCCCCTTCAACTCATCCTCGATATGGGGAGCACCCTGCAGAATCTCATTGGCAAACAACCGGCTTTCGCGTGGAAAATCCCGCGCCATCTCCAGCTTGCGGCGGATATAGCTGCGGATTTCCGAAACCGGGTTTCCCTCCGCATCGAACTCGCGCAACGGGTCGAGCCAGCTGTCGAGCACACGGTCGATCAGCGCCCGGTGCATCGCCTCCTTGGTGCGGAAATAATAGAGCAGGTTGGGTTTCGACATCCCCGCCACGTCGGCGATCTGGTCGATGGTGCTGCCACGAAAGCCGTGGGTTGCGAACACGTCGAGCGCCGCCTCCAGAATCAGTTCTTCCTTCTCCTCCTGGATGCGGGTTCGCCGTTGCGTTCGGGCTGCCCTCGGAAGTACCATCTTTCCCCCAGTCTTCTCACCAATCGCCGCCAGCGTGCGGCGTGAAAACGTCCAAAAACCGCATGATCCAAAAATTCGGACGGCACTTACGTTTTTTCTGCTTTTCGTCTTGAGTGCGGCAACGGAAGTTGTAATGTTTTACCAACCGGTCAAATTATCAGTCAGTTCAAACTCAAACGCAACGGCTGATCGCAGGGCAATCGAAAAAACCAGATGCCCCGATTTGACCACGGGAACGATGGGATGCACCGGTAAGTGCCTCCCCTAAAAAGAATGAGGAGAACCGTCATGACTCATGCACCGGGCGAGAACATGCGCGTCAACGCCGACCGTCTGTGGGATTCACTGATGGAGATGGCGAAGATCGGCCCCGGCATCGCCGGCGGCAACAATCGCCAGACACTGACGGACGAAGACGGCGAAGGCCGCCACCTGTTTCAAAAATGGTGCGAAGACGCCGGCATGACGATGGGCGTCGACAAGATGGGTACGATGTTTGCCACCCGCCCCGGCACCGACCCCGATGCCCTGCCCGTCTATGTCGGCAGCCACCTCGATACCCAGCCGACCGGCGGCAAATATGACGGCGTGCTCGGCGTGCTCGGCGCTCTCGAAGTCGTGCGCACGATGAATGATCTCGGCATCAGGACGAAACATCCGATCGTCGTCACCAACTGGACGAATGAAGAGGGCGCGCGTTTTGCCCCGGCCATGCTGGCCTCCGGCGTCTTTGCCGGTGTCCATACGCTCGACTATGCCTATGATCGCAAGGACCCCGAAGGCAAGACCTATGGCGACGAGCTGAAGCGGATCGGCTGGCAGGGCGACGAAGAGGTCGGCGCCCGCAAAATGCACGCCTATTTCGAGTATCATATCGAGCAGGGGCCGATCCTCGAGGCGGAGGAAAAGACCATCGGCGTGGTAACGCACTGCCAGGGCCTCTGGTGGCTGGAATTCACCCTGACTGGCCGCGAAGCCCATACCGGCTCGACGCCGATGAACCTGCGCGTCAATGCCGGCCTTGCCATGGCGCGGATCATCGAGATGGTTCAGGGTGTTGCCATGGAAAACCAGCCGGGCGCCGTCGGCGGCGTCGGCCAGGTGTTCTTCTCTCCGAATTCCCGCAACGTGCTGCCGGGCAAGGTCGTCTTCACCGTCGATATCCGCTCTCCCGACAAGGCCAAGCTCGACCGCATGCGCGCCAGGATCGAGGCCGAAGCCCCGAAGATCACCGATGCGCTCGGCGTCGGCTGTTCCATCGAAGCCATCGGCCATTTCGAGCCGGTGACCTTCGATCCAACACTGGTGACCGCCGTTCGCACCGCCGCCGAAAAGCTCGGCTACAGCCACATGAACCTCATCTCCGGGGCCGGCCACGACGCCTGCTGGGCCGCCAAGGTGGCGCCTGCCACCATGGTCATGTGCCCCTGCGTCGGGGGCCTCAGCCACAACGAGGCGGAAGACATTTCCAAGGAATGGGCGTCTGCCGGCTGCGATGTGTTGTTCCATGCGGTGGTAGAGACTGCGGGGATTGTGGGGTGAAGACTGTGGTCTTGGCCCCTTCATCCGGCCTTACGATGAAAGCGCAGAAGAACAACGACATCACCAGGCGCTGCGATGCGACCCGCTTTTCGCCTGCCGGATCCTTTGCGAACACCAAAGAGGAAATATGATCATGACCACAGTCATCAAGAACGGCACCATCGTCACCGCCGACCTCACCTACAAGGCAGACGTCAAGATCGACGGCGGCAGGATTGTCGAGATCGGGCCGAACCTGTCCGGTGACGAGACGCTGGATGCGAGCGGCTGTTACGTCATGCCCGGCGGCATCGATCCGCATACCCACCTCGAAATGCCGTTCATGGGCACCTATTCCTCCGACGATTTCGAAAGCGGCACGCGCGCGGCCCTGTCCGGCGGCACGACCATGGTCGTCGATTTCGCGCTCCCCTCGCCCGGTCAGTCGCTGCTGGAAGCGCTCACCATGTGGGACAACAAGACCTCGCGGGCCAATTGCGACTTCTCCTTCCACATGGCGATCACCTGGTGGAGCGAGCAGGTCTTCAACGAGATGCAGACCATCGTTCAGGACAAGGGCATCAACACCTTCAAGCACTTCATGGCCTACAAGGGCGCGCTGATGGTGGACGACGACGAGATGTTCCACTCGTTCCAGCGCTGCGCCGAGCTCGGCGCGCTGCCGCTGGTGCACGCCGAAAATGGCGACATCGTCGCGCAGATGCAGGCAAAGCTTTTGGCCGAGGGCAATAACGGTCCGGAAGCGCATGCCTATTCCCGCCCCGCCGCCGTCGAGGGCGAAGCGACCAACCGCGCCATCATCATCGCCGACATGGCCGGCAGCCCGCTCTATGTCGTGCACACCTCCTGCGAACAGGCCCATGAAGCCATCCGCCGCGCGCGCCAGAACGGCATGCGCGTCTATGGCGAGCCGCTGATCCAGCACCTGACGCTGGACGAGAGCGAATATGCCAATCCCGATTGGGACCATGCTGCCCGCCGGGTCATGTCGCCGCCGTTCCGCAACAAGCAGCATCAGGATTCACTCTGGGCCGGACTTGCCGCAGGCTCGCTGCAGGTGGTCGCGACCGATCACTGCGCCTTCACGACAGCGCAAAAACGCTTCGGCGTCGGCGACTTCACCAAGATTCCGAACGGCACCGGCGGGCTTGAAGACCGCATGCCGATGCTGTGGACGCACGGCGTCGCCACCGGCCGCATTACCATGAACGAGTTCGTCGCCGTCACCTCGACCAACATCGCCAAGATTCTCAACATGTATCCGAGAAAGGGCGCAATCCTCGTCGGCGCCGATGCCGACATCGTCGTCTGGGACCCGAAGCGTTCGAAAACGATCTCGGCCGCCGCCCAGCAGTCGGCAATCGACTACAATGTCTTCGAGGGCAAGCAGGTCACCGGCCTGCCGCGCTACACGCTGACCGGCGGCGTCGTTGCCATCGAGGAATCGACCATCAAGACCCGCGAAGGCCAGGGCAAATTCGTCAGCCGCGAACCGTTTACCGCCGTCAACAAGGCGCTCTCGACCTGGAAGGACATCACCGCGCCACGCAAGGTACAGCGCACCGGCATTCCGGCAAGCGGGGTGTGATGGTGAGAGCGTCAAACCGCATCGCGTTGTTGCTTGTGGCCGGCGCCGTGACAGCCGGGCCGGCGGTTGCGAGCCAGAATTTTCTCGATGGGAACTATGGCAACAAGGACGGCTGTGCCTATGCCAATAGCGGCGAATCCACCGGTTCGGACGATTTCTTCCTCTTGACGAATGAAGGCATCACCACGGCGGCTTCCTATTGCAGCTTCAAGGGTGCCGCGAAGAAAAACGGAACCTCCTTTGCCGCTACCGTCTCCTGCTCGGCAGAGGGCGAAAGTAGCGAGGCGGACGATAGCGTCGAAATTCTGCGCACGGGCAAGGACTACACCATCGCCTTCAAGGACGGGACGCGCTGGGGGCCGCTGAAGAAATGCAAGTGAGCCGCCTTCCATCAAGCACATCGCTCTGTCGCCGGCCGGCGGGCAAGAGGCGGCACGACCGGCCTGCTGACGCAACACCGACATTACAATGGCACGAGAGTCTCCAGTTCCGGCAACAGCACGACGCTCTCCTGCTCATTCGGATCTGTCCGCGCAATCACCGCCGAACAGGGCTCGCCCGACAGATTGGCCGCGAGATGCGGCACGCCTGCCGGAATGTAGAACATCTCCCCTGCCCTGACGATCGCGTGCTCCTCCAGCCGGTCGCCGAACCAGGTATGCGCCTCGCCGGACAGCACGTAGATCGCCGTTTCATGGGTCTCGTGTTTATGCGCCTTGGCCCGGCCACCCGGCGGGATCGTCAAAAGATGCATGCAGATACCGGTCGATCCGACTGCTTCGGCCGAAATGCCTTCGAAGTAGCCGAATCCCTGTTTTCCGTCATACGTATGCCCGGGGCGCACGACCCGGCAGGCCGGTGTCGATGATTGCACCATTTTCCCATCTCCTCGGCAACAATATCGCGCGCAGCATACCTCATTGGAAAAATATGAAGTACGACTATCGGAGGCAAAGAGCCGGATGACGTCACACCAATCTTCCAGCCAATGGCATTCAGGACGGAGCGCACCGGATACAATGACAACAGCACCAGCATCTGTCGTTTCGGCCCGCGATCTCGGCCTGACCTTCGAGACCAGTGACGGCCCGGTCAATGCGCTGACGGGCGTCAATCTCGACGTCGACAAGGGCGATTTCGTCTCCTTTATCGGCCCGTCCGGCTGCGGCAAGACCACCTTCCTGCGCGTCATCGCCGATCTCGAAAAGCCGACGTCCGGCTCGATCACCGTCAACGGCACGACGCCGGAAGACGCCCGCAAGAACCGCTCCTACGGCTATGTCTTCCAAGCGGCCGCCCTCTACCCGTGGCGCACCATCGAAAAGAACATCGCTCTGCCGCTGGAGATCATGGGCTACAGCGTAGCCGACCAGAAGGCACGCATCGAGCGCACGCTGGAGCTGGTCAATCTCACCGGTTTCGGCAAGAAATTCCCCTGGCAGCTTTCGGGCGGCATGCAGCAGCGCGCCTCGATCGCCCGCGCGCTCGCCTTCGATGCCGATCTTCTCCTGATGGACGAGCCCTTTGGCGCGCTGGATGAAATCGTCCGCGATCACCTGAACGAACAGCTCTTGAAACTCTGGGACCGTACCAACAAGACGATCTGCTTCGTCACTCACTCGATCCCCGAAGCCGTCTATCTCTCGACCAAGATCGTCGTCATGAGCCCCCGCCCCGGCCGCGTCACCGATATCATCGAGTCCACGCTGCCGAGGGAGCGTCCGCTCGACATCCGCGAAAGCCCCGAATTTCTGGAAATCGCCAGCCGGGTGCGCGAAGGCTTGAGAGCGGGGCATAGCTATGATGAGTAGACCGATCGTGCCGTGCGGCTGCGCGGCGAGGTGCCAATCATGAACCCCTCCTTCATCCTCTGGCTCGCCGCCTCCATGGCCATTTTCCTCAGCGCCGCGACCGCCTCGCGCTTTTATGTCTCCAGCAACAACATCCTGATCCTGATCTTCTCGCTCGGCCTCTATTGCCTCGGCAACCTGATGATGGTGCGGCTGATGCGCGAAGGGGGGCTGGGACTTGCCATTTCGGCATCGGCAATCGCCCAGCTGCTCCTGGTCAATTTCATCGCCTTTGCGGTCTTCGGCGAGCGGATGACCCTGCCACAACTGGCCGGGGTGGCGCTTGGCATCGTGTCGATGGGATTGATGCTGCTGCCCGCCGGCGGGAAGGCCTGACTATGGAAAAACCGAACATCTTCAACGACAGGATCATGCCGGTGGGTGTCATCCTCCTTGCCGTCCTTGTCATCTGGTATGTGGCGGTGGTCTTTCTCAATGCGCCCTACGAGCGCGATACGGCCGCACGGGCTGGAACTGAAATGACCTTCTCCGAAATCCTGCCGAAAACCATGTTCCAGCAACGGCCGGTTCTGCCCGCCCCGCATCAGGTGATCGCCGAAATCTGGGACACCACCTTCAACAAGCCGATCACCTCCAAGCGCAGCCTCGTCTACCATGCCTGGATCACGCTGTCGGCGACGCTGCTCGGCTTCGGTATCGGCACCGTGCTCGGCATTCTGCTCGCAGTCGGTATCGTCCACAACCGGGCGATGGACCGCTCGCTGATGCCGTGGGTGATCGCCAGCCAGACCATCCCCATCCTCGCCATCGCGCCGATGATCATCGTTGTGCTCAACGCCATCGGCATATCGGGCCTGCTGCCGAAGGCGCTGATCTCGACCTATCTCAGCTTCTTTCCGATCGTCGTCGGGATGGTCAAGGGCTTGAGAAGTCCCGAGCAGATCCAGCTCGACCTGATGCACACCTATTACGCCAGTCCGGCGCAGACGTTCTGGAAGCTGCGCTGGCCGTCCTCCATGCCCTATCTCTTCGCCTCGCTGAAGGTTGCGATTGCCATTTCCCTGGTCGGCGCCATTGTCGGCGAACTGCCAACCGGGGCCGTGTCCGGTCTTGGCGCCCGGCTTCTGGCCGGCTCCTATTACGGCCAGACGGTGCAGATATGGTCTGCATTGTTCATGGCGGCGGCACTTGCCGCAACGCTGGTGATTATCGTCGGCCTTGCCCACACCGCCGTCCTCAAGCGCATGGGGATGAAGCCATGAATTACGGTCTGCTCTTCGGTGCCATCGCCTTCTGGCTCGCTGCCTGGGCAACCAATGAATGGCTGGTGCGCCAGAAATTTACGGACAGGTCCGCAAGCAGCGCCGTTCGCCTGGCCGTGCCCCTGTTGTTCGGCGTCAGCATCCTGGTTCTGTGGGAAGGTCTCGTGCGCGGGTTCAATGTTCCCACCGTGCTCCTGCCACCGCCCTCGATGATCTGGGCCCGGCTGATCAACTCCCTGCCGACGCTGTGGGCCGATTTCCAGCAGACTTTCCTGAAGGCCGTCATCATCGGCTATGCGCTCGGCTGCAGCCTCGGATTTCTCGTCGCCATCGCCATCGACCGCTCGCCTTTCCTGCAGAAGGGCCTGTTGCCGCTCGGTAATTTCGTCTCGGCGCTGCCCGTCATCGGCGTCGCGCCGATCATGGTCATGTGGTTCGGTTTCGACTGGCAGTCGAAGGTCGCCGTCGTGGTCATCATGACCTTCTTCCCGATGCTGGTGAACACGGTGTCCGGACTTTCGGCGGCAAGTTCGATGGAGCGGGATCTGATGCATACCTATGCCGCCAGCTGGTTCCAGACGCTCGTCAAATTGCGTCTTCCGGCGGCATGGCCCTTCATCTTCAATGCGCTCAAGATCAACTCCACTTTGGCCCTGATCGGTGCCATCGTCGCTGAATTCTTCGGCACCCCGATCGTCGGCATGGGATTCCGGATTTCCACGGAAGTGGGGCGCATGAATGTCGATATGGTTTGGGCCGAGATCGCCGTCGCGGCGGTGGCTGGCTCCGTCTTCTACGGGATAGTGGCGCTCATCGAGCGGGCTGTCACGTTCTGGCATCCGTCCGTGCGAAACGCGCGAACGGCTTAAGAAATGCCTGTCCGTGGTGGACGGGTACAACAAAAAAGAGGGAACTGACATGAAGACAAGACTTGCATCATTGCTGCTGGCAAGCGCTTTTTCGCTGTCCGCATTCCATGCCATGGCCGCCGACAAGGTGGTTCTGCAGCTGAAATGGGTCACGCAGGCCCAGTTCGCCGGATACTACGTTGCCAAGGACAAGGGCTTCTATGAAGAGGAAGGCCTCGATGTCGAAATCAAGCCGGGCGGTCCCGACATCGCGCCTCCGCAGGTCATTGCCGGCGGCGGCGCCGATGTTGTGGTCGACTGGATGCCTTCGGCGCTTGCAACCCGCGAAAAGGGCGTGGCCCTCGTCAACATCGCCCAGCCGTTCAAGAAGTCCGGCATGATGCTGACCTGCCTGAAGGAATCCGGCGTCGCTTCGCCTGCCGATTTCAAAGGCAAGACGCTCGGCGTCTGGTTCTTCGGCAATGAGTATCCCTTCCTGTCGTGGATGAGCCAGCTCGGCCTCAAGACCGACGGTGGCGCGGATGGCGTCACGGTCTTGAAGCAGGGCTTCAACGTCGATCCGCTCATCCAGAAGCAGGCAGCCTGCATCTCCACCATGACCTACAACGAATATTGGCAGGTCATCGATGCCGGCATCAAGCCGGAAGACCTGGTGACGTTCAAGTACGAGGACCAGGGCGTCGCAACACTGGAAGACGGGCTCTACGCGCTTGAAGACAAGCTCAAGGACCCGGCCTTCAAGGAAAAGATGGTCAAGTTCGTCCGCGCCTCGATGAAGGGCTGGAAATATGCCGAGGAGCACACGGATGAAGCAGCCGGCATCGTTCTTGAAAACGACGCCACCGGGGCCCAGACGGAAGAACACCAGAAGCGCATGATGAGCGAAATCGCCAAGCTGACGGCGGGTTCGAACGGCGCACTCGATGAGGCAGACTACAAGCGTACTGTCTCTTCGCTTCTGAAGGGCGGCTCCGATCCGGTTATCAGCAAGGAACCGGTCGGCGCTTTCACCCACGAGATCACCGACGCGGCTCTCAAGTAGACTACTGAACAATACCCTTTGATAGAGAAACGCGCGGGTTGTCCCCGCGCGTTTCCCATTTGCAACGTTGAAAAAACACCCTGCACAGTTCCTTAAATCGGAATCGATTTAAGGAAAAATTATGCGGCAAATTTAAAGTGCTGCAGCGACCTTTGCGCGTCATGAATGACGCGCGGCAACAAAACGACATAAAACAGAAGTTGCATTGATGGCACCCAACAAATAAAATAATGAGGCACCATTCTTCTTTTCAATGATCTTGCATAGCCGGGCGGCCCTAACTAAATAGAGCCCGAAGGCATTTTGAGGAGGATGCGGAGGAAAAATTTCGCGCAATAGAATTGCCATTGACGCGCTGTTTCCTTCCCTTCCAGCACATGAGCGGCACGCCCTTCCTGCAAGGTTTTCGGCGTCAGCGAACTGATTTATCCGGAATTCGAGGAAGTGAGCCGATGGCCCGTAATACGACGTTTGCGTTTGGAGTTTCCACTGCACTGCTGCTGACTTTGATGTCCAGCGCCGCATCCGCGCAAGAAGCCGCCGCACCAAAGACCGAGCAGACATTGCCCTCCATCGTTGTGACCCAGGTGGAAAACAAACCGGTCATCGACCGCGTCGTTGCTACCGGCGCCATCAAGGCCGTGGAAGAGACCTATGTCTCGCCGCTGGTCGATGGATTGTCGATCCGCACGCTGAACGCAGACGTTGGCGACCGGGTCGCGGCCGACAGTACACTGGCCGTGCTCAACGACGACATGCTGCTCTTGCAAAAGAGCCAGTATGCGGCCAGCCTTGCCAAAGCCAATGCTTCGCTTGCGCAGTACCAGGCACAGCTTGCCGAAGCGCAGGCCAATGCAGAGGAAGCGGTGCGGGTCAGCGAGCGCTCCAGGAAGCTATCGGAAGCGGGTTCTATTTCCACTGCCCAGCGGGATCAGGAAAAGGCAGCCGCGACCGCGGCCCTTGCCCGGCTCAATTCGGCCGAACAGCTCATCGCCGTCGCCAACGCCGATATCAAGGTGGTCGAAGCCCAGATGTCCGATCTGGACCTGCGCCTTGCCCGTACCGAGGTCAAATCTCCGGTCAGCGGCATCGTTTCGGCAAGGGCCGCCAAGGTCGGTGCCATTGCCAACGGTACCGGCGAGCCGCTGTTCACGATCATTCGCAACGGCGCGCTGGAAATGCGGGCCGATATCAACGAGGCAGATCTCATCAAGCTCGCCATCGGCCAGAAGGCTGTGGTCACGCTCGCCGACGGCAAGGCCAGGGTTGACGGTAGGATCCGGCTGATTTCGCCGATGGTCGATGCCCAGACCCGTTTGGGCGCCGTCTACATCTCGCTGAACGAGCCCGAAAAGGCCCGTGTCGGGATGTATGCCGATGCGCAGATCATCATCGAGGAAAAGCAGGCCATCGTCTTGCCGCTGACAGCTGTTACCGTTGGCAACAGCGAGACGATCGTGCGCAAGGTCGAAGACGGCGTTGTTCACCTGACGAAAGTGACGACAGGCATTCAGGATGGTGAATTCATCGAGATCACCACGGGTCTGAAGCCCGGTGACAAGGTGGTTGCCAAGGCCGGCGCCTATGTGCGCGACGGCGACAAGATCAATCCGGTGACCTCCGCCGCCACGGCGACCAATTGACGGGAAGAGCGGTATGAATTTTTCAGCTTGGGCAATTCGCAATCCGATAGCGCCGATCCTCGCCTTCGTGTTGTTGATGTATCTCGGATATTCGGCTTTCAACACGCTGCCGATCACGCGCTTCCCCAATATCGACGTTCCGATCGTCTCGATCAGCGTCAGCCAGAGCGGTGCTGCACCCGCAGAACTTGAATCGCAGGTCACCAAGGAAATCGAGGATGCCGTTGCCGGCATTTCCGGTGTCGATCACATCACTTCGACCATCAGCGACGGGCTCTCCACCACCGCCGTTATGTTCATGATGGACGTGCCGACCAATCAGGCCGTTCAGGACACCAAGGATGCGATCGACCGCATCCGCGGCGACCTGCCCGCCTCGGTCGAAGAACCGATCGTCTCCAAGGTCGATGTCGAAGGACAGGCGATCCAGACCTTTGCCGTCTCGTCTCCGGGCATGACGCTTGAGGAAATCTCCTGGTTCGTTGACGATACAGTCAAGCGCGCGCTTCAGGGCAAGTCCGGCATCGGCCGGATCGACCGTTACGGCGGAGCGGACCGCGAGGTCCGCGTCGAACTCAACGACGCGCGCCTGAATTCCTACGGCATTACCGCATCCGACGTGAACAACCAGCTGCGCAAGATGAACACCGACCTCGGTTCCGGCCGCGGACAGATTGGCGGCAGCGAGCAGGCGATCCGCACGCTCGGCGATGCTCGCTCGGTTGAAGGTCTGGCGAACACCATGATCGCCATGCCCAACGGCAGGTTCGTGCGCCTTTCCGAACTCGGCAAGGTGACCGATACCTACGAGGAGCCAAAGTCGTTCTCGCGTTTCAACGGCACGCCGGTCGTCACCTTCGCCGTCTTCCGCGCCAAGGGAGCGAGCGAGGTCTCGGTCGCAGAAACGGTTGAAAAGACGCTTGTTGACCTCAGGGCGAAAAATCCCGACGTGTCGATCGAACTGGTCGATGATTCCGTCTACTACACCTACGGCAACTACGAGGCGGCGATCCATACGCTGCTCGAAGGCGCCCTGCTCGCCGTTGCCGTGGTCATGCTATTCCTGCGCAACTGGCGCGCAACGCTGATCTCGGCGCTGGCACTGCCGCTGTCGGCAATCCCGACCTTCTGGATCATGGATCTGCTCGGCTTTTCCCTGAACCTGGTCAGCTTCCTTGCCCTGACGCTAGCCACCGGTATTCTCGTCGATGACGCCATCGTCGAAATCGAGAATATCGCCCGGCATATCAAGATGGGCAAATCGCCCTACAAGGCGGCAATCGAAGCGGCCGACGAAATCGGTCTTGCCGTGATCGCAACGACGTTCACGATCATCGCGGTGTTCGTGCCGGTGTCCTTCATGCCCGGCATTCCCGGTCAGTACTTCATCCAGTTCGGCCTGACGGTCGCGGTCTCGGTATTCTTCTCGCTGATGGTCGCGCGGCTGATCACGCCGCTCATGGCTGCCTATCTGATGAAGTCGGGCGATGGCGACGGCCATGAGCACGATGACGACGGCGCCATCATGCGCGGCTATACCTGGCTGGTCAGCAGGACGACCAAGCGCTGGTACATGCGTTATGCGACGATGCTCGCCGCCATCGGTTTCGTCATCGGATCGGTCATGCTTTTGATGACGGTTCCAGGCAGTTTCCTGCCGACCGAAGATGCGTCCCGTATCGTTCTGTCCGTCGAACTGCCGCCGGATGCAAGACTGGACGACACCGACAAGACGACCGAAGAAATCTACGGCCGTATCAAGGACCTGAACGGCGTCGAAGGAATCTTCGTCCTTGGCGGCGCCTCGCCGAAGGGCGATCTTGAGCTGCGCCGCGCGACGATCACCGTCATGCTGGCCAAGCTTGACCATTCGCTCCTCAACAAGGTGGTCAACGACGTTTTCGGCCGGATGCCGGTGATCGGCGCATATCTGCCGAAGCTGCCGCCATCTGGACGTATCGTTCCCCAGGCCGAAATCGAAAAGCAGGTTTATGCGGCAGTTCGCTCCATTCCGGACGTCCGGATTTTGAAGCTGAACGACCGCGGCGAACGGGACCTGGCGTTCAATCTCCTGTCGAAGAGCGACGCCGCCCTCAACAAAGCCGTCGGCATGCTGGAAGCCAATCTGCGCAACGAGCCTCTTCTCGCCAATGTCAGCCCCGACGGCGCCCTACCGCGGCCTGAACTGCAGATCCGCCCGCGCGCCGACCAGATGTCGCGCCTCGGCATCATGACCGCACAGATCGCCGACGTCGTTCGCGTCGCCACGATCGGCGATATCGATGCGGCCCTGACGAAGATTTCGCTCGATGACCGGCAGATCCCGATCCGCGTCCAGGTGAACACGAATTTCCGCACCGATCTCGCCGCCATCCGCAATCTGAAAGTTCAGACGGCGGCCGGTGCGCTGGTGCCGATTTCGACGGTTGCCGATATCAACTATTCGGAAGGCCCGAGCTCGATCAAGCGCTATGACCGCAGCCGCGTCGTCACCATGGGCGCAGACCTGCCGATCGGCGTCGCCCTCAATACGGCATCGGATCGTTTCAAGGAGATTGCCAAGGAAACCAAGCTGCCGCCGGGCGTCGAGTTCCTCGAAAGCGGCGACGCGGAAGTTCAGGCGGAAATGCAACAGGGGTTTGGCAACGCCATGCTGCTCGGCCTGATGCTGGTGCTGGTGGTGCTCATCCTTCTGTTCAAGAATGTCATCCAGCCGTTCACCATCCTGTTCTCGCTGCCGCTTGCCATCGGTGGCGTGGCGATCGGCCTGATCCTGACGCAGAACGCCATGTCGATGCCGGTGCTGATCGGCATCCTGATGCTGATGGGTATCGTGACGAAGAACGCCATTCTTCTGGTCGATTTCGCAATCGAAATGATGCATCGCGGCATGGAGCGGACGGAAGCGATGATCGAGGCTGGGCGCAAGCGCGCACGGCCGATCATCATGACATCGATCGCGATGTCGGCGGGCATGTTGCCCTCGGCGCTCGGCGTCGGCGAAGGCGGTTCGTTCCGCGCACCGATGGCCATTGCGGTAATCGGCGGCATTATCGTCTCGACGGTCATCTCGCTCGTCGTCGTCCCGTCGTTCTTCCTGATCATGGATGACCTGTCGCGCCTGCTCGGCAAGATCTTCGGCCGCTTCGTCGGCCGCAAGGATCACGAGACGGAAGTGCTGGAAAACGCCGCACTGACCGACATCGTGACCGATCAGAGCAAGACGATCGACGAGTTGCAAAAGCGGCTCGACAAGCTGGAAGGTCCCAAACGCGGCGGCAACGTCATCAACCACCCGGCGCTCGCGGCCGAGTAGTTCTGCGGCAATCCCATGAAAAAGCCCGGCCGCATCGATGATGCGGCCGGGCTTTTGCGTTGGTCGTATCGCGACTTTTACAGCCCGCCTTCGGTCCTCAGGAAATCGACGATCGTCTCGATGCCGTCGCCACGTTTCATGTCGGAAAACACGAACGGCCGCTCGGCGCGCATCCGGTTGGCATCACGCTCCATGACGTCGAGATCGGCGCCGACATAGGGCGCCAGGTCCTTCTTGTTGATGACCAGAAGATCCGAGCGTGTGATCGCCGGCCCGCCCTTGCGCGGGATTTCCTCGCCCTGGCAGACGGAGATCACATAGATGGTGATATCGGCAAGGTCTGGCGAAAAGGTCGCCGCCAGATTGTCGCCGCCGGATTCGATGAAGATGACGTCAAGGTCCGGAATGCGACGGTTGAGATCGGCGATGGCCTGCAGGTTGATCGTCGCGTCTTCACGGATCGCCGTGTGCGGGCAACCACCGGTCTCGACGCCGACGATCCGGTCCGACGGCAGCGCCTGCATCCGCACCAGCGCCTCGGCATCTTCCTTGGTGTAGATATCGTTGGTGACGACGGCGACCGAATAGGTCTCCCGCATTGCCTTGCAGAGCTTGTCGGTCAGCGCCGTCTTGCCAGAGCCGACCGGACCACCGATGCCGACGCGAAGCGGTCCATTGGAAGATTTCATCGCAACATTCCTTTCAAAAAACGCGCTCACAAACCATCAGGAACGAAAGAGCCGCGAATGCAGTGTCTCATGGCAAAGCGCCGCGATATCGGCCGTGATTGTTGCCGAGCCAAGATCGTCGAGCGTACTTGCCGAAGCCTTGGCCGCCGTCTCTGCGATCACCGGTTCCAGTTCGGCCAGCACCCCGAGGCCATGCGTCTGTCCTGTGACGCCGCAACGGATCGCCACGGAGACGAGGTTGGACGCGGTCGAATGCAGGTAGGCCGCTAAAGCAGGCTCCAGCCCGGTGCGATGTGCGCCGGCAACAGCACCGACAGCAACCGGATAGGCAACGGCACCGGTCAGCGTTTCCAGTGCCGGATGCGGCCAATGGGCAGCGGCCGTCAGGAAGGCTTCTCCCTGCAGCATCGTTTCCATGTGGCGCTCGCGCGACCCGGCGAGCGCTTGCGCCAGCTGGTGCACAGCTTCAAGCCTCAAGGTGTCGCCACAGGCACGATAGCTCTCAGCGAGAAGCACGGCGTCATTCCAGCTCGACCCGTGCTCGATCAGGGCGCGCAACCATTGGGCAAGCCCGGAGGCGCCGGTCACCAGGCAGTCGTGCACCGCCTGCTCAAGCCCGCCGGAATAGGAAAATGCCCCGACCGGAAACGCCGGCGACAACCATGTCACCAGCCGCAGCAGCGCTTGCGTATCGGTACGATCAGTCATGGGCGTGCTGGTGGTCGCCATGTCCGTGGGCGTGTCCATGCGAGTGTCCGTGCGAATGCCCGCCGGAACCATGATAGGCGCCGCGCATCGGCTGGAACGGTTCCGTCACCTCGCTGAGCGTGGCGCCCAATCCTTGAAGCATGGCCCGGATCACCGGATCGCGCAGGATCAATATCCGGTCCAGCCGGATTTCGGCGGCGAGGTGCCGATTGCCGAGATGCCATGCGAGCTCGATCAGGTGGAGCGGATCGCGGGCGCGGATATCGTAGAGCGGCTCCTCGATGGCGGCGATGCGCACGTAGTCGCCGGTGTCGAGCACCAGAAGATCGCCGTCGGCGAGCATGACGGCTTGCCTGAGATCGAGCATCACCACGTCGTCATTGTCGAGATGCAAAAGCTTGCGGCGCAGATGCCGCTGGTCATGGGAGAGCGCGATCGTGTGTAGGGCGGACTTATCCGCCGGGCCGGGCGACAGGATCTGGGTCGAGCGATAAGGCATTCGGAAAACCTTCAAGTTCATTCATGGCACAGTAGCAACAAAAAAATCCGGCGCCAGACCAAACAGGCCCGGCACCGGATTTCACGGAAATCACAGGTGTTCCGGCTCAGGCCGCGATCTTTTCCGACTGCAGCGCACCAAGGATGTTCTGCGGCGACGACACGCCATAGGGATCGCTGTCGGCATTGTCGCGATAGCCTTCTTCCTCGAACCACTGCTCGACGACACCGTCGTTGATGACGGCGGCATAACGCCACGAGCGCATGCCGAAACCGAGATTGTCCTTGGAAACGAGCATGCCCATCTTGCGGGTGAACTCGCCCGAACCATCCGGGATCAGCTTGACGTTTTCAAGGTTCTGCGACTTGCCCCAGGCATTCATCACGAAGGCGTCGTTGACGGAGATGCAATAGATGTCGTCGATGCCTTCTGCGCGGAAATCGGCAGCCAGCTTTTCGAAGTCGGGAAGCTGGAAGGTCGAGCAGGTCGGCGTGAAAGCGCCCGGCAGCGAGAACAGGATGACGCGTTTGCCTGCGAAATAATCGGCGGACGAGACATCCTGCCAGCGGAACGGATTGGCGCCGCCAACGGCTTCGTCCCGAACGCGCGTGCGGAACATAACGGATGGCACTTTTCTGCCAATGATCATGATGATTACTCCTTGAAAGACGAACACCCTGCGCGGCAGTCTTGGGAGGAGCCCGGCGCAGGAGGTGAGCTGTTTTTCTACAGCAACTCCTGCTGCGATGCAGCACAAAGGGCGCGAAAAAGGCCGTCTGCATGGCTGACCTGCGCCCTGCGCATGCCTTTCACGGCCTGCCTATGTTCAAGGATTTCAGTTATATACGGCCAACGATGCCGAGAGCGAAACCGGCAAGGGATTCCACCAGCCTGTCCGTAAACCCGCCTCCCGAAGCGCCTTGGCCGTCCAGGTATTGCAGCCGACGACAGCGCTGAACCAGCCATTGGCCTCGAAAAAGCGGTCATTTGGCCCATAGGCCGTGTCCGGTATCGCCTCGATCCGCCCGTCCATCGGCGTAAAGCTCGCCTCGATGAACGAAAGCAGCCGCTGATACTCTTCCGTGCCGATCTCAAACCGCGTGACCCGGTCCGAAGGATCGACGATCTCGCCTGCCACATCGGCGTGGATGACGGAACGGTCCATCGTCACCCCCTTGAACAGCGGCACCGGCTTCAGCTCCGACCATGTCGGGGTTTCGATGTAGAACGCCCGCCCGCCCCAGCCGAAGACGAGCCAGCGCGCATTCGGATGCGCAACCGGCATGCCACTTTCACCGAGAAACGGAAATCGGGCCAGCGTTTCGGCATCGATGGGAATGGCAATATCGGTGTGGATGGGGTTTGACAGAACGAGGATGCGATGCTTTTCCCCGGTGACTGTAGCGGCTTTCGCCGCGGGCCACAAAGGACGCGGCACGAACGTCCCGGTAACAACAGCCAGGACCGCCGCGAAAACGACGGCAGCCAGCCAGCGCAAGGGCCGTTTCCAGAACATCAGCGAGGTTCTTTCACGTCCGGCAAATCCTAAAACATGAAATAGCGCTGCGCCATCGGCAGCACTGTTGCGGGTTCGCAGGTCAGAAGCTCGCCATCGGCCCGCACTTCATAGGTTTCCGGGTCGACCTCGATATGCGGCGTCAGGCTGTTATGGATCATTGAGGCCTTGCTGATGCCGCCGCGGGTGTTCTTTACCGCGATCAGCTGCTTGGCCACGCCGAGACGCGCTTGCAACCCGCCATCCAGCGAGGCCTGCGACACGAAGGTGACGGAGGAATTCGTCCTTGCCTTGCCAAAGGCGCCGAACATCGGCCGGTAATGTACCGGCTGCGGCGTCGGGATGGAGGCATTGGGATCGCCCATCGGGGCGGCCGCGATCATGCCGCCGAGGATCACCATATCGGGCTTCACCCCGAAGAAGGCCGGATTCCAGATCACCAGATCGGCGCGCTTGCCGACTTCGATCGAGCCGATTTCATGCGAAAGCCCCTGCGCGATGGCGGGATTGATGGTGTATTTTGCGATATAGCGCCGGACGCGGAAATTATCGTTGTCGCCGGTCTCCTGTGCCAGCCGGCCGCGCTGCCGCTTCATCTTGTCGGCGGTCTGCCAGGTGCGGATCGCCACCTCACCGACGCGGCCCATCGCCTGGCTGTCGGAGGAAATGATCGAGAAGGCGCCGATATCGTGCAGGATGTCTTCGGCAGCGATCGTCTCCTTGCGGATACGGCTTTCGGCAAAGGCGATATCTTCCGGGATGGACGGCGACAGGTGGTGGCAGACCATCAGCATGTCGAGATGCTCGGCCAGCGTGTTGATCGTGTAGGGCCGGGTCGGATTCGTCGACGATGGAATGACGTTCGAATGGCCACAGATCTCGATGATATCAGGCGCATGGCCGCCGCCCGCACCTTCGGTATGAAAGGCGTGGATCGTGCGCCCCCCGATGGCGTCGATGGTATCCTCGACAAAACCGCTTTCGTTCAAAGTATCGGTATGGATCATGACCTGCACGTCATAGGCATCGGCAACCGTCAGGCAATTGTCGATGGCGGCCGGCGTAGTGCCCCAGTCCTCGTGCAGCTTCAGGCTGGAAGCGCCGGCAAGGATCATTTCCTCAAGCGGCGCCGCAAGCGAGGCATTGCCCTTGCCGGCCAGCGCGAGGTTCATCGGGAAACCGTCAAAACTCTCGATCATCCGTTCGATATGCCAGGCGCCGGTGCAGGTGGTCGCCAGCGTCCCATGCGCCGGGCCGGAACCACCGCCGAGCATGGTGGTGATCCCCGACATCAGCGCTTCCTCGATCTGCTGCGGGCAGATGAAATGGATATGCGCATCCATGCCGCCCGCCGTGACGATCTTGCCCTCGCCAGCGATCACCTCCGTGGAGGGGCCGACGATGATGGTCACGCCCGGCTGGGTATCCGGATTGCCGGCCTTGCCGATCGCTGTGATACGGCCGTTCTTCAGACCGATATCAGCCTTGACGATGCCCGTATGATCGACGATCAGCGCATTGGTGATGACCGTATCGACCGCCCCTTGAGCGCGCGTCGCCTGGCTTTGGCCCATGCCGTCACGGATCACCTTGCCGCCGCCGAACTTCACCTCGTCGCCATAGGTGGTAAAATCCTTTTCCACCTCGATGAAAAGCTCGGTATCGGCCAGCCGGACCTTGTCGCCGGTGGTGGGGCCAAACATGCTGGCATAGGCCGCGCGCGACATTTTGTAGGACATGGCTATCAGGCTCCCTGAGCAAAGGCGGATAAAGTAGTCTGGTCGAGGCGGAAGAGCCGCCCCTTGGAAATCAGGTCATCGACATAACGCCGCTCGGCGGCGAACGGGTGCCACTCCCAGCCGGCGTGGCCGAAACCGGCAAGCACGACGCGGTCGCCCGGCTGGCGCCAATGGGCAAGCACCTCGGCGATGACGATCAGGCCGCTGCTCGGCACGACGTATTCGCCGGGATCGAAGCGCTTCAACCCTGCATCGACCTCTTCATGCGTCGATGGCGGGACGACATGGAAACCTCGACCCGTCGCCTTGGCGAAAGCGCGAAAGCCATCGGTATAATCGTCGCAGAGATCGTCAAGATCAGGGTGGCGCCGCTCGATTTCGGGCCGCAGCATCTCAAATTTTTCGGCTGCCCGGACGCACCAGATCGCACTTGCCTGCCGCACTGCCGCACTCGTCTTCCACCGGCCGCCGCCCAGCATCGCCAGCGCCGGGCGCCCGGTATTGCAGACGGCGACAATATCCGTCTTGCCTCCACCCGCGCCGCGGCAGTCGTTGAAGCGGATCACCAGATCGGCCGCGTCGATGACCGCCGCAGCAGCGTCCGGCACCGGCCCGTTTCCGACGATCATGATGGTCCGGCCTGACGTCACGGGCACCTCATAGCTTTCCCATGACCTTCTGCCGGAAACCATAAACCTCACGCTTGCCGGCAAACGGAATGAGCGTGACGCTGCGGGTCTGCCCCGGCTCGAAACGGACGGCGGTTCCAGCCGGGATATCAAGGCGCCGGCCATGGGCCACCGCGCGGTCGAACAACAGGGCGGCATTGGTTTCGGCAAAGTGATAGTGGCTGCCGACCTGTACCGGCCGGTCGCCGGAATTGGAGACGTCGAGCGAAACGGTTTCCAGCCCGGCATTCAGCTCGATATCGCCGCTTGCCGCAATGATTTCACCGGGGATCATGATTGTCTCTCCTGTTTACGCAGCCTTGATCGGCGCACAGCCCTCGGCTTTCAAAACCCGTTCGGTGGACGCCGGAAACTTACCCAGCTTGGCAGCCGGGCGAACCGGACGGCGGACGAGTTCACCGCCGCAGTTCGGGCATTGTCCGTCCAGAACCTCGGAAACGCATTGTGTGCAGAAGGTGCATTCGAAGCTGCAGATCATCGCTTCACGGCTGCCGGGTGGCAGGTCCTTGTCGCAGCATTCGCAATTGGGTCTCAGTTGCAGCATGGTGGGCTCCTTCAGCGAATGGGTTCGTGGACCGTCACGAGCTTGGTACCGTCCGGAAAGGTCGCCTCGATCTGGATATCGTGGATCATTTCGGGGATGCCTTCCATGACCTGGGCCCGGGTGACGACATGGGCGCCCGCCTCCATCAGGTCGGGCACCGAGCGGCCGTCGCGGGCACCTTCGACGACATAGTCGGTGATCAGCGCGATCGCTTCGGGGTGATTGAGCTTCACCCCGCGCTCCAGCCGCCTTCGGGCAACCATCGCCGCCATCGAGATCAGCAATTTGTCTTTTTCACGGGGTGTCAGATTCATACGTGGTCACCAGGATTGCGGGTCGATTACAGGTTCCAGACTTTTGGCACAGAGGCGCCCTTGCGCAAGTGCGAAATAACCGGGAGGAGGATTTTTCTCAAAGCGAAACCATCGGGGGCAACGACGCGGGCAATCAGCTTGTCCTCGCCCGCCACCCGGTAAGAACTCACCCCGCCACGAGCGCCGCCGATCAGGCCGCGCAGTTTCTCGACCTGCAGCTCGCAATCGGCGCCGGTGTAGAGAAGCGTCGCAAAGGCCACCTGCCCGCCGAGCACAGCTGTCTCATCGGTCATCGCTGCGATATCCCCGGAGAGCCGCAGGTTTTCCGCATGCAGGAGCACGCCGTTCTTGCGGATGCGCCAGCAATCCTGAAACAACCCTTCCCGCATTGCTTCGCCCATCGCCTTGCGACCCAAGAGCACGGCTTCGACGGCCAGAAATTCCGCTCCCCCGGCGATGTCCACCTCAAGCCTGCGCGACAGCGAAGCCCGGTCGAACAGAATGGTTTCTTGCGGCAGCCAATGCACCGCAGCGCACGTACCGACCGAAATCTGCGTCGTCACATCCGCCGTTCCGGCGCTCGCCTTGTAGATTTTCTCGCAGGCCTGCGTGGTCAAGGTGAGATGCGTGCCTTCGCCGGCGGAAAACGACCATTCCATGTGGTCACCTCCCGTCAGACCGCCGGAACTGTTGATCAGCACGGCTTCCATCGTCACATCGAACGTGTCTGGAAGCCTGATCTTGGCGCAGCCTTCCTGGTAGAATTCGGCAAGCCGCGTGCGCCCGGCAAACGGCTTTGCCACCAGCCGTCCCTTGCCCCACGCCCTTTGCGGAGCGATTGCCGCTGCCTCAGCCATCAAAAATCCAACGTTAAACAGTGAGGTGGCGGCGCGCTTCCGGCGTATCCAGCGTCTCGGCCGGGCCTTCATGCACGATCTCGCCCCGGTCCATGATATAGACGTGATCTGCAAGCTCGCGGCAGAAGTCAAGGTATTGTTCCACAAGCAGAATTGCCATCCCCGTGGAATCGCGCAGATACTGGATCGCCCGGCCGATATCCTTAATGATAGACGGCTGGATGCCCTCGGTCGGCTCATCAAGTACGAGGATTTTCGGTCGCGTCACCAGCGCCCTGCCGATCGCCAGCTGCTGCTGCTGCCCACCCGACAGATCACCGCCGCGCCGCCCGAGCATGGTGCGCAGAATCGGGAATAGGTTGAAGATATCCTCCGGAATGAAGCGGTCCTTGCGCGCGACAGGCGCATAACCCGATTCCAGATTTTCCTTGACCGTCAGCAACGGAAAGACTTCCCGCCCCTGCGGCACGAAGCCGATACCGTGCTTGGCGCGGTTATAGGGCGCCATGCCGTTCAGCACCGTGTCGTTGAAGGTGATGGTTCCGGCGCTCGGCCCATGCTGACCGGTGATCGCCCTCAGCAGGCTGGTCTTGCCGACGCCGTTGCGGCCGAGCACACAGGTGATCTTGCCCATGGGAGCGGTGATGGAAACGCCACGAAGCGCTTGTGCCGCGCCATAGTGCAGATTGATGTTATCGACCGTCAGCATAGCACACCTATCGTATTCGGAGCGAATTCACCCCCCTTGGTCGGCGACACCGACATCTCCCCCTCAAGGGGGGAGATCACCACGGGTCTTCGAGCAAACAGGGAAAAAGGACGATCTCCCCCCTTAAGGGGGAGATGTCGCAAAGCGACAGAGGGGGGTGAAGCCGCAGGCATTGCGCTCAAAGACAGGAAAACCGATCGCATCTTCACCGTCCCAAATAGTTCTCGATCACTTTCGGATCGTTGCTGACGAAATCGATCGAGCCTTCGGCCAGCACGGAGCCTTCGGCCAGGCACGTCACCTTGACGCCGAGATCGCGGATGAACCCCATGTCATGCTCGACGACGACAACCGAGCGGGTCTTGGCGATTTCCTTGAGCAGGATGGCGGTCTCCGCCGTTTCAGCATCCGTCATGCCGGCAACCGGCTCATCGACCAGAAGCAGTTTCGGCTCCTGCGCCAGAAGCATGCCGATCTCCAGCCATTGCTTCTGACCATGCGAAAGATTGGCGGCGAGATCGTCCTTGCGCGCGGTCATGCGCACCGTTTCGAGGATTTCCTCGATGCGCGCCTTGTCGGCCGGGGTCAGCCGGTAAAACAATGTCGAAAACACGCCGCGCTTCCGGTTGAGCGCCAGCTCGATATTGTCCCAGACGGTATGGCTTTCGAACACCGTCGGTTTCTGGAATTTGCGGCCGATGCCGAGCTGGGCGATGTCGGCCTCGTCCTTCTTTGTGAGGTCGATATCGCCGTTGAAGAAGACCTGACCGCTGTCCGGCCGCGTCTTGCCGGTGATGATGTCCATCATCGTCGTCTTTCCGGCACCGTTCGGACCGATGATGGCCCGCAGTTCGCCGGGCTCGACCACGAAGGACAGCGCGTTCAACGCCTTGAATCCGTCAAAGGAAACCGACACGCCATCGAGATAGAGAAGGCTGCGGGAGGTTTTTGCATCCATCGGTCTTACTCCGCAGCCTGGGGTTCGAGTGTTGCGAGTTGGTCTTCGATCTTGGCAGCCGCCTTGTCCTGATAGGCTTGCTCGATGGCGTCGGCTCGTCTCTGTTCGTTGCGCCGGGCCAAAAGCTGCTGGACCGTGCCGACGACGCCCTTGGGCAGGAACAGGGTCGTTGCGACGAACAGTGCGCCGAGCGCGAACAGCCAGAATTCCGGGAAAGCGGCGGTGAAGATGCTCTTGCCGAAATTGACGAGAATGGCGCCGATGATCGGCCCGATCAGGGTGCCGCGCCCGCCCACCGCCGTCCAGATCACGACTTCGATCGAGTTTGCCGGTGCAAATTCGCCGGGATTGATGATACCGACCTGCGGCACGTAGAGCGCGCCGGCAACGCCAGCCATCATCGCCGAAACGGTGAAGATGAACAGCTTCATGTTCTCGACGCGGTAACCCAGGAACCGGGTGCGGCTTTCCGCATCGCGCACGCCGACCAGCACCTTGCCATATTTGGAACGGACGATGGCCGAGCTCAGCATGAGCGCCAGCGCCAGCGCAATGGCGGTGGCGGCAAACAGCGCTGCCCGCGTGCCACCGGCCTGGACGTTGAAACCGAGAATTTCCTTGAAATCGGTCAGCCCGTTATTGCCGCCAAATCCCATCTCGTTGCGGAAGAAGGCAAGCAGCAAGGCATAAGTCATCGCCTGGGTGATGATCGACAGGTAGACGCCGGTGACGCGCGAGCGGAAGGCAAACCAGCCAAAGACGAAGGCAAGCAGCCCCGGCACCAAAAGCACCATCAGCGCCGCGAAGGCGAAATGGTCAAAGCCATGCCAGTACCACGGCAGTTCGCTCCAGTTGAGGAAGACCATGAAATCGGGCAGCAGCGGATTGGCATAGACGCCCCGGTCGCCGATCTGGCGCATCAGGTACATGCCCATGGCATAGCCGCCGAGCGCGAAGAACGCGCCATGGCCAAGCGAGAGAATGCCGCAGTAACCCCAGACGAGATCGAGCGCCAAGGCCAAAAGCGCATAGCAAAGGTATTTGCCGAGCAGCGGCACCAGATAGCCAGGCACATGAAAGGCGCTGCCCTCCGGGATCAGCAGATTGGCGAGCGGCACGAGGAGGGCGGCAGTAAGGATCAGGTACACAGCCCAGAGGGTTTTCTTTTCGTGCCTGCGAAACAGCATTTGCGTAATCATTGTTCGACCGCCCTTCCCTTGAGCGCGAACAGGCCGCGTGGCCGCCGCTGAATGAAGAGAATGATGAAGATGAGGATGAGGATCTTGCCGAGCACCGCTCCGGCATAGGGTTCGAGGAACTTGTTGGCGATCCCGAGCGTCAAGGCACCGATCAGCGTTCCCCAAAGATTGCCGACGCCGCCGAAGACCACGACCATGAAGCTGTCGATAATGTAGTTCTGGCCGAGATTGGGCGAGACATTGTCGATCTGGCTGAGCGCCACGCCCGCCATGCCGGCGATGCCGGAACCGAGGCCAAAGGTCAGCGCATCGACCCATGGCGTGCGGATGCCCATCGACGAGGCCATACGGCGGTTTTGGGTCACGGCGCGCATCTGCAGGCCGAACTTGGAGCGTTTGAGGAGCAGCAGCAGCGCGACGAAGACGCCAAGCGAGAAGACGATGATCCACATACGATTGTAGGTGATGGCAAGCCCGCCAAGCTCGAAGGCGCCCGACATCCAGCCCGGATTGTCGACCTGACGATTGGTCGGCCCGAAAATGGTGCGGATCGCCTGCTGCAGGATCAGCGAGATGCCCCAGGTGGCGAGCAACGTCTCCAACGGGCGGCCATAGAGAAAGCGGATGACGCTGCGCTCGATGCCGACACCGACCAGGCCGGTAAAGAGAAAGGCGGCGGGAACCGCGAAGGCGAGCGTATAGTCGGTCATGCCGGGGGCGACGGACGCGACCGTCTGCTGAACGACGTAGGTTGTGTAGGCGCCGAGCATGACCATTTCGCCATGCGCCATGTTGATGATGCCCATGACGCCGAAGGTGATCGCAAGTCCGATTGCCGCGAGAAGAAGGACAGAGCCGAGCGACAGGCCGTACCAGACGTTCTGGACGACGTCCCAGGCGGCCAGGCTGCGGTCGATCGAATCGATGTTCGTCTGGATCGCGGGTTTCAGATCTTCAGGCGCGTTCTCCATCGCCGCGGTCAGAATCGTCAGCGCATCGCGGTTTCCGCGAGCGGCGATCGTGTCGATAGCAGCTCTCTTGTCGTTTGCGCTGGCATCGGTCTTCAACAGGATGACGGCCCGCGCCGCTTCCATGGTCGCCTTGACTTCAGGATCCTTCTCCAACGCCAGCGCCGAATTCAACAGGCCGAGATTGTCCGGATCGGCATCCTTGAGCAGATCCTGCGACGCCGTCAGGCGGGCCGTTCGATCGGGGCTGATGAGCGTCAGCTGGCTGAGAGCCGCGCCAATCGCGCCGCGCAAACCGTTGTTCAATTTGATCTTGGCCAAATTGCCGGGAACATCCGCCGCTGGCGCGCCGGTCAGAACATCGACATATGCGCCGCTCGCCGGGCCTTCGAGATAAACCGGCCCACCGGTCTTCGGCGCGTAAAGTTTACCGTCGCTGAGATCTTGCAGGATGTCGGCGACCTTGGCGTCTCCTGAGGCGGCAAGCGCCTTCACGGCTTCGATCTTCTGCGGAAAGCCGCTGGCGCCGAGCGCATCGACCAGCGGGCGGATATCTTCCTGCGCCCGCAGGCCGGTTGCAAGGCAACTGACCAGCAGACAGAAAGCGACAAGGAGGGTCTGGATGGCGCGATACATGAGCTTTTCTTGTTCCGTTGGCTGGACTACGGGTTCCGCCGAAGCCGCTGGCGCCGTTGCTTAAAGTTTGCGCAATGCGCCCGTTCAACAATCAGATCGAACCGCTGCGGCACCAGGAACCTTGGACCACCCCTAACCGATGCAGAAAGCGTGCCAGGCACACAGGAAAAGGGAGACATCGCAAAGGGATGCAAGGGAAAGGGATGAAAGTCCCTCCGTCCGGATGGGAGAACCGGACGGAGGGGTATGCTTCGGCAATGCAGTGAATGATTGTCGAGAAGCGGCCGAAAAGCCGCTTCCGGAATATACTGACCTTGATGAAATCAGGAGCCCTTGCCGCCGCACTTGCCGGTTGCGACGTTGAAGTTGCCGCAGGACATCGGCTTGCGCCAATCGGAGATCAGGTCTTTCGAGTCGGGCAGAAAGTCGGACCATTCGTCGCCGACGACGGCGGGCGTCTGCTGGACGATTTCGAACTGGCCGTCTTCCTGGATTTCACCGATCAGCACCGGTTTGGTAATGTGGTGGTTCGGCATGACGGTGGAATAGCCGCCCGAAAGGTTCGGAACGCTGGTGCCGATGATCGTGTCGAGAACGGCGTCCGTGTCGGTGGTGCCGGCAGCCTCGACAGCCTTCACCCAGGCGTTGAAGCCGATATAGGCGGCTTCCATCGGGTCATTGGTCACGCGCTTGTCGTTCTTGGTAAACGTATGCCACTGCTTGATGAATTCGGCGTTGACCGGAGCATCGACGGACTGGAAGTAGTTCCAGGCAGCCAGATGGCCGACCAGCGGCTTGGTGTCGAGACCGGCAAGTTCTTCTTCGCCAACCGAGAAGGCGACGACCGGAATGTCCGTTGCCTTGATGCCCTTGTTGCCAAGCTCCTTGTAGAAAGGAACGTTGGCATCGCCGTTGATGGTCGAGACGACGGCGGTCTTCTTGCCGGCCGAACCGAATTCCTTGATCTTGGCCACTTCCGTCTGCCAGTCGGAGAAGCCGAACGGCGTGTAGTTGATCAGGATGTCTTCCTTCGGAATACCCTTGGCGATCAGATAGGCTTCGAGGATCTTGTTGGTCGTGCGCGGATAGACATAGTCGGTGCCTTCAAGCACGAAGCGCTCGACGCCTTCCGTGTTCATCAGATAATCGACGGCAGGAATGGCCTGCTGGTTCGGTGCTGCACCGGTATAGAAGATGTTGCGCGAGGATTCCTCACCCTCGTACTGGACCGGATAGAAGAGCAGCGAGTTCAGCTCTTCGAAGACCGGCAGAACCGACTTGCGCGACGACGAGGTCCAGCAACCGAAGACGGCAGCGACCTTGTCGACGGAAATCAGTTCGCGGGCCTTTTCGGCAAACAGCGGCCAGTCAGACGCCGGATCGACGACGACGGCTTCGAGCTTCTTGCCGAGAAGGCCGCCCTTCTTGTTCTGCTCCTCGATGAGCATCAGCATGGCATCCTTGAGCGTGGTCTCGGAAATGGCCATGGTACCGGAAAGCGAATGCAGAACGCCGACCTTGATCGTGTCTTCGGCGGCAAAAACGCCGGAGAATGCGGTCGTGGCAAGCGCGCCAGCCAGGAACGCGCTCATGACATGAGATTTGATTTTCATTGTGAACCCCTCTCGTTCTTTGACGACGGCTCTTGGGAGACCTTTACCGTTCGTAAAGGGACTATCCGCTGGGGTTTTCGAATTCTGTATACGTCAATTGACGTAGAGGGCGGGGCGAAGTGTGCAATGCAGCACACGCATACGCGCATTGACCGGAATGCCCGGTCCTTGCCTGTCCGGCAGCGCGTTCGCCGCCACGTTCCACTTACGGGAAACAAATCTCCCGGTCCCCAATCAATCCACACCTCGCACTTGCAAAAGATCTCCGATCGGACGACATTGCCTAATCATTGATCACCTTCCGCAGAGGAATAGAAATTAGGCATGACAGCCCGCCAGCGCATCATTCCGGTCCGGCGCGAATATAACCGCTGGGTCGCCAACCAGACGCTGGAAGACTACGCGCTTCGCTTCACGGCCAAGAGCGCCCGGCAATTCTCGTCGCAACGCATCTCGCAGACGGCGATCGGGGCAATTTCGTTCCTGGCGCTGGAGGCGATCGGCGGCGCCATCACGCTCTCCTACGGCACTACCAATGCCATCATTGCCATCCTTGCCGCCAGCCTCGTCATGCTCGGTGTCGGCCTGCCGATCAGCCGCTATGCGATCCGCCATGGCGTCGATATCGACCTGCTCACCCGCGGGGCGAGCTTCGGCTATATCGGCTCGACGATCACGTCGCTGATCTATGCCAGCTTCACCTTCATGCTGTTTGCCATCGAGGCCTCAATCATGTCGGCGGCGCTGGAACTGGCGCTCGGCATCCCCGTCTGGATCGGCTATATCGTCAGCGCCGTGATGGTGATCCCGCTGGTGACGCACGGTGTACGGCTGATCAGCAAGTTCCAGTTGATGACGCAGCCATTCTGGATCGTCCTCAACATCCTGCCCTTCGCCTTCATTGCGCTTGCCGACTGGAGCAAGTTCGACCTCTGGCTCGCCTTCCCCGGTGCCCACAAATCAGCCGGGATGCCCGGCTCCATCGCTCCGTTTTCGCTCGTCGAGTTCGGCGCCGCCTCGGCTGTTATCCTGGCCCTGATGGCCCAGATCGGCGAGCAGGTGGATTTCTTGCGGTTCCTGCCGCCGGAGGGCCAGCGCAAGCTCCACCATCGCTTCGCCGTGTTCCTTGCCGGCGCCGGCTGGGTGATCCTTGGCGCACCGAAGCTTTTGGCGGGCTCGTTCCTCGTCGTCCTGTGCCTCAGTGCCGGCGTTCCTGTCGAGGATGCGGCAGACCCGGCGCATATGTACCTGACCGCCTTCGGCTACATGATGCCCTGGCACAATGCAGCACTTCTCCTGATGGCGGCGTTCGTGGTCGTTTCGCAATTGAAGATCAACGTCATGAATGCCTATGCGGGGTCGCTCGCCTGGTCGAATTTCTTCTCGCGCCTCACCCACAGCCATCCCGGCCGCGTCGTCTGGCTGATGTTCAACGTGGCGATCGCGCTTCTGCTGATGGAACTCGGCATCTACAAGCTTCTGGAAGAAACGCTCGGCATCTTCTCGATCATCGCCATGTCCTGGCTCTGCACGATCTCGGCCGATCTCTTCGTCAACAAGCCACTGGGGCTGGCGCCACCCGGTATCGAGTTCAAGCGCGCCCATCTCTACGATATCAACCCGGTCGGCGTCGGCGCGATGGCGGCCTCCGCCCTGGCCGCGCTCACCGCACATTTCGGCCTGTTCGGCGCACTCGCCTCCTCGCTGGCACCCTATATCGCCTTGATCACGGCCTTCATCGTCTCTCCCGCCATCGCCTTAGCGACGAAGGGCAAATATTACCTTGCCCGCAAGCCGCGCCAGAGCTGGAAGAAGCTCTCGACCGTCACCTGCTCGATCTGCGAGCATCCGTTCGAACCGGAGGACATGGCCTGGTGCCCGGCCTATTCTGCGCCCATCTGCTCGCTCTGCTGCTCGCTCGACAGCCGCTGTCACGACATGTGCAAGCCGCATGCGAGCTTCAACTATCAGACCGCCGTCGTCGCCAAGACCCTGTTGCCGCAAAGAGTGACGGAAACACTCTCCACCCGGCTCGGCCGCTACGGCATTGCCGTTGTCCTTTCCGTCGCCGGCATCGGCGTCATCCTGGCAATGATCGCCCACCAGACCGGCACAGCCTCGCCGGAGACCGCCTCGGTGATCAATCGGACGATCGGCATCGTCTTCTTCGTCTTTGCGGTCGTCACCGGCATCGTCTGCTGGTTCTATGTGCTTGCCCATGACAGCCGGCTGGTGGCGGAGGAGGAATCCTCGCGCCAGAACACGCTCCTGCTCAAGGAAATCGCCGCCCACAAGAAGACCGATGCAGCCCTGCAATATGCCAAGGAAACGGCGGAAGCGGCCAACCGCGCCAAGAGCCGCTATGTGGTGGGTCTGAGCCACGAACTGAGGACGCCGCTCAACGCCGTGCTCGGCTACGCCCAGATCCTCGAGCGCGACGAGACCATACCCGCTCCGCGCCAGTCGGCGATCAAGGTGATCAAGCGCAGCGCCGACCATCTGTCGGGTCTGATCGACGGCCTGCTCGACATCTCCAAGATCGAGGCCGGCCGCCTGCAGGTCTATTCCAACGAGATCAACATCCAGGATTTCCTCGACCAGATCGCCGATATGTTCCGCCCGCAAGCACAGGCAAAAGGCCTCGCCTTCGAACATCGACGCGCCGGTGCCCTTCCCCAATATGTCCGCACGGACGAAAAGCGTCTGCGCCAGATCCTCGTCAACCTTCTGTCCAATGCCATCAAATTCACAGACACAGGCGCTATCCGCTTCGATGTCGCCTATCGCAGCCAGGTGGCGACCTTCACCGTCTCCGATACCGGCCGCGGGATTTCGCAAGCCGACCTGCCGCGCATCTTCGAGCCGTTCCAGCGCGGCGAAGCCCAGCATGTCCGCCCGATGCCCGGTCTTGGGCTGGGGCTGACAATCACGCAGCTGCTCACCCAAACGCTCGGCGGCGAGATCGTCGTCGAGAGCGAACGTGACAAAGGCTCGTCCTTCCGCGTCCGGCTGATGTTATCGGCGATTGACAGGCCGACGGCGTCCCTGCCCTCGATCCGCAAGATCGCCGGCTATGCCGGTCCCAGACGGACCATCGTCGTCGTCGATGACAACGAGGATCATCGCGACCTGATGCGCGAGGTGCTGATGCCACTCGATTTCATCGTGCTGACCGCTGCAGGCGGCACGGAATGCCTGACGCTGATCGAGGGCATCCGGCCGGACCTTTTCCTCATCGACATCTCGATGCCCGGCATGAGCGGCTGGCAACTGGCGACCCGGCTGCGCGATCACGAACAGACGGCGCCGATCATCATGCTCTCGGCCAATATCGGCGACGGCACAGCCGCCGACACCCATACCGGCCACAACGATACGCTTGCCAAGCCCTTCGATATCCGCCAGCTGAACGACAAGCTGGCCGTCCATCTGGCGCTCGAATGGATCTACAGCGATACCGCGCAACCGCCGGTCAAAACGAGGATGAAGGCGACGGTGAAGACCCCGGGTGCCGCTCATGTCGAAGAGCTGATCCGCCTTGGCGAGATCGGTTATGTCCGGGGCATCGAGGCCAAGCTCGCCGATCTCGCGCGCCTTGAGGAAAACCAGCCGTTCACCGAGGCGGTCAAGACCTACGTCCAGGCTTTCGACCTTGCCGGCTATGCCAACTTCCTGCAAAACATCAACAAACAGGGGAGACCGGCCGGTGAATGAAACAGTGCATCCGCGCGACATCGTGCTCATCGTGGACGATTCACCGGAAACGCTGGGGTTCCTCACCGATGCGCTGGAGCAATCCGGGTTTTCCGTCCTGATCGCAACGTCCGGAAACGCGGCGATCAACGTCGTGGACCGGATCACGCCCGACGTCATCCTGATGGACGCCGTCATGCCGGGCATGGACGGCTTTGCCACCTGCCGGACCCTGAAGACCAATCCGGCCGTGGCCCAGGTGCCGGTGATTTTCATGACCGGGCTGACGGAAACCGAGCACATCGTCCACGCACTGGAATCGGGCGGCGTCGATTACCTTTCCAAGCCGATCAATATCGATGAGCTGCGCGCCCGTATCCGCGTGCATCTCGCCAATGCGCGCTCGGCGCAAAGCGCGCGTGTCGCACTGGACGCGGCCGGGCGGCATTTGCTCGCCGTGCGCAGCAACGGTACCATCCAGTGGTCGACACCGCAGGCAACCCGGCTGGTCAATGCCGCGACGGGACGCGATGACGGACTGGACACGCTTGCCGTCCACATCCGTCAATGGCAGCAGGAACGCGAGAAACATGGCGTGTCCAGGGACGGCCCGCTGATGATCCACCAGAATGGTCAGCCGGTGCTGCAGCTTGCCTATCTCGGCGCAATCGGCGGGGACGAATTCCTGTTCCGGCTGACCGGCGTCAGCCAGACCAGCGACGACGAAATCCTGCGGCAGAATTTCTCGCTGACGGTGCGCGAGGCACAGGTCCTGCTGTGGATCGCCAAGGGCAAATCCAACCGTGACATCGGCGAAATCCTGGGCCTGAGCGCCCGCACCGTCAACAAGCACCTGGAACAGATCTACGTAAAGCTCGGCGTCGAAAATCGTGCTTCTGCCGCCGTCAAGGCGGCGAACGCGCTGCGCCAGGAATAGCCGTTTATACCAAGTCTCGATGATGGAGACTTGGTATTAAGCGACCTTGTCGGGTGGCTCGCGGCCCTCGAAGAAGGCCGTGATGTTTTCCACGACCTTCATGCCCATGGCAGTGCGCGTTTCTTCGCTGGCACTGCCCAGATGCGGCAGGAGAACGGCATTCTCCAGAGCACGCAACCGCTCGGGAACGTTGGGCTCCGCTTCGAAGACATCCAGCCCGGCGCCACGGATGATACCCGTTTCCAATGCGTGGATCAGCGCCGTCTCATCGACAACGTCGCCACGGGCGGTATTGATGAGATAGGCTGCCGGCTTCATCACCGCCAGACGTTGCGCATTGATCAGATGCCGGTTTTCGCCACCGCCCGGGCAATGCAGCGAAACGAAATCAGCGGCCGCCAGCACGTCCTCGACGGTGTCCAGCTGCCGTGCACCATACCAAGCAGCTTCCGCAGGATCGATCCGCGACCTGTTGTAGAAGACGACGTTCATGTCGAAACCGAAATGACAGCGTTTCGCCATCGCCTTGCCGATCCGGCCAAAGCCGATGATCCCCAGCGTCTTTCCCGTCACCTGGGTGCCGATCATGTGTGTCGGTCGCCAACCGGTCCATTGCCCGGCACGAACTTCGCGTTCCCCCTCGCCGGTGCGGCGCGCAACCGACAACAGCAGCGCCATGGCGATATCGGCGGTGCAATCGGTCAAAACGCCCGGCGTATTGGTGACGGTAATGCCGTAATGCCCGGCCGCCGCGATATCGATATGATTGTAGCCGACACCGAAGTTTCCGAGAATCCTCGTGCGGATATCACCGCCTTCGAACAGCGATGCCGGCAGACGGTCGGACACGGTCGGCAAGACCGCATCGAATGATCGAAGCGCTTCGCTCAGCGCGCCGGCATCCATGGCCACATCCGATGCGTTGAAAGACGCATCGAACTGCGCGGCGAGCACGCGCTCGACCGCATCGGGCCAGCGGCGGGTGACAAGGATACGTGGTTTTTCGGCCATCGGCGTCTCCGAACAATAGTTGCTTGGGCTGACCATTAGAGCGCTTCATCTTTAAACGGAAGCGATTCCGTTGGCTCAAAACGAACGTTCCGCGCGAAGGATAGAGCAGAGCCATGCCGGATCCATCCGTCAAGCCATCCGACACAGTGGAGGGCCATTTAACGCAAAAAGGCCCGGCAAATGCCGGGCCTTTCGCAGTCCAGAAGGACCGGTAAGCAGATCCGGAACGACTATTCGTTCTGGAAGTAGCTGTACTTGCCGTCGTCACCCTTCTTCCAGGTGTACATGACGTAGTCCGGACGGGTGATGTCGCCCTTGTCGTCATAGCCGAACTCGCCGATAACGGTCTTGAACGGACCCTTGCCCTTGATGTTCTCGGCAACAGCCTGCGGGTCGTTGCCGCCGGTTGTCTTGGCAGCTTCTGCGATGACCTGTAGGGCAGCATAGGCGTAGAGCGTGTAGGCTTCAGGCTCGAAACCGGAAGCGCGGAACTTTTCGACCAGTTCCTTTGCAGCCGGGTTCTTGCGCGGATCGGGAGCGAACGTCATCAGCGTGCCATCGACAGCGTCGCCAGCGATCGAAGCAAGTTCGTTCGAGACGATACCGTCGCCGGACATGACAGTGGCCTTCAGGCCCTGATCAGCCATCTGGCGCATGATGAGGCCGGCTTCCGTGTGCAGACCGCCGTAGTAAACCAGCGATACGCCGGCTTCCTTCATCTTGGCGATCAGGGCCGAGAAGTCCTTGTCGCCTGCCGTGATACCTTCGTAGACGACTTCCTTGACGCCGGCTTCGTTCATGGCAGCCTTGGTCAGGTCAGCGAGGCCCTGGCCGTAAGGTGTCTTGTCGTGAACGACGGCAACCTTGGCGTCCTTGAAGTTTGCAGCAATGTAGGCGCCGGCAACGGCACCCTGCTGGTCGTCACGGCCGCAGGTACGGAAGGTGTTCCACAGGCCGCGCTCGGTGAAGACCGGGTTGGTGGACGCAGGAGTGATCTGCAAGATGCCGTTTTCGGCGTAGACTTCCGAAGCCGGGATCGAAACGCCGGAGTTGAAGTGGCCGATAACGAACTTGACGCCGTCGGCAACGAACTTGTTGGCAACGGAAACGCCCTGCTTCGGATCGGAAACGTCGTCGCCGAGCACAACCTTGATCTGCTCGCCATTGATACCGCCGGCGGCATTGATATCAGCTGCGGCCTGTTCGGCACCCTTCTGGAGCTGCGCGCCGAAAGCTGCGTTCGGGCCTGTCAACGGGCCAGCAACACCAACCAGCAGGTCAGCCCATGCAGTGCCGCTGAAAGCGACCATTGCAGTCAGCGCAACAGCTGACAAAAGTGACTTCTTCATCTTGTTACTCCCAAAAAAATTGAGCGGGTGCCTTTTGGAACCAGTCACGATACCCACCATAATCGTGCCGGTGTTCTTATGTCCGCATCAGCGTGCAAGACGCCGTTGCGGGGTTCCCTCTGTCATTTGGCCTTCCACGAAAACGGCGAAACCTTTTCGTAAAGCCAGTAGTAATTGTTGGTCATCTGCTGCGTGCGGTAGTAGCGATAACCAGCCGTAGCAAACAGCAAAAGGACGATCGTGTCCACGACATAGTACTGTAAAGTCAACATGCTGCCGTTGAAAAGCGCGTGATGAATGAAGCGGATCGCCACACCCAGAAGTAGCGTATAGAACACCAGGACCCCATAGCTTTTCCAGCCCTCGGCAGCGCTCTTTCCAGTGCGCCACGCCGTCCAGCCGCCCATCAGGACGGTGATAAGCAGAAAGTGCAGAACCGAGGGTTCTTCGTAGAGAATGCCGTGCATTCCGTTTCTCCCCTTCAAGGCGCCATGCGGGCATCAAGCCGCACGAAAACGCCTTCCATATGCCGAATGTACAAACCGGTCCGCGCCCAAGGAGCTCTCAGCCGCGGTCCGGAATGCATCAATGATGGCCGCCCTCGAGATAGGCGGCGCGCACTTCCGGATTGGCGAGCAATTCCTTGCCGCTGCCGCTCATCGTCACCTTGCCGTTGACCATGACGTAGCCACGGTGCGACAGCTTCAGAGCCGCAAAGGCGTTCTGCTCGACGAGGAAAACGGTCAGGCCTTCCTCTTCATTGAGCTTCTTGATCGCAGCGAAAATGCCCTTGACGATCAGCGGCGCAAGCCCAAGCGATGGCTCGTCGAGAAGCAGCAGTTTCGGACGCGCCATCAGCGCGCGGCCGATGGAAAGCATTTGCTGCTCGCCGCCCGACAGCGTACCGCCGCGCTGGGCCTGACGCTCCTTGAGCCGCGGGAAAAGCGTGAAGATCTTTTCCACGTCCTCGTTGAAATGCTTCAGATTGTCGAGGCTCGCCCCCATCTGAAGATTTTCATAGACGGTCATGCGCGGGAAAATACGCCGGCCTTCCGGAGACTGGGCGATGCGCAGCCGGGCAATTTCATGCGTCGGCAGACGCGTGATGTCCTGACCGTCGAACGTCACCGAACCGGTCTTTGCTTGCGGGCTGCCGCAGATCGTCATCATCAGCGTCGATTTGCCGGCACCGTTGGCGCCGATCATGCAGACAATTTCGCCGCGCTTGACTTCGACCTCGACGCCCGCGAGCGCGCGAATATTGCCGTAATAGGTCTCAACGCTTTTTACATGGAGGAGATTCTCGCTCATCAGTGCGTCTCTCCCGGCGCGATTTCCGCGATTTCTTCGATCACCTCTTCGACCTCATCATCCTCAACACCGAGATAGGCCGCAATAACCTTCGGATCGTGTTTCACATGCTCCGGATTGCCATCGGAAATCTTCTGGCCGTACTCCAGCACCACGACATGGTCGGAAATTTCCATGACAACCGACATGTCGTGCTCGATCAGGAGGATCGACGTGCCGGTATCCTTGCGGATGCTGCGCAACAATTCATTGAGCGCCAGGGATTCACGCGGATTGAGACCGGCGGCCGGTTCATCGAGGCAGAGAAACTCCGGCCCCGTGCACATGGCGCGGGCGATTTCCAGGCGGCGCTGGGCACCGTAGGGAAGGTCGCCGGCCGGATCGTCGGCGCGGTCAGTGAGGTTCGCCTTGTCGAGCCAGTACTTGGCTTGCTCGATCGACTGCCCGACGGCCGCCTTGTAGGTCGGGAAGCCGAGCAGGCCGAGGATCGTATAGCCCGAGGCCAGCATCAGCTTGTTGTGCTGCGCGACAAGCAGGTTTTCCAGCACCGTCAGGCCCGAGAACAACCGGATGTTCTGGAAGGTACGGGCCACCTTGGCGTCGCGGTTGACCTCGAAATCCGACATGCGTTCGAGCAGATATTCCTTGCCCGCTTTCTGCCGCATCGTGATCATGCCCATCGTCGGCTTGTAGAAGCCGGTGATGCAGTTGAAGACCGTCGTCTTGCCGGCGCCGTTCGGGCCGATGAGTGCGGTGATGTCGCCGCGATAGGCTTCGAACGACAGGTCGTTGATGGCCATCAGGCCGCCGAAGCGCATCGACAGATGCTCGACTTTGAGGATTGGATCTTTTGTCATTGTATCTGTCTCGAGGGCCATCAGCCGTGCCCTTCCTTGGTAAAGCTGCCCGATACACTCTTGCGTTCCTTCAGGAAGGCCGTGGGTTCGCGCGAGCCGACAAAGCCGCGTGGTTTCCACACCATGACAATGATCATGGCCAGGCCGAAGATCAGCATGCGGTAGAGTTCCGGGGTGAAGTCAGGTCCGAATACCTGCTTCAGGAAGTCCATTTCACGCAGCAGCTCGGTACCGCCGATCATCACCGTCGCAGCGACGGCAATACCGACCAACGAGCCCATGCCGCCCAGAACCACGATGGCAAGAATGATCGCCGATTCCAGGAAGACGAAGGATTCCGGCGAAACGAACCCTTGGCGAACGGCAAAGAACGAACCTGCAATCCCCCCGAACATCGCACCGGTGGCAAATGCCGTCAGCTTGGTCGTGACCGTGTTGATACCGAGCGAACGGCAGGCAATTTCGTCCTCGCGCAGTGCTTCCCAGGCGCGGCCGATCGGCATGCGGCGCAAGCGGATCGTCACGAAGGCGGTCAGCATGCAAAGCGCCAGGATCAGATAGAAGAGGAAGATCTTGTAATAGGCCGAAGACATCGGCAGGCCGAATGCCTTGGCGAAATTGTTCGAGGCGCCGACGTCAAAGGACCAGATGCCGAAGATACTCGCCTTGGCGATACCCGAAATACCAAAGGTGCCCTTGGTAACCGCAGTCCAGTTAATCAGAACCAGGCGGATGATTTCCCCGAAAGCGAGCGTCACGATCGCCAGGTAGTCGCCCTTGAGCCGCAGCACCGGAAAACCGAGGATCGTGCCCCAGAGAGCGGCCAGGATACCGGCCATCGGCAACAACAGCCAGAAGGACAGGCCGAAATAGGACGACAGCAGCGCGTAGGAATAGGCCCCAACCGCGTAGAAGGCCACGTAACCGAGATCGAGAAGACCGGCGAGGCCGACGACGATGTTCAAACCCCAGGCCAGCAATACATAGATGAGGATCTGGATACCGAAGTTATCGACCCACTTCAACGAGCCCTGGAAACCGAACAACCCCACCATGACCAGCGGATAGACCACCAGGGCAGCGATGGCCAGCAGGCTGAAATTGCGCCGGACGAAGCCCGCCTCCTGCGCCGTTGCCGGAGCGGCGGCCTTTGATGCCTTGCGTTCGGCAAGATAGGGACGGAAGTAGGCGACGGAAAGGAAACGTCCGACCATTGCGATGACGACGAAGATTGCGAGCAATCCCCAGCGCTGCACGAGGACCAGCTCGTTCAGGATGTTCTGGTCGGTCTTCAGGCCGACGAAGAGCACGAAGAGACCGAGCGCAACGAGGCCAGCATAAAAAGCCTCGCGCAGAGCCCGCACCGTCAGATTGCTGCCGGCGCTCTCAGGAGTGTTGGTAATGTTTGCCATGAAATTATACCTTCTCGACTTCCGGCCGACCCAGAATACCAGATGGCTTGAAAATCAGCACGATGGCGAGGATCGAGAATGTCGCGACATCCTTGTAGTCGATGGTGAAATAGGCGGACCACAGCGACTCGATGAGCCCGATCATCAGACCGCCCAGCACGGCACCCGGCAGCGAGCCGATGCCACCCAGAACGGCGGCCGTGAAAGCCTTGACGCCCGGCGTAAAGCCGTCGGTGAAAACGATGACGCCGTAATACATCAGGTACATGGTACCGGCGACGGCAGCCAGCGCCGCGCCCATGACGAAGGTGATAGAGATCGTCTTGTCGACGTCGATACCCAGCAGCGCCGCCATCTTGCGGTCCTGCTCGGTGGCGCGCTGTGCGCGTCCAAGCGGCGTATGATTGACGATATACCAGAAGATCGTCAGCAGAACCGCTGTAACCACAACGATGATGATCTGCTTCAGGGAAATCGAGATGCCGAAAACATCGTAGACCGACGACACCAGCGGCGGCACCGGCTTGTTGCGCGGGCCCTGCGTCACCTGAATGAAGTTCGACAGCGCAATGGACATGCCGATCGCGGTGATCAGCGGCGCCAGACGAAAGGAACCGCGCAAGGGGCGGTAGGCCATTTTTTCAATGACCCAGTTCCACAGTCCGGTCATCAGCATCGCCACGATGATCATGACGAACAGCGCAAGCGCGATCGGAATTCCACCGAACAGCCCAACAAGAACCAGGTAAACGATGAGCGCTGCAAAACCGCCAAGCATGAATATATCGCCGTGGGCGAAGTTTACCATGCCGATAATGCCGTAAACCATTGTATAGCCAATGGCAATCAAACCGTAAATCGAGCCAAGAGTCAGCCCATTGACGAGCTGCTGGACAAAATACTCCATCAATATCCCCCGGGTCTGATCCTAGTAGGCCAGACCTCTTCTTTTCGTGGCTCTTTCTGAGCCTTTTCGATAGGGGATTCCATAATGCTTTCGAACCAAAAGTGAAGCGTAAAATGATGCTTTCCCGAAATTCTTTCCCAATTTGGTGATATTGACGCTTAAACAGCCAAAAAATCAAAAATGTAGCAGTTTGAGGCATGTTTTCGAGCATCAAACCGTGATTCCTACGGCCATCCGCACAAACAGGCCGGCCGGCACAAACAGCGCCAGCAGGCCTTTGTAATAGTTGCCAAACCTGTCAGGATCGCATGCGCGAACCATTGGCATCGAAAAGCGGTTGCGCCTGCAAACGGGCGGGCAGCATTTCGCCAAGCAACTCAACTTGCCACCCATCGGCTTCGTCCGCAACCTCCTTCGGTACGTAGCCGATGGCGACGGAAACGCCGGATGTGTGGGCATAACCGCCGGATGTCACCCAGCCACAGACCTTGCCATTCAGGGAAATCGGCTCGTCGCCGATGACATCGGCGTCTTTGGCTTCGATGACGAAGGTTCGCAGGCGTAGCGTACCGCCTTGCGCCTTTTCCTTCGCCGCCGCTTGCTTGCCGATGAAATCCGCATCCTTCTTCAAGGCAACGAATCGCCCGAGCCCGGCTTCGAACGGACCGTAGAGCGGCCGGTACTCGCGCGACCAGCTGCCGAAGGATTTTTCGACACGAAGCGCGTTGAGCGCACGCAAGCCGAACGGCTTGATATTGAACCCGGCGCCGGCCTCCATGATCAGGTCATAGAGGTAGCGCTGATATTCCGGCTTCATCCAGATCTCGTAGCCGAGATCGCCGGTATAGCTGACGCGACCGACGGTCGCCGGCGCCATGCCGAGATCCATGCGGCGGATATCCATGAACGGGAAAGCCTCGTCGGACATATCGAGATGCGTCAGCTTGGCAATCAGCGCGCGCGAATTCGGCCCGGCAATCGACAGACCGACCAGCTGCAGGTTCAGCGCCGTCAGCATGACCGAGCCGTCCTTGGGCAAATGGCTCTCGAACCAACGCATATGGTAGTCTTCGGCGATGCCGGAGCCGATGAGCAGGAAATCCCCTTCTCCAAGCTTTGCCAGCGTGAAATCGCCGATCAGCTTGCCGTCGTCCTTCAACATCGGGGCGAGCGACATGCGGCCCTTGGCCGGAATGCGGCAGGTCAGCATCCGGTCGAGCCAGGCCTCTGCCCCCTTGCCGGTGATCGCATATTTGGCGAAGCCGGACGTCTCCATCAGACCGACGCTGTCGCGCACGGCCTTGGCTTCGGCACCGACGACGTCGAAATCGTTGGAACGGCGCCAGGAGAATTTGTCTTCCTCGCCCTTCGGGGCAAACCAGAGCGGTGATTCGAGCCCGTAGGAAGCACCGAAGACGGCACCCGCATCCTTCAGTCTGTCGTAGATCGGCGTGGTCAGGAACGGACGGGCGCCCGGCAGTTCCTCGTTCGGATAGCGGATCGAGAAGCGGCGGGAATAGTTTTCGCGGACCTTGGCGTTGGTGAAGCCGAGCGTGGCGAAATCGCCGTAGCGCGACACGTCCATCGCGAATACGTCAAAACCCGGATCGCCGTAGATGATCCAGTTGGCTAGCGCCAGGCCAACGCCGCCGCCCTGGCTGAACCCGGCCATGACGGCACAGGCCGACCAGTAGTTGGTGAGCCCACGCACCGGACCGACCAGCGGATTGCCGTCCGGCGAGAAGGTGAAGGGTCCGTTGATGATCTTCTTGATGCCGGCATTGTTGAAGGCCGGGAAATGGCGGAAGCCGACTTCGAGTTCCGGTGTGATACGCTCGATATCCTCGGCCAGCAGCTCATGGCCGAAATCCCACGGCGTGGTGACCGGCGACCACGGGCGACAGGCCTTTTCGTAGGTGCCCATCAGCATGCCGTTGCGTTCCTGGCGCAGATAGATCTCGCCGTCGAAATCGACGCAGTGCATCAGTTCCTTGCCGCGCGTCTGGTTGAACTCGATAACCTCGGGCATATCCTCGGTGATGAGGTACATGTGCTCCATCGCCAGCACCGGCAGCTCGAGGCCGGTCATGCGGCCGACTTCGCGGGCCCAGAGACCGGCGGCATTGACGACATGCTCGGCGACGATCTCGCCCTTGTTGGTGATGACCCGCCAGGAACCATCTTCCCGTTGGACGAGGTCTTCCACCTTGGTGTGCAGATAGATGTCGGCGCCATTCTTCTTGGCGGATTTCGCATAGGCATGCGTGGTGCCGTAGGGATCAAGATGCCCTTCGACCGGGTCGAAGACAGCACCGACGAACTGCGACGGGTCGAGAAGCGGCATCAGCTCATGTGCTTCCTTGGGCGTCAAAAGCTCGGCTTCCAGACCCATGTAGCGGCCCTTGGCGAGGATCGACTTCATCCAGTCGAACCGCTCCTTGGTCGCAGCCAGCATCATGCCGGAGGTCATGTGCAGACCGATGTCCTGGCCGGAATAGTCCTGGATTTCCTTGTAGAGCTCGACCGTATATTTCTGCAGCTTGGCGACGTTCGGGTCGCCATTGATCGTGTGCATGCCGCCGGCCGCGTGCCACGTCGAACCGGACGTGAGCTCCGAACGCTCCAGAAGAACGACATCGGTCCAGCCGAATTTCGTCAGGTGATAAAGGATCGAACAACCGACGACGCCGCCGCCGATAACGACGACCCTGGCATGGCTTTTCATGGATATTCTCCGGTTTCGGGATTGCCCCGCGAAAGAGCGTTCCCGGTCGATGAAGCAAACTCTTGGCTATCGAAACCGTACCGGCAAAGTCGAACCGGTTAAAGATATCTCAGCGAACAGGTCTTGCTCGTTCCCGCCATCGGCTCCTTCAGCAGCGCCCTAAATGCGTCACGCGATGACGTATTTACCCTTCGCGCTATCCTTATGCGGAAAAATCGGCGGAGAGATCGAATTCCCGCCCCATCACGCTCAGATCGCCGAACAGAGATCCCGCGAAACTGCGCATGACGATCAATTCGAACTCGTTTTCGCCGGTTCTCGCCAGATTGACGCTGATATGGCCGCAAAGAACGTTCGATGACGTGCCGATTTCAAACACGGCGGGATGCAGATCCGAGGCAATCCCCTTGGCAAGGATGCGCCGGACGTTGGGCCCGGACAGCCTGAAAACGACCCGGCCGTCGCTCTGATCGACGATGTAGGCAGTCTCGGCGAGCAGCAGCGAAAGATTGCGGTGCAGCTCCTCCGGCGTTTCGGACTGCGACAGGATCAGCCATTCGCCAGGACCGGTAAAACGGACCTGCACATCGCCTGAAGCCGCCAATCCTGCCGCCACGGCTGCCTCTTCCCCGTCCATCGCCATCACGGCGGCGATCGCCATGGCGCGCGGACTGTCCAGGTGATCGACCGCACGAATGCCGGGCTTGAGCGGCAGCAGGTCTTCAAGGGGATGGCGGGAAGTATAGGTTCTGGTCATGTCCGCCTCAAGCATTCAGCTTCGTATTGCCGGGATCGACGAACACCGGGCTGCGGACCTCCGCCACAACCTCGGTGCCGGCCAGCTTGTCCCAGACGACGATGCGCTCGCCGTAGCGCTCGCGGCCTGACTTCAGGAAGGCAAGCGCGATGTCGTATCCAAGCGTCGGCGAAAAACAGGCCGAACTGACATAACCCTGATCGTTCAGCGTCGAAGGTTTTGCGCCCTCGCGCAAGAGATGCGCACCGGCACGGATATGCTGATCCGGCTCCACCGGCTTCAACCCGACCATCTGCATGCGATCGGCGGCCGTCAGCCCATAGCGGGTCGATAGCCGCTTGCCGATGAAATCCGGTTTTTGTGCCGAGACCATGCGTCCGAAGCCCGCATCGTCCGGGGTCACCCGGCCGTCGAATTCGGCATGGGTGGCGTGGCCCTTCTCGATGCGCAGCACGTTCAGCGCCTCAAGGCCATAGGCGCAAATTCCATGCGCCCCGCCCTCTTCCATGATCGCATCTGCGACGGCTTCGCCAAGGCCTGCCGGCACCGCCAGTTCGTAGGCAAGCTCGCCGGAAAACGAGATCCGGAACAGCCGCGCCTTGATGCCGCCCTTCAAGGTGACAATGCCTGCGGCGAGGAATGGAAACGCCGCATCCGAAATATCGTCCTCGACAAGCGCCTGCACCGCGAGCCGCGCTTTCGGTCCGGCAACCGCCATCTGCGCCCATTGATCTGTCGATGAGCAGAAGCGGACCTTGAGCTCCGGCCAGAGCACCTGCGCGCAATATTCCATATGGGACATGACGCCACCGGCCAGCGCCGTGGTGGTGGTCATGACGAAATGTCCCGGCGAAAGGCGGCTGGTGGTGCCATCATCATAGACCATGCCGTCCTCGCGCAGCATCAATCCGTAACGGGCCTTGCCGACCGGCAGCTTCAGGAACGGATTGCAATAGAGGCGGTTGAGGAACTCGGCAGCGTCCGGCCCGAAAATCTCGATCTTGCCGAGCGTCGAGACATCGCACAGACCGACATTCTCGCGAACGTTGAGGACTTCACGGTCGGTGCTTTCGCGCCAGTCCTTCTCACCGGACCGGGCAAAATAAGCCGGTCGAAACCAGAGACCGGAATCGACGAAGACAGCGCCATGCCTCTGCGCCCAGCCGTGGAGCGGCGATTTGCGCACCGGGGCCGCGTGTTCGTCGCGGGAGGTGCCCGCCAGCGCACCGAAGGCCACCGGCGTATAGAAAGGCCGGAAGGTGGTGGTGCCGACATCGGCGGGGCTGATACCCTGCATGGCGGCCAGAAGCCCGGTGGCATTGATGCCGGAGAGCTTGCCCTGATCGGTCGCCATGCCGTTCGTCGTATAGCGCTTGGCATGCTCGACATGGCCGAAGCCTTCACGCAGGGCAAGGCCGATATCCTTGACATGAACATCGTTCTGGAAATCGACAAAGGCTTTGGCCTTCGCCCCCGGGGAATACCAGAGAGCGGTGAACGACGGATCGATCTCCCCCTCGACGGCAGGCGGCGCTTCGATAGCAACAGAGAACCCGAGGTCGGCAGCGACGGCCGCTGCCTTTTCCGCGCCGTCCTTCAGGCAGCCGGCCAAGGTGTAGCGTCCCGCGGCCGCGCCGGCGGCGACAAGCCCATTGCCGGCATCGGGAGCAAGAAAAGTCTTCAGTTCCTCGGACCAGACGGCCTTGGCACCCCGCTGGCAGGCAAGATGAATGACCGGGTTCCAGCCGCCGGACATGCCGATCGCGTCGCAGGCAATCGTTTGCTCAAAGCCCGAACGTTCGACAACGGCACCGGAGACGCGTTTGTGTCCCTTCGTGTCGATAATGGAGGCCGATTGAATGACACGGACGCCATCGGGAGCAATATCGGGAACATCGGATCGGCTGTCGATGATGGCTGTGACCTCCATCCCGCGTGCCACGAGATCGGCTGCGGTCCGGTAGCCGGCACTGCCATTGGTGAAAATCGCCACCGACTTGCCGGCAGCAACGCCAAAACGGTTGGCATAGGTGCGCATCGCCCCGGCCATCATTACGCCCGGCCTGTCGTTACCGCCGAAAACCAGCGGCCGCTCTTCGGCACCGGCCGCCAGTATCGCCCGCTTGGCAACGATGCGCCAGAGCCGCTCGACCGGCAGTTTCGCCTGAGGCGCTGCCACATGCTTTTGCACCCGCTCGACCGCGCCAAACACATTGTCGTCGTACCAGCCGAAAATGGTGGTCCGCGACATCATCGTCACGTTGGGCAAAGACCGGAGTTCGGCGAGCGCCAATTCGGCAAAATCCGGCGCGGAGGTGTCACCGATATGCGACGTCTCTCCAAGCAGCGACCCACCCAGCCTGAAATCCTCGTCCGCCAGGATAACCCGCAGCCCGGCGCGGCCGGCCGTCAGGGCCGCCATCAGCCCTGTTGGACCGGCGCCGACAATCAGCAGGTCGCAATGCGCCCAGCATTTCTCGTAGGCTTGCGGATCGCGCTCGAGCACCGCGCGCCCGAGCCCAGCCGCCTTGCGGATGATCGGCTCATAGACCTTTTCCCAGAAAGCTGCCGGCCACATGAAGGTCTTGTAGTAGAAACCCGCGCCGAGGAAGGGCGAGAGCAAGCCGTTCAGCGCGCCAAAATCGTATTTCAGCGACGGAAAGCGGTTCTGGCTGCGGGCGTCGAGCCCAAGATAAAGTTCGGCAACCGTCGCCTTGGTATTCGGGTCGCTGCCAGCGCCCTTGCCGATCGTGACCAGCGCATTCGGCTCAGACGCTCCGGCGGTGACGATGCCGCGCGGCCGGTGATATTTGAAGCTGCGGCCGACCAGAAGCTGATCATTGGCCAGCAGCGCCGAGGCCAGCGTATCGCCGGCAAATCCCGTCAGATTCCGGCCATCGAACCGGAAATCGAGCGGCGCGCGGCGATCGATCAGGCCACCGGAGGCGAGACGGTAGGCGGTCATCGGCCAGCCTCCCGCGCGGCGGACGCCGCATCCGCAACCGAGAAGACCTCATGCGTGAATGTATCGCGCTCGACCACCAGCCAGCGCCGGCAGCCGGCGGCATGCTGCCAATGTTCACGGTAGCGCCCCCGCGGGTTGCTGCGGATATGAACATAATCGTTCCAGGCCTCGTCCGAAGCTTCCGGATCGGGACGAACCAGCGACGCGTCACCCCGGATCGAAAATTCTTCCTTCGGCCGGACGCCGCAATGCGGGCAGTGGATGAGGCTTGCCATTCAGGGTCTCAATGCAGGTTGGGCTGGGGGCCAGCACCGTGTTCATCAATCGGATAGCCGCGCTCGAAGCGATCGAGACGCAGGAAACGGGCGACGGGATGCGTTTCGTTCCTGGCGATCAGATGCGCGAAACACCAGCCGGAGGCCGGCGTCGCCTTGAAGCCGCCGTAGCACCAGCCGCAGTTCAGGTAGAGATTGTCGACCGGCGTGTGGCTGATGATCGGCGAGCCGTCCATGGTCATGTCCATGACGCCGCCCCAGGAGCGCAGCACGCGCACGCGCGACAGACCGGGGATCATCGTCACCCCCTCCTCCATCACATGCTCGACCGTTGCCAGATTGCCGCGCTGGGCATAGGAATTGTAGCCGTCGATCTCGGCGCCGAAGACGAGACCGCCCTTGTCCGACTGGGAAATATAAAAATGCCCGGCGCCATAGGTGATGACGTGATTGATGGCAGGCTTCAGCCCCTCGGTGACGAAGGCCTGCAGCACATGGCTTTCGATCGGCAGCTTCAGGTCCGCCATCTGGCCGACGCGCGAGGTGTTGCCGGCTGCCGCCAGCCCAAGCTTGCCGCAACCGATGAAACCCTTTGATGTCTCGACGCCGGTCACCACGCCATTGTCGCGGCGAATACCCGTGACTTCGCAATTCTGGATGAGATCGACGCCGAGGCGGTCGGCGGCGCGCGCGTACCCCCAGGCAACGGCATCGTGACGCGCCGTGCCGCCGCGCTTCTGCAGGAGGCCGCCCAGGATCGGAAACCGGGCATGGTCGAAATTCAGGAAAGGCAGCATCTTCTTCAGCGCGGCTCTGTCGAGCAGCTCGGCGGGAACACCCTCCATCCACATGGCATTGCCGCGGCGGATATAGGCATCGCGCTGGCCGTCATTGTGGTACAGGTTGATGACGCCGCGCTGCGACAGCATGGCGTTGTAGTTCAACTCCTGCTCCATGCCTTCCCAGAGTTTCATCGAAAACTCGTAGAACGGCTCGTTGCCCGGCAGCAGGTAATTGGAGCGCACGATCGTCGTGTTGCGGCCGACATTGCCGGAGCCGAGGTACCCCTTCTCCAGCACCGCGATGTTCTTCAGGCCGAATTCCCGGGCGAGATAATAGGCCGTCGCCAGCCCATGGCCACCGCCGCCGACGATGATCACATCGTAGAAGGGTTTTGGTTCGGGCTGGCGCCAGGCCGGCTTCCAGTTGACGTTGCCCGTCAGTGCGTTCTTGACGATCGAGAATGCCGAATAACGCATGCCAGTCCCAACTCACCTTAATCCATGTTGCAACGCACATTTGCATATGCCGCGACCGGCGCAAAGACTCTCTGGGCGAAGTCCGGCGAAATGCGCTGCGCCACACAGCCGCAGCTCTATCCGAATACAACCCGGGATACAGTGCCAAATGCGGCACAGTCGGCAAAATTTCACGCACTTATCTTGAAAAGACCGGTAAGGAAGGTGGATGTATAATCCGCGCTCTGGATTTTGAAACTCAACCTCTGCGGGGAAACCCGGATACCATGGCCGCGGATGCAGGAAGGCACGGGAAGCAAACATGCTCGACATTCTGGAAAGAGCGGCGGTGGCTGCGGGGAAAGCGATCCTCGACGTCTATCATGCCGGACCGGAAGTCAGCTACAAGGCCGACCGTTCCCCCGTCACCGATGCCGACGAGAGCGCCGAAAGGATCATCCTCGACTGTCTGGCAGCCGCGTTTCCCGATATTCCTGTCGTGGCCGAGGAAGCCGTTGCCGCCGGCCATATCCCCGACATCGAGGGCAAGTCCTTCTTCCTTGTCGATCCGCTTGACGGCACCAAGGAATTCGTCGGCCGCAACGACGATTTCACCGTCAATATCGCGCTGATCGAAAAGGGCGAACCGGTTGCCGGCGTTGTCTATGCGCCGGCACTCGGCATTCTCTATGCCGCCACCCGCAACAAGGCAAAGAAAGCCGTAGTGACAGGCCAGCACGACATCGGCCCGCCAACGATCATCGGCTGCCGTAGTCGTGGTGACCGGCTGGTGGCACTTGCGAGCAAGCATCACAATAGCCAGGAAACCATCGCTTACCTTACCGAGCACGGCATCACCGATTATGAATCGATCGGCTCTTCGCTGAAATTCTGCCTTCTTGCCGAAGGCCTCGCCGACATCTATCCCCGCCTCAGCCGGACGATGGAATGGGATACCGCCGCCGGCGACGCGGTCTTGCGGGCAGCCGGCGGCGAGACGGTCACCATGGACGGCAACCCGCTTTCCTACGGCAAGCGCAACCAGACGACCGACGTCGATTTCGCCAACCCCTATTTTGTCTCGCGCGGCAAGAACTGACGCTGCTCACCGCACCGCCGCCGGCACTAAATCCCGACAGCACCGGTGAATCGACGGGCATGTCCTTTGCCAATCTCCGTTGACAAACAACGCAGCAGCCGGCCCGACATCCCCCCTGCTGCAACTGCGGATACCCTTCTCCACACAGCAAAGGAGAACGGCCCCGATGAGCGAAGCAACCGTCAACCTGGAACTGCCCTATATCCTGCCGTCGCAGGCGCAAAAGCACGTCACCCACAATGAAGCCATGCAGCGCCTCGACGCACTGACGCAATTGACGATCACAGCTTCGCTCTCGAGCCCGCCGTCCGATCCGCAGGAAGGAACGTGTTTCAATGTCACGGCGTCACCGACCGGAGCGTGGGCCGGAAAGAGCGGCAAGCTCGCCTTCCGTCAGGATGGCGACTGGATCTTCATCACCCCGAAGGACGGCTGGCGCGGCTGGTTCACCGCCGAAGACAAGCTCAAGATCCACGACGGCACGAACTGGGCCGTCTTCGACGCCATTGGCACGCCGGCATTTCTCGGCATCAACACCACCGCCGACAGCACCAACCGGCTGGCTGTCGCAGCAGCAGCCACACTGCTCACGCATGCCGGCAATGGACATCAGATCAAGGTCAACAAGGCGGCGGCAGGCGATACGGCAAGCCTGCTGTTCCAGACAGGCTGGTCCGGCCGCGCCGAAATGGGTCTAACCGGCACGAACGAATTCGCCGTGAAGGTCAGCGCCGACGGCGCCACCTGGGCATCGGCATTGAGCATCACCGCACAGGGCCAGATCCGCATGCCGCAGCGGCCATTGGTGCGCGCCACGCGCGGCGGCGGCGTACTGACGCCCACGTCGGGTTCGCAGACCGGATTTTCCACCCTGAGCGTCAATCAGGGCGGCTTCACGCTGGGCGCCGCAGTTGCCGGCGGCGGCAGCCGCCTGATCGTACCGGTCGCGGGCCCCTATCTCATTTGCCTCGGTGTCGAGGCCAATCCAGCCGGTGCCTTTTCCGTCACCGTAAAGGTCAATGGCACCACAGTCGTTGCCAGCGTCAACGACAACGACGCAGCCTCCGCATCCTATGGCAATTGTGCCATCGGCATGGCGATCCTCAACGCCAGCGACTGGCTGGTGCTGGAACACACCGGAACCACACCGCTCGATTTCGCCTATGACAAGACGGAATTGACCGTGGTGATGCTGTAGGAGCGCTGCACCATGTCAGACCGGCACTGCATCTTCCGTGGACGCGATCTCCGCCCCATCGAGCGTCACCTCCTCGGTTTCCGGCGGCTTAATGCGGAACCAGGCGAGGTAGAGGGCAGGCAGGAACAGCAGCGTCAGGACGGTGCCGACAATGATGCCGCCCATCATCGCATAGGCCATCGGTCCCCAGAAAATTTCCCGGGCGATCGGGATCAATGCCAGGCTGGCGGCGGCGGCCGTCAGCATGATCGGCCGCATCCGGTGTTCCGTGGCTTCCTGAACCGCCTGCCATGGCGGCACGCCCTCGGTGCGCAGTTGTTCGATCTGCACCACCAGGATCACGGAGTTTCGAATAAGGATGCCGATCAGCGCCAAAATGCCGAGAATGGCGACGAAGCCCATCGGCGAATTGCTTGACAAGAGTGCCGCCACCACCCCGATCAGCGCCAGCGGCGCCACCGCGAAGACGAGGAACAGCCGCGAAAAACTCTGCAGCTGGATCATCAGGATCGTCGCCATCGCAAACAGCATCAACGGCACGACGGCGGCGATCGGCGCCTGGCTCTTGGCGCTTTCCTCGACGCTGCCGCCGACCTCGATCTTGTATCCGGGCGGCAATTTTTCAGCATAGGCGGCCACGTCCTGCGACAGCTGGTCAACGATGGTCGCCGGCTGTGTCGCGTCGCGAATACCAGCCTTGACGGTGAGCGTCGGCAAGCGCGACCGGCGCCAGACGACGGGTTGCTCAATCTCGTAATGGAAGCTTGCGACAGCAGCGAGCGGCACGGAATTGCCGCCGGTGCCCGGCAGCTGCAGGTCGCGCAACGTCTCGATCGACTGGCGCTCGGAAGCCTTGGCGCGGGCAACCACGTTGATCAGGTAGATATCGTCGCGAACCTGGGTCACCGTCGTTCCGCCGACGATGCCGTTAAGCGCAGACGCGATGTCCTGCGAGGTGACGCCGAGCTGGCGGGCCTTATCCTGGAGCACATCCACCTTGATGACGCGGGCCGGTTCGTTCCAGTCGTAGACGACGTCGCCCAGCAACGGGTTGCGGCCGAGGACGGTGCCGAGTTCGAGCGCATGCTCGCGAACCTTGCCGATATCCGGGCCGCTGACCCTGTACTGCACGGGGCGGCCGACCGGCGGCCCGATATCGAGCAGTTTCACATAGGCATCGGTGCCGACGAACGTTTCCTTCAGATATTTCTGCAGGTCGGCTCGCAGCTTGTCGCGCACGTCAAGACTTTTGGTAACGATGATCGTCTGGCCGAACGACGTATCCGGAGGCTGAACATCGAAGGACAGGACGAATCGCACGGCGCCCTCTCCGACATAGGTGGACCAGCGTTCGACATCGGGATTGCCGACAAGCTTGTCCTGCTCGAACTTCGCCATCTGCGCGTTCGTTTCGGTAATCGAAGCATTCTGCGGCAACGACCAGTCGACGATCAGTTCAAGACGGTCCGATGACGGGAAGAACTGCTGCTGAACCCGGCTCATGCCAAACAGCGACAGGCCGAAGACAGCCACCGTCAAGGCGATCGTCGTCCATTTCCAGCGCATGCACCAGCCGAGAAGGCGGGAGAACAGCCCCGCAACACGGCCTTGTTTCTCATGATGCTGCTTCATGGTTTTTGGCAGGATGGTCACGCCGAGCAGCGGCGCAAACACCACCGCGACGATCCAGGAAACCAGCAGCGAAACGGCGATGACGACGAACAGCGTGAAGGTGAACTCGCCGGCGGCGCTGTTGTTGAGGCCGACGGGAATGAAGCTGGCAACGGTGACCAGCGTGCCTGTCAGCATCGGAAACGCCGTGGACGTGTAGACATAGGTCGCCGCCTTGCGCAGGGAATCGCCTACCTCCAGCCGCGCCACCATCATTTCCACCGCGATCATCGCATCATCGACGAGAAGCCCCAGCGCGATAATCAGCGCCCCGAGCGAAATCCGCTGCAGCGAAATGTCGAAATAGGACATGACGACGAAGGTGATGGCCAGTGTCAGCGGGATCGACAGGGCAACGACAAGCCCTGCCCGGACCCCGAGGCTGACGAAGCTGACGAGAAGGACGATGACGACGGCCTCCGCCAGTCCGCGGGTAAAGCCCGAGACCGCCTCCTCGACGATCAGCGGCTGGTCGGAGACCAGATGGACGCCGACGCCGACAGGCAGTTCCGCTTCGACCTGGCTGATCTTCTCCTCGACGTGAGCGCCGAATTCCAGAAGATTGGCGCCCTGTTTCATGCCGATGGCAAGGCCGATCGCCGCCTGGCCGTTGAACCGGAACAGCGACGACGGCGGATCGGTATAACCGCGCGTGATGGTGGCGATATCGGTGAGGCGGAAGAAGCGGTCGTTGACCTGCAGATTGACGGCCCGCAGGCTGTCTTCGGACGAAAACTGGCCGTTGACGCGAACGCTGACCCGTTCTCCCTTTGCCTGCACGACGCCGGAGGGTTCAATCGCGTTCTGTGCCTGCAGGGTGGCAACCACCTCGTTCTGGTTGATTCCAAGTGCGGCCAGTTGGCGTGTCGAGAACTCGAGATAGATCACCTCATCCTGCGCGCCGACGATATCGACCTTGCCGATATTCGGAACCGTCAGAATTTGCCGGCGCGCGGTCTCGACATAATCGCGCAATTGCCTCTGGGTCAGCCCGTCGGCAGTAAACGCGTAGATATTGCCGAACACGTCACCAAAGCGGTCGTTGAAAGCCGGCCCGACGACGCCGGACGGAAACTGGCCGCGAATATCGCCGATCATGTTGCGCACGGTCACCCAGATCGAGGCGACATCCCGCGCCTTCGTCGTGTCCTTGAGATTGACGAAGACCAGTGTCTGACCGGGCGTTGTGATACTGCGCGTGTAATCGAGCGATTCCAGCTCCTCGAGCTTGCGCTCGATGCGCTCAGTGACTTGCCGCGTGGTTTCCTCGACCGAGGCACCCGGCCATTGCGCCGAAATCGTCATGGTCTTGATGGTAAAGGACGGATCCTCCTCGCGGCCAAGGCTCAGATAGGAGAACATGCCGAGCAGGGCGAAGACGATCATGAAGTACCAGACCATCGATGCGTGATCGACAGCCCAGTCTGAAAGATTGAATTTCCTCATGAGCCTGCCCCGTCTTCAACTTTGACTGCCTGACCTTCCTCAAGGCTGTGCACGCCGGCCGTCACCACGCGGATACCGGCCTCGATGCCGGACGTGATGACGATCCCGTTGCCCGCTTGCGGTCCGGTGACCACTTCGCGGGCCTTGACCGTTCCGCCGCCTTCATCGACCACCCAGACATAGGATTTGCCATCGCGCAGCAAAATGGCCGTTGCCGGCAGCAGCACCTGTTCGACGACGGCCTCCTTGAGCGAGGCGGTGATCGTGGTTCCCAGCCGGAAGCTGGCCGGGGGATTTTCAAGCGCGATCTTGACGCGGCGCGTTCGTGTCGCCGGATCCGCCGCCGGTGCGACCTCGCGGACCTTGCCGGCGACCATCTTGGCGGGGTCGATCTGCAGGGAAACTGAAAATGGCGTGCCCACGGGGAAAAGCGCATTGCCGTCCGGGATATCAACCACGGCGTCCCGGGCTTCCGGCCGTGCAACGGTGACAACAGTAGCGCCCGCCGCAACGACCTGGCCCACCTCCGCTCCCGTCTGGGTGACCACGCCGTCAAATGCCGCTTTGACCTGGGTATAGGAAAGCTGCTCCTCGGCCTTCGACACGGCCGAGCGCGACTGGATGACCGACGCCTCGGCCGCCGCACTCGCCTGTTGCGTGCTTTCCACGGTGGCCTGCGTTTCGGTGCCGACCTTGAACAACGCCCTGGTGCGCCGCTCGACCGAAACGGCATTGGCAAGCGTCGCCTCCGCGTTGGCCAGATCGGCCCGTGCCGATCCGACGGCAAGCTCAAGCGCTGTCGGATCGAGAGCCGCCAATAGCTGCCCCCGGGTCACCGTGTCGCCGATATCGACATCCCGGGCAACCAAAAGGCCTGTCACGCGAGGCCCAAAGATGGTCTGGACCTTCGGCTGTACCGTGCCGGCGAAGCTCGGAACGGGCCGGCGCTGGGGAACGACGATTTGCGACAGCACGGGGCGGATCAGCGGTTCGCCTTTCTCTTCGTCTTTCTGGCATCCAGAAAGGATCAAAAGCATGATGGGCGCGGAGAGCAGTCCCAGCGATATCCGGTTCATTTCGCCTGCTCCTTGATGACATCGACCGCCTGACCAGGACGCAGCATCTTTGCCCCCTCGACGACCACGGCCTCGCCCGTGGCAATCCCTTCGGAAATAAGCACGCGGCCTATCTCGTAGGACGCCACCGTCACCGGCTTGCGGCTGACCGTGCTGTCCTTGCCATCGACCACCCAGACAGCCGGTTTTCCGTCCAGCGCAGAAAGCGAGGTCCAGGGCAGGATGATCAGCTTTGCCGGCTTGGAACTGGCAAATCCGGTTACCGGCGCACCCAGCGTCATGCGATCGGGCGTGGTGTCCATGGCGATCTTGACGCGCACGGTTCCCGTGGCGGTATCGATCGTCGGCGAGATTTCGCTGATCGTTCCTTCTGTTTTGACCGAGGGATCACTGATCAGCGCCAGATTGATTTTCGGCTCAGCCGGCTTTTCGAAAAGCAGCGATTCGTAAACGTCGAAGATCGCGTCGCGCGGGCCGTCGCGCGCGACGGAGTACATGGTTTGCGCGGCCTGAACCACCTGGCCCGTCTCGGCGTTGCGCGCGGTGATGATGCCGTCGGCGTCGGCGCGCAGTTGCGTATAGGACAACGCATCGCGGGACGTGCCGAGCAGCGCCTTCGACGATTCGAGCGACCCCTGGGCCGTCTGCAAAGCCGTCTGTGCCTGATCGAAGGCTTCCTGTGTGGTGGAATTCTTCGCCAGCAGAGACTTCTGCCGCTCAAAGGAGGCGGAAGCCTGCCGAACCTGGGCCTCTGCGGCCCGCACCGCCGCCTCGGCAGATTCGACATCGGCCTTCTGCTCGCTTGGATCGATACGCGCCAGAACCTCGCCGGCCGTCACATGCGATCCGACATCCGCGAGCCATTCGGTTATCTGGCCGCTGACGCGAAACGAAAGATTGGTCTGGACATGGGCGGCAACCTCGCCGGTCAACATCACGGTCTGCCGGTGATCGACGAACTCGGCGCTCTGCACCCGCACGGGCGTTTTGGCCGTCTCCGGTGGTTTGGTTTCGCCCTCGCAGGATGCCAGGGCCAAGGCCGCGAACGATGCCACGCACCATCCGGAAAGACGGAGTTTTCGTTTTTCGCTCATCTGCGCCCGCTCATCCCGACACTCAAGCCAAACCATTTATTGTGGCCCCTCAATATACACGAGCCGCACCAATGACAAGCCGATTGGGCCGGCTGGGAGTACGTCCTCGCGAGGAGGACAAGCATATGCCTTCCCCGCGTTGACGGTCATACTGCAAAAGCTAAGCGGATTTTTTGTACAAGCATAGCGAAAACCGCCGGTTGAGCGGGGCAAGCCCCAGCTGAACCCGGAGAGTGGGAAACCCGGGCTCTAAGGCCGGCCGGTCGTTGCGGTGGTGAGAAGGCCTTGACGCTTTCGGTGCGGCCATTGGGTTCCTCTGCGGCGATGTCTGGACGAGGACGCAGAACTTAGAATTCTCGTGAAATTAGGGCCGGGCATCCTTCCGGCAAGAGGAACATCCGGAGCAATGGTGGACTTCTCTACCCGGCCCGCCTAGTTTTCCGTCTAAGATCATGTCCTCGAAAATGAGATGGAAGCGATGAATCACCCAGCCTTTGCCAGCAACCATGTCGCCGTCGTGACCGGAGCTGCATCCGGTATCGGTCTTGCCGCCGCCCGGCGCTTTGCGGGCCTCGGCATGAATGTCGTTCTCGCCGATCTGCCGGGCGAGCGATTGGACAAGGCGGCGGAGGAAACAGCCGCCATTTCCCCACATGGTCCCGGCAGCGTGATTGCAATCGCGGCTGACGTGTCGAGCACCGATTCACTCATAGCCCTGGAAGCTGGAGCAATCGCGCAGTTTGGCCGCGTGCACGTGTTGATGAACAATGCCGGCATCCAGCCCGGCAGCTCGATATTCTCGGCGCAGGATGCGTGGGAAAAGGTCTTCGCCGTCAATCTCTGGGGCGTCATCAACGGCTCCCGCATCTTTGCGCCGGCCATGATCGCCCACGGCCAGACCGGGCTGATCATCAATACCGGCTCCAAGCAGGGCATCACCACACCGCCCGGCGATCCCGCCTACAATGTGACCAAGGCAGGCGTCAAAGCCTTTACCGAGGCCCTGCAGCACGAGCTGCGCAACACCCCCGGCTGCAACATCACCGCGCATCTGCTGATCCCGGGCTTCGTCTACACAGGACTGACCGCAAGCGGCCGGACCGAAAAACCGGCGGCGGCCTGGACGTCGCAGGAAACCGTCGATTTCATGATGCAGAGCCTTGAAGGCGGCGATTTCTACATCCTGTGCCCGGACAACGACGTCGCGCGTCCGACCGATGAAAAACGCATTCTCTGGGCAGCCGGCGATATCATCGAGAACCGCCCGCCATTATCACGCTGGCATCCCGACCATGCTGACGCATTCAAGACGTTTTTGACGAAAGACCGGCCGAAGATCGGCTGAGCTTGCATCAACCGGCACGATTTGAATGTCCATAAGGTGGACGATGTGTTCACGCCGCAGGACTGGCACAACACTTCGTTTGCTGCTTTTCTGCGGCCAGATTCAACAGGTTTCATGACATGACGAGCGGCATCCACCACATCACCCTGATCACCCGCAAAGTGCAGCCCAATGTCGATTTCTATGCCGGCTTTCTCGGTCTACGCCTCGTCAAGCGAACGGCGGGTTTCGAAGATGCAGCACAGCTGCATCTGTTCTACGGCGATGCTACCGGCTCGCCGGGATCACTGGTGTCGTTCCTCGTCTGGGAGGACGGCGCGCCCGGCCGCGTCGGCCACGGCCAGCCGAGCGAGATCGCCTTTGCCATAGCGCCTGACAGCATCGGCTTCTGGCTGACCCGGGCTCTCCGGTACAATGTCGCTGCAACCGGCCCCACGCATGAATTCGGCGAGCCGGTCATCCGGCTGAAGGACCCGGACGGCGTCATCGTCAAGCTTGTCGGCACCGGGGCCGTGACCACCCCTGCCCTCTATTCAACCCCCGACATCCCGCAGGAAGACGCAATCCGGCGGCTGCGCGGCGCAACGATCCTGACGGCCACGCCCGATGGCACCGCCGCCTTCGTCACCAGGCATTTCGGCTATGCCGAGGCAGACAGGACGGATGCGATCCGGCGCCTTGTGTCGGCCTCCGGCGATACCATCGATGTGCGCGATGCCGGCGGCTTCTGGACGGCAGCGCCCGGCACCGGTACCATCGACCATATCGCGTTCCGGGCCACGAGCGAGGCGGCGGTCAACGATCTGCGCATTGAGCTCGAGGCGGAAGATGCCGGTCAGATCAATGCCCATGACCGCAAGTATTTCTATTCGCTCTATGTCCGCGAGCCGGGCGGAACGCTGTTCGAATTCGCCACCGACGCACCGGGCATGACCGTTGACGAGAGCCCGGAGACAATTGGGACGAAACTGTTCGTGCCGGAACATTTCGGCGGAAACCTAGAAGACAATCTCGTCATGCTGCCACAATTCGCGCTGCCCGGCGAGGAACGGTTCACGCAGCGCGACCTGCCGTTCATTCATCGCCTGCATCAGGCGGACAATCCCGACGGCAGCACCTTGGTGCTTCTGCACGGCAGCGGCGCCAATGAAACCAGCCTCCTGCCGCTTGGCCGCCAGATCGCCCCGAATGCGCTGCTGCTAAGCCTGAGGGGCCGCAGCACGGAGGAAGGCCACCCGCGGTTCTTCCGCAGGATTACGCCCTTCACCTTCGACCAGAAGGATATAGCCTCGGAGGCAGAAGCCTTTGTCGCGATGATCGAGGGGGCTGTATCAGCCTATGGCCTCGACCGCGAAAAGATGACTTTCGTCGGCTATTCCAACGGCGCCAACATGCTGATCGCCACCATGCTGCTTAATCCGGGACTGATCCGGAAGGCCGCGCTGCTGCGGATGATGAACCCCTTGGATACGGTGCCGGAAGCAGATCTGTCCGGAACCCAAATCCTGACGGTAACGGGAAAGACCGATGGTTACTCCCGCTACGCCCCACCGCTGGAGGCCGTCTTGCGCGACGCGGGGGCAACACTCGCGACCGTCACGCTGAATGCCGGCCACGAGATCGGCAGGATGGACGCAGAGGCCGTCCGGGAATGGTTGAAAACAAGCGGGGCTACGACATAATTCCTTAAATCGAAATCGATCTATGGAAAAATTATGCAGCAAATTTAAAGTGTTACAGCGCTGTGCGTCGTGAACGACGCGCGGCGCTGTAATGTCCCCGCCAGACCCTACGCCGATTTTCCAGCCACATAGTTTGCGAAGGCCTCGACGAAGCTCTTCAGCCTTGCCTTGGCCTCTTCGTCGATCAGATGCCCATCCTTGTCGAACAGCGATGCCGCTTTCGGCAGCATCAGCCGCTTGCCGGACCAGAGGTCGGCGCCAAGCGTGCGCAGCACGGACAGCCAGGCATTCTGGCTGAGCAAGGTTCCGAAAGGCCCCGGCGAGGTGCCGGCAATGGCAAAGGCACGTCCGGCAAAGACGTTCGGCGCGCCGGTCATCGACGAGCTCACCCAGTCGATGGCGTTCTTGAAAACGCCCGGTATCGAATTGTTGTATTCCGGCGTAAACAGGATGACGCCATCGGCAGCGGCGATCTGGTCCTTCAGCAGCTGCACGGCCTCCGGCACGCCTTCCCGCTCGACATCGGCGTTGTAGAGCGGAATGCCCTCGATGGTGCCCGAAGTGAACGTCACGCCCTCAGGCGCAAGCCCAATGGCTGTTCTCAGAAGCGCGGTGTTGAACGACGCCTTGCGCAGGCTTCCGGAAATGCCGATCAGTTTTGTCATTCGCAAGAATCCCTTTTGCTTTGCTGGAAGCATGCTGCGAAATACGGAAAAGTACAGACAAAAAGCCGGGAGTTGTGCTCCCGGCTTGGTTTCAACGGCTAGACCAGCGGCTTCAGCCGTGCCTCGATCTGGACGCGCTTGTGCTCCAGGAACGGTGGCAGCGACAGTCCTTCGCCGAGCGTTTCCATCGGCTCGTCCACAGCAAAGCCGGGACCGTCGGTGGCGATCTCGAACAGGATGCCGTTCGGTTCGCGGAAGTAGAGCGAGCGGAAATAGAACCGCTCGACCTCGCCGCTCGACGGCAGGCGGAAACCCTCCAGCCGTTCGGTCCAAGCGTGCAGCGCGGCTTCGTCCGGGGCGCGGAACGCGACGTGATGGACGGCGCCTGCACCTTGCCGGGCAGCCGGCAGGCCGGGCTGAACAGCAACATGCAGTTCGGCGGCCGGGCCGCCTTCGCCCATCGAAAACACATGCACCTCGCCATTGTCATCCGGCGACGGATACTGGCGCTGCTTCGTCATGTTCATCACCTGCTCCAGAACCAGTTGCGTATTGGTGATATCCGGAACGCTCATGGTGATCGGGCCAAGTCCCTTGATCTGATGCTCGGCGGGCACCGGGCTGCGATCCCAGGGATGCGACGGTGCAAGCCCGCCATCGTCGATCAGCCGGAAACGCTGGCCCTCGCCATCCTCGAAATCAAGCGACAGACGGCCGTCGATCTCGATCACGTCGCCGGACGTGATGTTCAGTTCGCCGAACCGGGCCTTCCACCATTCGATGCTTTCCGGGTTGCCGACGCGAAGGCCGGTGCGCGAAACGCTGTGGGTGCCACGGGTCTCCCGGTTCACCGGCCAGTCGAAAAAGGTCAGGTCGGTGCCCGGCGTTGCCTCGCCGTCGGCGTAGAACAGGTGATAGGCGGTGGTATCGTCCTGGTTGACGGTCTTCTTGACCAGCCGCATGCCGAGAATCTGCGTATAGAAACGCAGGTTTTCCCTGGCATTCGCAGTGATCGCCGTCAGATGATGAATTCCTGTCAGTTGCAAGCTCATGGCTGCCTCCATTCGTGAACATGACGCGAATATCGGGCGTAGCGGCCGTTTAATAAAGAGGCCCGACGCGGACAGAATGTTCACTGCATGTGAACAATGATTCAAGCCCTGCCACTTGAAATGGGCTTTAGAAATGGTTTTCCAAGTCCAGCCAAAACCAGGCGCCACCGGATCAGGCGCGGCGTGTCAGATCGGTCAGATAGGTATTTTCGGTTTTCGAGACCTGGAAATCGGCAGGATCAAGCGACACGATCATCAGCGCCTCACCATGGGACGCAGCGCTTGCCAGAAGGCTGCCGTCCGGAGCCGCCACGCGCGACGATCCGGCGAAGGTGAAGCGCTCGTCGGCACCGCAATGATTGATGTAGGCGACGAAGACCTGGTTCTCGAAGGCCCGTGTCCGGATCATGTGATCGGCGATGAACGTGCCGGAATAGCCGGCCGGCAACGCCGTCGGAACCAGCACGGCATCGGCGCCCGCCAAAGCCAGCCGCCGGACGTTTTCCGGAAACTCGACGTCGTAGCAGATCAGCATGCCGCATCTGACGCCGCGATGGTCAAACAGCAGGGTGCTCGGCTCGGCGGCGGCAAACAACGTCCGCTCGTAATCGCCGTAGAGGTTGGACTTGCGGTAAACGACAGGGGCAGCAGGGCCATCGACATAAACCGCGCTGTTAAAAATGGCTTCGTCGGCCTTTTCGGCGAAACCGGCGATGATCGCGATACCAGTCTTTGAAGAAATCGCCTGCAGCCGCGTCACCAGCGGACCATCTGCCGGCTCCGCCAGATCGCGGATGACATCGCCGGCGCCGTAGCCGGTAAGCCCAAGCTCAGGCGTGATAAGCAGGCTTGCGCCCGTGGTTGCCGCCTCCTTCGCCGCCTGCTCGATGCGTGCAAGATTGGCGGCGACGTCACCGCTTTTCGATTTCATCTGCAAGGCGGCGAGCGTGATCATGTATCGTCCGATGACATGGCGCCGAGCAGTTTCGGCAGATCGCCGAACCGCGCGACAAGGGAGAAGATGATGGCCGCCGTTACCACGAACAGGATCGTCACGGAAGCCATCGTCGGCGTGTAGCCGTAGCGCAACGCGTTGAAGATCTTGATCGGCAGCGTTTCCATGGTGAAGCCGACGGTCATGTAGGCAACGATATACTCGTTGAGCGACAGCACGAAGGCAAAGGCATACCCCGAGACGATATAGGGCAGGATCAGCGGCAGGACGACGGTGCGGAAGATCGTCTTGTCATCGGCGCCCATCGTTGCGGCAGCCTCGACCAGCGAACGGTCGATCGCGGTGAAGCCGAGCGACAGGGTGACGAGCGGCAGCGTCACGAAGAAGATCGCGTGGCTGACGACGGCGGTCCAGGGCTGGCCATAAAAACCCGTGGTTGCCCAGAAGGTGAGCATACCGAGCGCGGTAATGACCGGCGGCAGCGTGAACGGCGCGATGCCGAGGAGCTGGAAAATGTTCGCCCAGGGCGCAATCCGCCGCCACAGGAACCAGGCAAGCGGCAGCGCGATCGCCACCGCCAATGCCGCCGACAGGATCGCCAGCGTCAGCGAGGCAAACAGCGCATTACGCCATTCCGGATTGAGGAAGATTTCGCCGTACCAGGACAGCGAAAACCCCTTTGGCGGAAAGGCGAGTGTCTGCTTTTCATTCACCGAAACGCCGGCAACGACGATCATCGGCAGAGCCAGAAACAGGCCAATCAGGAAGAAATAGGCTTTGCTCAGCGCCCCGGTCATGCGGCTTCTCCCTTGCGTCCGGCAAGAACGGTCAAGGCCACAAGGCCAAGCGTTACCAGGACCAGGAATACCGCCATCGCCGCTGCAAACGGCATGTTCGACTGGTAGATCGCCTGATCAGTAATCAGCACCGACAGTGTCCAGTGTTGCGGCCGGCCGAGAAGCTGGGGCAGCAGGTAGGAGCCGAGTGCGAAGATGAACACCATGATCAGCGTCGCGGTGATGGTATTGCGCAGGGCCGGAATGACGACGGTGAAGAACGCCTTGACCGGCGACGCGCCAAGCGTCCGGGCCGCTTCCGTCAGCGTCGGGTCAAGCCGCACCAGCGCCGGGTAGAGCACCAGCACCGTATACGGAAAGGCCTGATAGACCATGCCGGTGAGCACCGCTCCAAAACTCGGCAAAAGGGCCTTCGCCTCGCTCATGATGCCGGCCATGACCAGTAGATTGGTAATCCCCGCCGTGCGCGAAAACAGCGTCGACCAGGCAAAACCGATGATGACTTCCGACAGCGACAGAACCGAGAGAAGCGCCACCAGCCAGAATATCTGCACTTTTCGCGCCATGCGGGTCAGAAGATAGGTGAAGGGAACGGCAAGCACGACACAGCAGATCGCCACCGTCACCGCCAGCATCAGCGAGAAGCCGAGCACATTGGCGAAAAACAGGCTGAGGAAACGCTGGTAATTGGCCAGTTTGAAGGCCGGCACATAAAAGCCGCCCTGCTGGCGCTGGAAGAACGAGACGGCAATCATCGTCGCAAAGGGTACGACGAAGAAGACGATGAGCATCATCGCCGGGAAGAACAGCGGACCGTAGTCGCTCAGTTTTTGCGGGGCTTCGCGTCTCATTTGGCGAGCACCACGCAGACATCGGGGAGCAGGACGACGCCGACCGGCTGGCCGACTGTGACTTCGGGCCGGGCACGCGGTGTCGAGACCGCGACGATCTGACGGCCGGCGATATCGACGAAGGTTTCAATCGTACCGCCGAGATCGCGCACGAATGTCACGGTACCGGACAGCGCGCCATCGGCGGGCGCCGTCAGGTGCACGTCTTCCGGCCGGATCGACAATGTCGCCTTGCTTGTGTTGGCTCCAAGAGACACGCCGGATACCGGCTGGCCGAGCACGGACACGCGACCCGTGCTGTCGGCTTCGGCCTCGAGAAGATTGGTCGAACCGATGAAATCGGCAACGAACGTATCGGCCGGACGGCGATAGATCTCGATCGGCGATGCGGCCTGGCGGATTTCGCCACCCTTCATCACCACGACCGTATCGGCCATGGTCATCGCCTCACGCTGGTCATGCGTCACGACAATGGTGGTGATGCCAAGCTTCTGCTGCAGCTGGCGCAGTTCCACCTGCATCGCCTCGCGCAGCTTTGCGTCGAGCGCCGACAACGGCTCGTCGAGCAGGAAAAGCTTCGGCGAGATCGACAGCGCACGGGCAATCGCCACGCGCTGGCGCTGCCCACCGGACAGCTTCGAGACCGGCCGGTCGGCATAGCCGGTGAGATGGATCATCGACAGAAGTTCATCGACCCGCTTCTTTTGGTCTTCCTTCGGCACGCCGCGAATGCGCAAGGGGTAGGCAATGTTCTCGCCGACGGTCAGATGCGGAAACAGCGCCAGCGACTGGAACACCATGCCGAGATCGCGCTTGTGGGTCGGAACATTCGTGATGTCCTCGCCATCCAGCCGGATCGCGCCGCCGGTCGGCAAATCAAGGCCGGCGATCATCCTGAGCAGCGTGGTCTTGCCGCAACCGGATGGTCCGAGCATGCAGACGAACGTGCCATGCGGCACCGTCAGCTCGACATTGTTGACCGCGGTGAAAGTCCCGAATTCCTTCGTAACATTGTTGAGGGCCAGGCCTGACATGAGTTTCCTTTATTGTTTCTCAAAAAGCCGACTGAGTGTGGAGTTTACCCCCCTCTGTCACTTCGTGACATCTCCCCCACAAGGGGGGAGATCATTCTTTTCCCTTGTTACCATCGAGTAAGGGAAGCACTGAGCAAGCGGTCAATCTCCCCCCTTGTGGAGGAGATGTCGGCGTCGCCGACAGAGGGGGGTATCCTCGCTCCGTCAGGCCGGAAACCGTTACCCGACGATCAGTTCGGTCCATTTCTGGTTCAGCCAATCCGACTTCGTCTGGTAGAGATCGTAGCGCGGAATGATCGGCTCGATGTCGGACGATACGGCGGCGAATTCCGCATCCGTCAGGTCGGTCAGTTCGCGCTTGACTGTCGGCGAGGTGCCGACCTTGCGCGACAGCAGCGCCTGGATCGACGGCTGGCTCATATAGTCGATGAACACATGGGCTTCCTCGACCTTGGCCGAAGCGCGCGACAGCGCCCAGCAGCCGCTGTCCTGAATGCCGCCTTCCTTCGGGAATGTCGAGCGGACGGGGTTGCCGTCGGCTGCAGCAAGGCCGGTGACGTCGTGGTAATACTGGCCCATCGGGATTTCGCCCGACTTCAGCGCCTGTTCGAACTGGGCTTCGTCGCGATACCAGAGGCGAACATTCGGCTTGACTTCGGCAAGCTTGTCGAAGGCCTTCTGGATGCCCTCTTCCGTGTCGAGCGCATTGGTGCCGCCAAAAAAGGTCTTTGCCGTCACTTCGAGCAGGAAGGAATTGGAAACCAGCGCCAGGAGGCCGAGCTTGTCGACGTTTGCCGGATCCCAGAACGCCTGCCAGGAGGTCGGAGCTTCCTTGTAGACGTCGGTGTTGGTGACCAGCGTGATGTACCAGGAAACGGCGCCGACGCCGGCAACGCGGCCGTCCGGATACTTGTTGACGAAGCGATCGATCAGGTTGGCGCCGTTCGGGATCTTCGCCATGTCGAGCGGCGCCCAGAGATCGGTCGCCTGTCCCTTCAGCATCGCCACCTGCGACATCATCGAGACATCGGCCGGCGCCTGGCCTGCCTTGGCCGCCTGATCGAGCTGCACCAGCCAGGCTTCGCCCGTCGGCTCGGCAATCGCTTCGATAGCGATACCCGTCGCCTTGGTGAAGTCCGGGAAGATGTTCTTGTCGAACGAATCCTTGAAGTAACCGCCGTAGACGCCGACTTTCAGCGACTTGTCCTGCGCACGCAGGATCGAGGGCATGGCCAGCATCGATGCGCCGGCAAGACCGGCACCCAGCACGGCGCGGCGGCTGATCGTCTGTTTGAGAAATTCAGTCATCATTGTTCTCCTGTTTTGCCGGTGCCGATTTTTCAGCTTCCGGGTTGTTCCCAATTTTTATCGCGGACTGCAAGCCTGGAATGACATTTTCGGTCAATGTTTTAGAGCGCGAAGCTCCAGCATCTTTGCGTATCGCGTCAGCGGAAAACACAGTGCAAAATAGATCAGCGCAACGAAGCCATAGACCTTGAACGGTTCAAAGGTTGCATTGTTGATTGCATTCGAAGTCCTGACCAGTTCCTCAAATCCGATGATCGAAGTCAAGGCGGTGCTCTTGATGAGCTGCACCAGAAAACCGACCGTCGGCGCCCGCGTCATCGCAAAGGCCTGCGGCAGGATGATCAGCCGCAATTGCTTCAGGTAATGCAGGCCGAGACTGCTGCCTGCATCCCACTGCCCCAAGGGTACGGCCTGCACGCCGCCGCGCCAGATTTCCGCCAGAAAAGCACTCGCACAAAGCGTAAGCCCGAGCACGGCTGCCGTCCAGGGTTCGATGCGCAGCCCGAGCAGAGGCAGGCCGAAGAACAGCAGGAACAGCTGCATCAGAAGCGGCGTGCCCTGAAACAGGCCGATGTAGTATTCGGCAAACCGCTGTACCGGGCGCCGTTTGGAAATGCGCATGAACAGGATGACCAGGCCGACGATGGTGCCGCCGACAAAGGCGACCGCTGACAGCAGGATCGTCCAGCGCGCAGCCAGAAGCAGGTTGCGGATGATGTCCCAAAGGGTGAATTCGATCACGACACGCCTCCGGACAGAAAACGGTTGCCGCCGGCAACAAGCAGGCGGCGCAGGCCGATGCTCATGGCGAGGTAGACGAGGGTGACGATGAAGTAGGTCTCGAAGGCGCGGAATGTACGGGCCTGCAGCATGTCGGCCTCATAGGTCAGCTCGCGCACGGCGATCTGCGAAACGACGGCGGATTCCAGCATCATGATGACGATCTGGCTGGTCAGCGCCGGATAGATCACCTTCAGCGCCTGCGGCAGCACGATCTTGATGAAGACCAGGCGAGGCCGCAGACCGAGAGCAAGCGCTGCCTCCCTTTGCCCCTTCGGCACCGCATCGAGACCGGCGCCGACGATCTCCGTCGTATAGGCCGTCATGTTCAAGGTCATCGCCAGGATTGCAGCGACCACCGGATCGAGCCGGATGCCGAGGCTGGGCAGCCCGAAGAAGATGAAGAACAGCTGCACCAGAAACGGCGTGTTGCGGATCAGCTCGACATAGCCGGCAACCGCGTTGCGCAGGAAAGCATGGCGGCTGCGCCGCGCTGCCGCGCCCAGGACGCTGAGCACGATGCCGGCGACAGCCGACACCGCGATCAGCAAGATCGTCATGGCTGCGCCGCTTGCGATCAGAGTGATCGCGTCGTCCAGCCAGCCGAAATCGAGCACATAGCCCAAAGGATCAATCCTTCAGGTTTTCGGGATTGAGCGGAACCTTCAGCCACGCTTCCGAACTTGCGTTCAGCTTGCCGTCGGCCAGCATCTTGGCAACAGCATCGTTGATCGCCGTCTTCAACCGGTCTTCACCCTTGTTGAGCGCCAAATGGGACGGCGAGGTCAGAAGCTGGAATTTCTGCTCCGGCTTCAAGGCTTCCTGGCGGGCGAGAACCTGGGCACCAACATCGTTGCCGACGACCATCAGCTCGGTCTGGCCGGAGATGAAGGCCTGGATCACCGAGTTGTAGTTGTCGAAACGCTTGATGTCGGCATCCTTGGGGGCGGCTTCCGTCAGCGACGTGTCTTCCAGCGTGCCGCGGTTGACGGCGATGCTCTTGCCGGCAAGGTCTTCCTTGCCCTTCACGTCCATGGCGGCCGGGCCGATCACGGCGATGTAATAAGGCGCGTAAGCCGCGGCAAAATCGATGACCTCGGCGCGCTCCTTGCTGTAGCCGACGCTGACCAGCACATCGACACGCTTTTCGGTGAGGTATGGAATACGGTTCTGGCCGGTAACCGGCACCGGAACCAGCTTCACCTTCAGGCTGTCGGCAATGTACTGCGCGACGTCGATGTCATACCCCTTGAGGCTCATGTCGGCGCTGGCCGAGGAGAAGGGCGGGAAATCGGCAAAGACGCCGACGTTGAGCACGCCAGCCTTGGTGATATCGTCTATGGCATCGGCGTGAGCCACGGATGCGAAACCGAGAACGGCGCCGCTGAGCATCAGGGCGGCGGTGAAGGCGGATTTCAGGTTTGAAAGATTGGTCATTTTATTCCCCTTTGTGATTTTTGTTTGCGATAGGCACGGCTGAGTATGTGGCTTTTGCCCCTCACCCCAACCCTCTTCCCGTAAACGGGGAGGCCGGACGAGGGGCCGCTGGTAGGAATAAAGTTAGCCCCGCGTGCCGTTGACGAACGGGCTGAACACCATGAGGCTGAGGATTTCGAACAGGACCTGCGAGCCGACATGCGCCGTGTTGGTGGTCGAATCGTACTGTGGTGCGACCTCGACGACATCGCCGCCGACCAGGTTCAGGCCCTTCAAGCCGCGGATCAGTTCCAGCACTTCGCGGGTGGTGAGACCGCCGATTTCCGGCGTGCCTGTACCCGGCGCAAAGCTCGGATCGACGCTGTCAATGTCGAAGGACAAGTAGGTCGGACCATCGCCAACGATCTTCCTGGCCTTCTCGATGATGGCGGGAATGCCCATGCCGGTCACTTCCTCGGCGTGGATGACGGTCATGCCGGACTCGTAGGAGAATTCCCACAGATATTCCGAGGAGCCGCGAATGCCGATCTGGACCGTGCGGGTCGGATCGAGCACGCCGTCGAGCACCGCATTGCGGAACGGGCCGCCATGATGGAACTTGGTGAGATCGTAGGCACCGCCGGTATCGCAATGGGCGTCGATATGGATCATGCCGACCGGGCGCTTCTTGCCGACCGCTTTCAGGATCGGATGGCTGATCGAATGGTCGCCGCCGACCGAGAGCGGCACCACGCCGGCATCGACGATCTGGTTGATGCGCTTTTCGATATCGTCATGGCTGAGTTCCAGCCGGTAGCGGCTCTGGAACGGCACGTCGCCGATATCGGCCACGCGCAGGTCGTGCACCGGAGCGCAGCCGAGCACATGGTTATAGGGACCGATACGCTCGATGGTGCGCATGGCGCGCGGCCCGAAACGCGAGCCCGGACGGTTGGTGACGCCGAGATCCATCGGCACGCCGACGATGGCGACCTGCAGGTTGCCGAAATCCGGTTCGTTGGCATCAACAGGCATATGCGGCGCCATCAGGAACGTCGGAACGCCGGAGTAAGGCGCAAGACGCGTGCCGCTCTTGGAGAAGATCTTGTCGGCGACCTTGCGGAAGGTCGGGTCGAACATCTCGCCGCCATGGGCTTCGCCGTACTTTGCCTTCAGTTCGTTGAGCTTGCTGTTATCCCACGCCATGTCGACTGGACCTCATGTTGGGCCTGGAAAGACGTGCGATTTTGGGCGGTTGTGGAGCATCAGATGAAGGTGCGCTCTGCCGCCAAAGCCAAGATGCCGCCCTGTTTGCCAGAGGCGATCTCGGTTGCATGTTCCCCAGGCTTTTGCCTTTGTTGCTCACATTAGGAGACAATTTGATTGGAAAATCAATTGACATTGTTATAGCGTTTGGTGTGAGAAATTCTCACATCATTCTTCACCTCCCGGAGCCGCCTTCTTGTCGAGCCGCCTGCCCCCGTTGAACCCCTTGCGTGCCTTCGAGGCGACAGCCCGGCGTGGCTCGGTTTCGGCCGCGGCACGCGAGCTCAACGTCACGCACGGGGCGATCAGCCATCAGATAAGAGCGCTGGAACTCTCGTTCAACGCGACACTGTTCGAGCGTGGCGGCAAGCGGTTGAAACTGACGTCGCAGGGGGCTCTGCTTCTTCCCGCCGTCACCCACGCCTTCGAGGGTATTGCTGCCGCCACCGCCGCGATGACCCGGCCGACCACTAGCGGTGAGCTGCGCATCGTCTGTGTGCCAGCCCTTCTGTCCTTCTGGATGATCCCGCGCCTGCACCAGTTCACCGAACAGTTTCCAGACGTGCAGCTGACGCTGATCGCCTCCAACGATGCGGCCAACCTGTTTTCCGGCGATGTCGATGTCTGCCTGCTCTATGGCGACGGAAACTGGCCGGATTGCTGGGCACGGCTGTGGAGCCGGCTGGAACTGTTTCCGGTCGTCAGCCCCACCCTCCTCAACATGCGGCCACTGCGTTCGCTGCGCGACCTGCGCGATCATGTCATCCTGCACGGCGACGACGGGCGCGAATGGAACACCTGGCTTGCCGCCGCCGACGGCATCGGCATCCAGCGCGGCCGCCAGCATTTCATGAGCGACGCCAGGCTTTCGACGGAGGCTGCCCTGCACAACCAGGGCGTGGCGCTCGGCGATACGATCACGGCCGGTAGCCTGATTGCCAAGGGCGAATTGATCGCGCCCTTCGATCTCACCGTGCCGGCCAACGACGCCTTCTACGTCGCCTGCCGCAACGAGATCCGCGCCGCCCCCATCGTCAAGGTCTTCATCGACTGGCTGTTTTCTGCTCTTGAAAACGACCCCATGCCGGAGCTACAGACCTCGGCACGCACCATCATCCGCGCCCGCACCCAAAAAGCCGGCACCCCGGAACGCTTACCCGCCAAGGACAGCTTTCAACCCGTATCCTCCCCCGCTCGCACCAGGCGTCCGCAGCCGGCGCCGAAACGCAGAGCCAAATCTTAAGCACAGCCAAGCCGCAAAACTACAGGACAATCCGATGCCGCATTTCAATCCGCTGATCGCCAAGCTCTCGCCGCCGCCAGTGCCTTCCGTCCTCGCCTGGGCCAAGGCCTATGACGGGTCGCGCGGACCGCTGATCGATCTCAGCCAAGCCGTGCCCGGCTATCCGGCCCATCCGGACATGCTGAAGTGGCTGGGCGAAGCGGCGTCCTCTCCCGCCTTCACCGGCTATGGCGCGATCGAAGGCGAAGAGGTTTTGCGCAGTGCCTATGCCGCCCATGTTTCCGGCCTCTACAATGCCCCGGTCGGCGCTGAAAACATCCACGTCACCTCCGGCTGCAACCAGGCCTTCATCTGTACGGCCATGGCGATTGCGGGTACCGGCGATACGGTCCTGATGACCAACCCCTTCTATTTCAACCAGGAAACGACGCTGGCCATGCTCGGCATCGGCATCGAACTGGTGCCTTGCGACGCGAGCGACGGCTTTCTGCCCGATATCGACGCCATCGCCTCAGCACTCAAGCCTGGCGTCCGCGCCTTGGCGCTGGTTACGCCTAACAACCCGACCGGCTCTGTCTATCCGCCGGCGCTGCTGCGCCGTATCTACGATCTTTGCCGCGCCAACGGCACATGGCTGATCCTCGACGAAACCTATCGCGACTTCCTTCCCGAAGGCAGCGGAGCGCCGCACGATCTTCTGTCTATCGAAGGGTGGCAGGACAGTCTCATCTGCCTCTACAGCTTCTCCAAATCCTTCTGCATTCCCGGCCATCGGCTTGGTGCCATCACGGCGGGGCCCGCCGTCGTCGAGCAGGTCGCCAAGATCATGGACAATCTGCAGATTTGCGCACCGCGCTCGGCGCAGGCGGCCGTTGCCAGGGCCATCCCGGCACTTGGCGAATGGAGAGCCGGCAACCGCGCCGAGATCGCGGCCCGGGCTGAAGCACTGAAGCAGGTGATGAGCAGGCTGAAGGGCTGGAAACTGCAGGCGGTCGGCGCCTATTTCGCCTATATCCGTCACCCCTATCCGGATATCCGCTCGGAATTCGTCGCGGAAAAGCTGGCAAAGATCGCCGGTATCGTCTGCCTACCCGGCGATTATTTCGGCGAGGGGCAGGAAGGCTACCTGCGCTTTGCATTTGCCAACGCCGACGCGCCGACGATCCTGAAGCTCGAGGAACGGCTTTCGGGCTTCACTCTGCCGGGCATCTGACCAAAGAGGTTCAGCCGCGGCGGGCGATCAGGATGCCGGCAAGCACGATCGCCCCACCGATTGCCTGCATCAGCCCGACGGGTTCGCTGAGCAGCAGCCAGGCGAGGATCGCCGCCACGACCGGCTGCAACAGCAGCGTCAGCGACGAAAACGCCGGCGGCAGGAAGGCGAGCGCATAGATGATCAGCCCCTGCCCGCCGGCATGGCTGATGAAGGCAAGCCCGAACAGTATGGCCCAGCCGAACAGCGCCGTCGGCATGAAGCTCGCCTCGAAGAAAAAGGCGAGCGGGAAGATACAGACGGCGGCCGAGCCCGTACTCCAGATCATAATGCGGTTGGTGGAAAAACGGCTGCGTAGCCGGCCGATCGACAGGATGTACCCGGCATAAAATACCGCCGCCAGCGCCGCAGTCGCATCGCCCGCCAGTTGACCGTCGCCGAGCGCCATCGGCCCGCCCTTGAGGATCACCACCCCTGCCAGCGCCGTCGCCAGACCTGCGATGAACACGCCGCTGACACGGGCGCGAAACAGAAGCCATGAGCCGAGCGTCACGAAGATCGGCGCCAGATTGGCCAGCAGCGTTGCGTTGGCAACCGAGGTCATGTGCAGCGCCAGATGCCAGGCGGCGAGATCGACGGCAAGAAACACACCGGGAACGACAAGCAGGCCGTAATCCGCCAAACCGGCTGGCCGCTGATCGGTGACGGTGTTCGCCGTTGCCCTCGACCAGGCCAGCAACGGCAGAAGCGCCAGCGTCACCCGCCAGAACGCCGTCGCCATCGGCCCGACTTCCGACAAGCGCACAAAGATGGGAGAGCCGCCGATTGCCGCGCCACCGATCAGCAGTGCTATGAGCGCAAGCCGGTTTGCGGATGATGAGGCCAATGAGGATGAGGGGAGCGCGGTCTCTGACACGAATGCTGTCCAATACAAACGGGCACAGCACTTTCGGTGCCAGGCGATATGCACCGACGGTACCAGAACGATTCGCGGGGAAACAGCAACTTCCGTGCATGGAATGATTAGAAACTGTGAACTTAGGCCGGCAAACGCGGCCGTTCGATGCCCTCAGCCATAGCCGCGCCGAGCGTTTGTCGTCTCGTTCAAGAGACGCCACTCCGATGCGATCTGGTCGAGCGTTTCTTAGGCGAAATCAACGGTTAAGAGGCTGAGCAACCCGTTGTGAGAAAGCCCGTTGAATTTTCTTGCCGCCGTCAAACGCCCGGCGGCAAGAAATTGGATTAATTTGGCGTACTCAGGTCGGCCAAATCTCAGGCGGCATCCGGCCGGTGTACCGTCTTCACCTCGAGGAAATCCTCAAGCCCGAACATGCCGCCTTCGCGGCCGTTGCCGGATTGCTTGTAGCCGCCGAACGGGCTGCCGTAGCGATGCGGACCGCCATTGATATGCACCATGCCCGCGCGAAGCCGCGAGGCGACGCGTTCGGCACGCTTTGGATCACCCGTCTGGACATAGGCGGCCAGGCCGTAATTGGTGTCGTTGGCGATCTCGATCGCTTCCTCCTCCGTCTCGAACGGCATGATGGCGAGCACCGGACCGAACACCTCTTCACGGGCGATGCGCATGGTATTGTTGACGTCGGCAAAGATCGTCGGCTTGACGAAGTAACCGGTCTTGAAGCCGTGCGGCTTGCCTGCGCCGCCGACCAGAAGCCGGGCGCCTTCAGCGATGCCCGCCTCGATCAGCGCCTGAACGCGGCCGAACTGGACGTCGCTGACCAGCGGCCCGATATGGCTGCCTTCTTCCGCCGGATTACCGACCTTTGCTTCCTTACCCACCCGCGTGGCGATCTCGACCGCCTTGTCGTAGACCGACTTCTGCACCAGGAGACGCGTCGGCGCATCGCAGGACTGGCCGGAATTGTTGAAGCATTCCAGCACGCTGCCGGTAATGCGATCTTCCAGATCCGCATCCTCAAAGACGATGTTCGGCGACTTGCCGCCGAGTTCCAGCGTGACGCGCTTGACCGTTTCGGCCGCGTCCTTGCTGACGGCGATGCCGGCGCGGGTCGAGCCCGTGAACGACATCATGTCGACGTCCTTGTGCCTGGAGAGAGCGGCACCGACATTCAGGCCATCGCCGTTGACGAGGTTGAACGTCCCTGCCGGGAAGCCGGCCTCATGCACCATTTCCGCATAGAGCATTGCGTTCAGCGGCGTGAATTCGGACGGCTTCAGCACGCAGGTCGAGCCGGTCGCAAGCGCCGGAACGACCTTCAGCGCGATCTGGTTGATCGGCCAGTTCCAGGGCGTGATGAGGCCGCAGACGCCGATCGGCTCGCGCAACATGACGTCGCCGTTCGGCAGCACTTCGCGCGTGTGCAGGCGCTTCAGCGCATCGATGAAACCCTGGAGATGGCCAACGCCGACATCGGCCTGCTGTTCGCGGCTCATCGTCAACGGCGCGCCAAGCTCAAGCGTGATGGTCTGCGCCATTTCCTCGTAGCGGCGCTTGTAGATGGCGAGCAGCTTCTCCAGAAGCGCCAGGCGCTCTTCCGTCGTCGTCCGGCTATAAGTAACAAATGCCTTCTTGGCGGCGGCAACGGCGCGGTCGATGTCGCCGGCGGTTCCCATGGAAATCACCGCGACCGGCTTTTCCGTCGCCGGATTGAGGACATCGAGATCGTTTGCAGCGAGCGGCGCCACCCATTCGCCGTTAATGTAGAACTTGCGTTTATCAAGCATGCTTTTTCCTTCCCGTCAGATCGTCTTCTGTTTTTCGTTCAGCCAGCCGGTGATCAGCTGGCGGTAGCGTTCACCGCTGAAGCTTGGAAAATGACCGCCATGCACGATGCGGGCGGGAATTTTCAACAGGCGCTCCATCGAGGCGAGATAGTCTGCGGCGTTAGAATGATAGGTATCCTCGATCAGCGGACCGTCATAGAGGATATCGCCGGAGAACAGAATTTCGGTCGCCTTCTCGTAGAGTGCAATACCCCCCGGGGAGTGGCCGGGTGTATGGATGACCTTAAACACCCGGTCGCCGAGGTCGATCACATCGCCATCGTCGAGAATACGCGTCGCCGGCGCCTTTTTTACGGCATAGCATTTCGAACAGTAGGGCACAGGCGGCAGGGCGTCGAATATATCGTCGGTGACATACGGATCGGCGAGCGTGTTTTGCCGCGTCGGATTGGCAAGCAGATCGGCTTCGGCGGAATGGACGGCGCGGCATTCGAACTCGTGATGGCAGCCGATATGGTCGAAATGCGTGTGGCTGGCGACGGCGATCAGACCGCGCTCGGTGACCAGCGGTACGTATTCCCTCAACGAAACGACGCCCATGCCGCTATCGACCAGCATATCCCGGTCGCGGCCGCGCACATGCCAGATGTTGCAGCGATAGAATTCCTGGATAAACGGCTCGGAAATGGCGGTGACGTCGTCATCAAGACGCCTCACCTGATACCATTTGTCCGCGCTGACGTGTTGCATTCTCAACTCCCGCTGCCGGGCAAGGCTACGATATCGGCGAGACGGAGGGCAAGGGGGACGATCTGGCCGTCCATCACCGCCGAGGACTGCGGCATATGAGGAGCGGGAAACGATCGTTTCGAAAGTCAGGATGATGGCGCATGGCTTGCCGTCCACGAACAGCCGTCCGGTACATCCTGAAAAACGAAAGCCCCTGCATCCAAGGGATCAGGGACTTTTACGGAACATCAAAATATCGAATTCGCCGCCGGTCCGGCTCAGATCGCGCCGCAGACCAGCGCGGTCACGAACAGAAACGCCGCGGCCAGCGCAGTGCCCTGCGCGGCGAGCGTCCAGGAAAAATGCGGCACCGGGTGTGCGCCATAGCTCACCGGGCTCTTCTGCATGACTGGTTTCGAACCTTGCATCCTGTCCTCCACTTGAGTTGTTGCAGATGTCCTGCCGCTGTTTCGGCGTCGGCCTGTGCTTTTCTCCTATATTTTCCATCTAGTTTATAGATATTATTTTCTGCCTTTTGCGCCGTGGAGGAAAAAACCAACCTTCTACAGCGCCGCGCGTCCATCAAAGATAACGCGGCTGCCGCCTCAATGTTTCCGCTCGTGCTCCCTTTGCTGGACAAGCCGGGACCAGCGTTCGCTGAACCATGGCGTCAAAAGGGAAACATCGGCCCTGCTGCGCGGCTTTGTCAGGACTCCATCCGTCTCCTTGGATGTCCATACCTTGAACGTCGTCAGCTCATGCTTGCCGAATGTCTGGATCAGCGGAATGTCGGCGGCATCCCGTCCGCGCGCGACGACGATACGGCCGATCCGCGGAACATTGTGTCGGGCATCGAACGTGTACCAGCGATCATCGAGAAACACTTCGAACCAGGCGTTGAAATCCATCGGAGCCGGATTGTCTGTCACCCCGATGTCGCCCATGTAGCCGTTGACGTAGCGCGCCGGCATATTCATGCAGCGGCACAAGGTTACGGCAAGATGGGCGTAATCGCGGCACACCCCTGCCCTTTCCTCATGCGCCTCCATCGCGGTGCGAAGAGAGGGTTTATAACCATAGCTGAAGGTCAGGCGCTGATGGACATAGTCGCATATTGCCTGAACCCGTGCCCACCCCGGTTCGATTTCGCCGAAAAGGCGCCAGGCAAGGGCGCCGAAGCGATCGGTTTCGCAGTAACGGCTGGCGGACAGATAGGGCAGGCATTCCGGCGGCAATTTTTCAACGGCGACCGCCGCTGCGCCGCGATTAACCGGGTCGGGACGGCCACTATCCTCAATCACCGCGTCATAGGTGAGGTTCAGTCCACCTGCCGGTACGACCATCCGCATGCAGACATTGCCGAAAGGATCGGTCACCTCTCTCATTTTCACCACCGGATCCGAAATCGGTCCGTGCTCGCTGACGATGTCTGGCCGCCTGGCAAGATCAACGGAAAGAAAGGTCATCATCGGGGTCGGCTGACTGCAGCTGATGCCTATCTCGTATCCCAACCGAATGAACATGTGCCACCTCCGACGCAGGAACGGACATCGTGTGGATTTGTTCCCGTTGCCGGACTGGAAAAAAGGCCGGACAAGCCGCCGGCGCAGGAACAGCGCGACGGCGGCTTTTCACCCGACAGGCGTGCCGCTAAATGACCAGCAGCGCCCGCAGGTCGTTGACATTGGTACCGGTCGGGCCGGGCACGAAAAGATCGCCGCTGGCGTTGAACGCGCTCCAGGCATCGTGACGGGCCAGATGATCGCGTGGATCGGCACCGGCGGCCCGGATGCGGGCTATGGTCGAACCGTCGGCAAAGGCGCCGGCATTGTCTTCCGATCCATCAATGCCGTCGGTATCGGCGGCCAGCGCATGAATTCCGTCAATGCCGTCGATATCCAGCGCAAGCGAGAGCAGGAACTCGCTGTTGCGGCCGCCCTTGCCATACGCATCGCCCAAGATCGTCACGGTGGTTTCGCCGCCGGACAGGATGACGACGGGCTTTGAGAACGGCCGGTGACGCAGCGCCGTCTCCCGCGCGATCGCTGCATGCATGCGGCCGATATCGCGCGCTTCACCCTCGATCGCATCCGACAGGATCACCGCCTCGATACCAAGCGACCGCGCCCTTGCCGCCGCAGCCTCAAGCGAGACGCTGGCCGATGCAATGATGTGGTGCTGCTGATTGGCGAACGCAGGATGATCAGGATGTGGTGCAGATGCGTGTTCCGATCGCAGATGCCGCATGACCGCGTCAGGCAGCGCCATGCCGTAGCGCGTGACGATGGCTAAGGCATCGTCCGGGGTGGACTTATCCGCAATCGTCGGCCCCGACGCCACAAAGGCAGGATTATCACCCGGCACATCGGAGACGATCAGGCTCACGACCCGCGCAGGAGCTGCGGCAAAAGCCAGCCGCCCGCCCTTGATGCGCGAGACATGCTTGCGCACGACATTCATCGCCGAAATCGGCGCGCCTGAGGCCAGCAACGCCTTGTTGACCGCGATTTCGTCAGCCAATGTCAGGCCTTCGGGCGGCGCGGGCAGGAGCGAAGAGCCGCCACCGGAAATCAGCGCAACAACCAGATCATCCGGTGTTAGGCGTTCGACAAGCCGCAGCAATTCCGCCGATCCGGCAAGCCCGGCCTCATCAGGCACCGGATGGGCCGACTGCAGGACGCGGATGCGGCTGCAGGCCGCGACCGGCCCGTGCCGCGCCACAACTGCACCGTCCAATGGTCCGTCCCACAGGCTTTCGAACGCAGACGCCATCTGGCTTGCGGCCTTGCCGGCGCCGACAACGATGGTCCGCCCCTTCGGCCGTTCCGGCAGATAAGACCGGATCGCGGCCAGCGGATCGGCGGCGCCTACGGCTGCCTCAAACAGGCTGGTCAGAAAGACACGGGGTTCAAATGTCATGCGAGATCAGCCTGCAATCTCGAAATCATAGACGAAGACGCCATCGACGCCACCTTCGGTGGCAGCGACGATCCGGCCGGCCGCCGTCCCGTGGTCCGGATGGGAAATATACGTGTCCCGGGCAGCCGCGTCGGCAAAATCGATGATGAAGCCGCCAGTATAGCCCTTCCCCAAGCCTTCAGGGCTGACATTCGGGCCGATATCGATGGCGAGGTATCCGGGAACGATCGGCTGCAGTGCCGCGATATCCGAAAGGATCGACGCTCTTTCGGCGTCCGAAACGGCCGTCTTGAAGCGGATAAAAACACAGTGGCGGATCATGACGGAACTCCTATTGGATGTCGGCACGCGCCCGCGGGCGCTGGTCATTGCGTTCATGGGAAAAGATCACTGCGGGCAACGGCTGCCGTTCGCGGATGATGTCCGATCCCTTTTCGCCCATCATGATCGTCGGCCCGTTGGTATTGCAAGAGGGGACACGCGGCATGACAGAACTGTCGCAGACGCGAAGGCCCTCAAGGCCGTGCACCTTGAGATCAAGTCCGACGACGGCGTCAGCGCCCGTGCCCATCTTGCAGGTTCCGACCGGATGATGATCGGTCTTTGCGTTGGCGCAACCGTAGTCGAACAGTTCGTCATCGGTCATCACGTTCGGTCCCGGCAAGCGCTCGGCCATGATGAAGGGTTTCAGCGCCTGCTGCTGGAAGATTTCGCGGGCGATCTTCAAGCCTTCGAGCGACATCTTGCGGTCGTGCGGATCGCTCCAGTAGTTCGGATCGATCAGCGGCGCTGCCGCAGGATCGGAAGATGACAGCCGGACGGTACCGCGCGAGCGCGGATGCAAGTAAGCGGAATTCAGCGTCACGCCGGCATTCTTCAGCTTCTCGACACCCGCTTCGATACCGGAGCCCAGCCCCAGATGGAACTGGATATCCGGCGAGCGCGCGTTCGAATCGGCATACCAGAAGCCGCCCGTCTCAAACAGCGACGATGCAACCGGGCCGGAGCGGAACAGCACATATTGCAGCCCTGCCCAGAGCGTGCGGTGCAGTTTGGCGACGCCATCGTAGGTGTGGTCGCCCGTGCATTCGGAAATGACGAACAGGTCGAGATGGTCTTGCAGGTTGGAGCCGACGCCCGGCAGGTCGTGTTTCACATCGACGCCGACGGATCGCAGGTGACCGGCCGGACCGATGCCCGACTGCTGCAGCAGTTTCGGCGATCCGATGGCGCCGGAGGAGACCAGAACCTCCCGCTCGGCCCGGATCGTTTCCAGCCCCTTGGCGGTTGCGACCTCGACGCCGACGGCGCGCCTCCCCTCCAGAACGATCCGCGTCACCCGGGCGCCAAGCCGCACCGTCAGGTTCTTGCGATCCCTGATCGGAGTGAGATAGGCAAGCGATGCCGACGAGCGGCGGCGGTTGCGCTGGGTCAGCTGATAGAAGCCGACGCCGGCCTGCTGCCTGCCGTTGAAATCATGATTATAGGGAATGCCGAGTTCCTGGCCGGCGCGGATATAGGCGTCGCAGATCGGAAGCCCCGATACCGGCATGGAAACGCCGAGCGGTCCGCCATAGGAATGATAATCGTCGGCGAAACGCTGGTTGTCTTCCGAGCGTTTGAAATAGGGAAGCACGTTGCGATAGTCCCAGCCGGTGCAGCCGTCTTCGCTCGCCCAGAGATCGTAGTCGGCCGCATTGCCGCGCGTATAGAGCTGGGCGTTGATCGACGAGCCGCCGCCGATCACCTTGGCCTGCGTATAGCGCAACACCCGGTTCTTCATGTGCTTCTGCGGCACGGTTTCCCAGCCCCAGCTGGCGACGCCCTTGGTCATCTTGGCAAAACCGGCGGGCATGTGGAACAGCGGATTCCAGTCGCTGCCGCCCGCTTCCAGCAGCAGCACCTTGACGTCGGCGTCTTCGGTCAGGCGATTGGCGAGTACGCAACCGGCTGGTCCGGCACCTGTGATGATGTAGTCGTAAGTCATGTCGTCGTCCTTAGAATCCACTTGCCGAGGAGGTCGCCCCTCATCCGCCCTGTCCCCGCAAGCGGGGAGAGGGCTGGCGTGAGGGGCAATCACCGCTTTGCCGCCTGCCCCTACAAACGCCCGATCGACAGCCCACCGTCGGCATTGATCACCGTGCCGGTGGCAAAGCCGAAGCTGCCGTTTGCCAATGCTGCGACCATGCCGCCGATATCGTCCGCCTCGCCCCAGCGCTTCATCGGCACCAGCCCGCCATCGATCAGCGCGTCGTATTTGGCCGAAACGCCGGCCGTCATGTCGGAGCGGATGATGCCCGGCCGCACCTCGAAAACGGCGATGCCGGTCTCGGCCAGCCGCAGGGCCAATCCTTGCGAAAAGGCGGCAAGCCCCGCCTTGCTGATGCAATAGTCCAGGCGTTCCGGCGAGCTCATCGCTGCCGAAACCGAGGTGATATTGATCACCGAACGATGCCGGCCGGGGGCGCCTGCCAGCATGGCCTTCACCACGGCCTGGGTGAAAAACACCGTGCCGCGCAGATTGGTAGCGACAATCGCGTCGAAATTTTCCGGCGCCAGATCGAGGAAATCGCCGCGCACCACCGATGCCATGCCGGCATTGTTGACGAGGCATTCGATCGATCCGAATTGCGCCAAAACCGCATCGACCGTTGCCTGATGGCCGGAAAGATCGGAAAGATCGGCTTTCAGGAAAATCGCTTTCGCACCGAGCGCCGCAAGACCTTCCAGCACGCCGGATACCTGATCCGCATCGCCGATACCTGTAATGACGATATCAAACCCGTCTCTCGCCAGCGCCTTGGCAATGCCAAGTCCAATGCCGCGGCGGCCGCCGGTGACGATGGCAACGGGACGTTTATGACCGGTCATGCCGCCAGATCCTTTGACACGATATGATCGGCGACACGCAGCGCCTGCGCTGCGACCGTCAGCGCCGGATTGACGGCGGCCGAGGTCGGCAGGCAGCTGGCATCGACGACGAACAGGTTTGGATGGTCGAAAGCCCGGCAGTAGACATTCAGCGGCGCCGATGCCGGATCGTTGCCCATGCGCACCGTTCCGCACTGGTGCGACGGCGTGCGCTTGTCGAAGGGCCGCGACAGCACAATCGGGAATCCGGCGCCCCTTAGCGCCTTTTTCAATTTCTTCACCAGCATCAGATGCGCGTCCCAGTTGGTGCGCACCCATTGCAGGACGATGCGCTCGCCATCGACCATGATCCGGCTTTCCGGATGCGGAATGTCCTCGCTCATCGCATAAAAATCGATCGCATGCGCCGAGACCTGATTGAGCAGCCATTCCGGCAGCGAGGGAAGGTTCGCTTTCAGGATCGGCCCGGAGATACGGCCAAGAAGCTGGACATTGCCGAGCGGTGGCCCACCCTTCCCGTCCGAAAGATAATAGTCGTTGAAGCCGAATGTCTTCTGATAGATCGAGGTGTTCTTGAAGAACGGCGAGATTGCCAGAACCGCGCTCGAATTGTGGTTCATGAAATTGCGGCCGACCTGGTCGGAGCTGTTGGCCAGACCTTTCGGGTGCATGGCATTGGCAGAGCGCAGCAACAGCACCGAGGACTGGACCGCACCGGCAGACAGGATGACCAGTTTTGGCGACACCGTTTGTTCGGCACCATCCTTGACATAGCGAACCGTCTCAATCCGCTTGCCGTCCGCCGCGGTCTCAAGCCGCGTCACCCGCGATCCGGTCTGGAGCCGGACATTTTTGTGCTGCAAGGCGACCGTCAGCGCCGCCGTTTCGGCATCCATCTTGCCGTCGAAACTGTTGGGATGCGCATCCCACGGCGTCTTTGCCTTCGCCAGCCACTTGTCGATATCGATGCCCAGCGGCAGCGAATAGGGATGCAAGCCGTTTTGCTTCAGCTTGCCGCGCACCGACGCAATTGGCGGCTCGTCCGGCACCGGCGGGAAAGCATAGTCTTTTGAATGCACGGGCTCCGTCGGGTCCTGCCCGAGCGCGCCGCGCACCTGATAAAGCTGTTCAGCCCGGCTGTACCAGGGCTCAAGCTCGTCATAGGCGAACGGCCAGGCAGGCGAGACGCCTTCCAGATGCGCCATCTCGGCGAAATCCTCGCGGCGGTAGCGCACCATCACCGCCCCGAAGAATTTCGAATTGCCGCCGACATTGTAGTAATTGCCGGGATTGAAGCTCTTCCCGTCCGTTTCGTACCAAAATTCCTTCGGCCGGAAATGGCCGCGCTGGAAGATTGCCCGCTGGTCGCGGTTTTCCGGCCGGTCCTCGATGTGACCGCCGGCCTCCAGGATCAGGATGTCGGCGCCGGAACCCGCAAGGGCAGAGGCGACCGTCGCCCCGCCGATGCCGGAACCGATGATGACGATATCGGGCTGCTTGATCATGACGAAACTCAGCCGATGCGGCTCTGGCTTTGCGGATCGAAATACACCGCCTTGTCCAGGTTGAAGGCAAGCCGGGTGTTCTGTCCGGGCGCGATGCGGGCATCGGCGCGAAGCCGCGCCACCACTTCCTTGCCGCCAAGCTTGGTGACTGCGAACGTATCGGAACCGGCCGGCTCCACCACCTCGATCAGGCAATCGCCTTCCACCAGCAGACGCGCATTGCGGTCGGCCCCATCGGGATCGGTCAGCGCTTCCGGCCGAATGCCGAAGACAACCTGCTTTCCGCTATAGGCGGCAAGTCCGGCGACCTGGGCGACGGGCAGATGCAAGGGCCCGGCATCGGGGCGCATCAGCGACACACGCAGATCATTGCCGCCGCCCTCGACCGTGGCGGTCAAAAGGTTCATCGCCGGCGAGCCCATGAAATCGGCAACGAACAGATTGGCCGGATTGTTGTAGATTTCCGCCGGCGTGCCGAATTGCTGCAGAATGCCGTCCTTCAGAACGGCGATCTTGGTGGCCAGCGTCATCGCCTCGATCTGATCGTGCGTCACATAGACGATCGTCGTTTTCATGCGCTGATGCAGGCGCTTGATCTCGGTACGCATGTCGACACGAAGTTTGGCATCGAGATTGGAGAGCGGTTCGTCGAACAGGAAGACCTGCGGATTGCGCACCAGCGCCCGGCCCATGGCGACACGCTGGCGCTGGCCGCCGGAGAGCTGGCTCGGTTTGCGATCGAGCAGATGGCCGATCTGCAGCATGTCGGCTACCTGCTTGATCGCCTTGTCGCGCTCGTCCTTCGGCACGCCACGGATCTCCATGCCGAAGGCGATGTTTCCGGCGACCGTCATGTTCGGGTAGAGCGCATAGGACTGGAAGACCATGGCGATGTCGCGCTTGGACGGGTGCAGGCCCGCCACCGACTTGCCGTTGATGGCGATTTCACCCGAGGTAATCGGCTCAAGCCCGGCGATGGTGTTGAGCAATGTCGATTTGCCGCAGCCGGAGGGGCCGACCAGCACCAGGAAGCCGCCCTCGTCGATTTCCAGATTGATGTTCTTGAGGATTTCCAGCGAGCCGTAGGACTTGCGCAGATCGGTGATTTTCAGAAAGGACATGGCTTTAACCCTTTACGGCGCCGGACATCAGGCCACGGACGAAGTAGCGGCCGGAAACGATGTAGACGACAAGCGTTGGCAGGGCGGCAAGGATCGCGCCTGCGAAATGGACGTTGTATTCCTTCACCCCGGTGGAGGAGGAAACGAGATTGTTGAGCGCCACCGTCATCGGCGTGGAACCGGCGCCGGAGAACGAGGCCCCGAACAGAAAGTCGTTCCAGATGTTGGTAAACTGCCAGATGACCGAGACGACGATGATCGGACCCGACGAGGGCAGAAGGATGCGCCGGAAAATCTGGAAGAAGCTGGCGCCATCGATCTGGGCGGCGCGCACCAGTTCGGTCGGAAAGGCTTCGTAGTAGTTGCGGAAGTACAGCGTCGTGAAGCCGAGACCGTAGATGATATGCACCAGCACCAGGCCCGGCACCGATCCGGCAAGTCCGAGAATACCGAGGATGCGCGCCATCGGAATAAGCACGATCTGGAACGGGATGAAGCAGGACAAAAGCAGCATGCCGAAGAAGACGCCCGATCCCGGAAAGCGCCATTTGGTCAGGACATAACCGTTCAGCGCACCGACGATCGTCGAAATGGCGACTGCCGGGACCACCATCAGGATCGAGTTGATGAAGAAGGGACGCAGGCCCGTCGGCTGCACGCCGATCTGCGCCGTCGACCAGGCCGAGCGCCAGGGATCCAGCGTCCAGGTCATCGGCAGGTTCAGCATGCCGCCCTGGCGGATTTCGTCCAGCGGCTTGAAGGAATTGACCAGCATCACATAGAGCGGCAGCAGCGAATAGGCCGCAAACAGGATCAGCACGGTATAGATCAGGGCACGCGTCAGGCGGCCTGAGGAAATGGCGTTGTCAGGGCTTTGGACGCTCATTGGCGCTTCTCCCCTTTGATTTCGGAATAGAGGTAGGGAACGATGATCGAGAAGATCATCACCAGCATGATGATCGCCGAGGAAGCGCCGATGCCCATCTGGTTGCGGGTGAAAGTATAGGAATACATGAAGGTCGCCGGCAGTTCGGTCGCCTGCCCCGGCCCGCCGCCAGTCAGCGCAATGATCAGGTCGTAGGCCTTGATGGCAAGATGGGCGAGCACGACGAAAGCCGACAGAAAGACCGGGCGCATCAGCGGAATGATGATGCGGCGATAGATCGTGGTCGTGGAGGCACCATCGATCTGCGCTGCCTTGATGATCTCGTTGTCGACGCCGCGCAGGCCTGCAAGAAACATCGCCATGATGAACCCGGACGACTGCCAGACGGCGGCAATGACAACGCAGTAGATCGCGTAGTTGCGGTCCTTGATCCAGTTGAACGTGAAGCTCTCCCAGCCCCACAGGTGCATGGTGTTTTCAAGACCGATGCCCGGATCGAGGAACCATTTCCAGGCCGTACCCGTGACGATGAAGGAAAGCGCCATCGGATAAAGATAGATCGGTCTGAGCAAACCTTCCGCGCGGATCTTCTGGTCCAGCAGAATGGCGAGCCCCAGCCCCAGCACGGAGCAGATGAGGATGTAAAGCGACGCGAAGATCGCCAGATTGGAAATCGCCCGCCACCAGTGCGGCAGAGCCCAGAGCTTGGAATAATTGCTTAAGCCCACGAAATTGTAGGAGGGCAGCATCTTGCTGTCGGTGACCGACAGATAGCCGGTATAGGCGATGAAGCCATATACGAAGACAATGACGATCAGAAAGCTTGGGGCAAGTACCAGTTTTGGCACAATGTCCTGCAGCCGGCTTCGGCTATCCATAGTGAACACCACCGTTGTATGTGAATTGAATAAAGCAAAATGCCCCTCACCCTAGCCCTCTCCCCGCAAGCGGGCAGAGGGGATTGCAGAGGTTCCCGCCTGGTCCTTCTCCCCGCCCGCGGGGAGAAGGTGCCCGAAGGGCGGATGAGGGGCATTGTTTGCAGACCGATTACTGCGCAGCAGCTACAGCGGCCGGCAGTTCCTTGACGGCTTCGTCAGCGGTGAGTTCACCGTTGAATTCGCGCGTCACGACGTCATAGATCGCGTTCTTGACAGCAGCCGGGTTGGCATGGCCATGCGCCATGGAACCGAACAGCTTGCCGTTCTTGTCAGCATCGGCGAGATCGGCGATTGCCTTCTTGCCGCAAGCGTCAAACGCGTCGTTCGGCACGTCGGTGCGGGCCGGGGCCGAGCCCTTGACCACGTTGAAGGCCGACTGGAAGGTCGGGCTTTCAATGGCCGAGGCCATCTGCATCTGAGCCGGCACCTTGTCGGCGGCGACCTTGAACATCGCGAACTGGTCGGAGTTGAAGGTCACGGAGCCCTGCGTTTCCGGGTAGCGCATGCAGACGAAGTCGGTGCCGGGCACCTTCTTGGCCTTGACGAACTCGCCCTTTGCCCAGTCGCCCATGAACTGCACGCCGGCCTTGCCTTCGATGACCATGGCGGAGGCGAGGTTCCAGTCGCGGCCGGAGAAGTTGTCGTCCACATAGGAGCGCAGCTTGGTCATGCGGCTGAAGGCTTCCTTCATCTTGTCGCCGCCGAGAGCTGCCGGATCGAGATCGATGAAAGCTGCCTTGTAAAAATCGGTGCCGAGCGAAAGGACGACAGCGTCAAACAGTGTCGCGTCCTGCCACGGCTGGCCGCCGGCAGCAATCGGGGTGATGCCCTGTGCCTTGAAGTTGTCGAGCAGGGCGATCAGCTCGTCCCAGTTCTGCGGCTCCTTGCCGCCGGCCTTGTCGAGTGCTGCCTTGTTGATCCACATCCAGTTGGTGGAGTGGACGTTGACCGGAGCAGCGATCCAGTGGCCGTCATACTTGGAGAATTTCTGCAGGGCCGCCGGGATAACTTTGTCCCAGCCTTCCTTGCCGGCAATTTCATCGAGATTGCCGAGCGAGCCTTCCTTGGCCCAGTCGAGAATGTCGAAGCCGAGCATCTGAACAGCTGTCGGAGCATTGCCCGCAGTGACGCGAGCGCGCAGCACCGTCATGGCTTCCGTACCGCCACCGCCGGCAACCGGCATATCGGTCCAGGAGATGCCCTTGCTCTCCAGATCCTTCTTCAGGACGTCCAGAGCAGCCGCTTCGCCGCCGGATGTCCACCAATGCAGAACTTCGACGCTTTCAGCAGCATGTGCGGCAGTACCGCCCATGACCGCGCTGCCCGTCATCATCAATGCTGCAATTGCTGTGGTCGTCATAAACTTGCGCATCGTAATCCTCCCATTTGCAAGTCGTGTAGCGAGAAACTCCTCCCCGCCGTTGAATGCCATCCCCGTTTAAACGCGGAAGCAATTGGTCTGCGGTCTCCACCGCTGGCACATTTAAAACGTTATAAACTCTGTCAAGTCAAGCACCGCACGCTTTCTGCCAAGCAATAGACTTAACATGCTGAATTTGGACGCTTATAAGACGTTTCAGCGATTCCGCACTGCAGCAAATAGTTGCCAAGGTTTTCGATTTAAAACGTTTGCACAAACACATTGCGCATGCGTGCGTCTGACGTTACAAAAGCGCCTTGTCGTCGCCTCAAGGGAGTATTTCATTGGCTGACACTCCCAAATCTTCCACCACCGGCACCAAGCCGAAAAGCAGCAAGCCAACCCTGCGCACCATCGCCGATCTGACAGGCTTTGCCGTGACTACGGTGTCGCGCGCGCTGGGCAACGCCCCGCAGATTTCGGCCGAGACCCGCAAGCGCGTCCACGAGGTCGCGGCCGAGATCGGTTATCTGCCGGATCGCGCCGCCCAGCGGCTGAAGACCGGCCGCACCAATGTCATCTGCGTCCTGCTCGATCCGCATGAAGAAATCCTCGGCTACGGCTTTTCGCTGATGCACGGGCTTGCCAGGGCGCTGCAAGATACCTCCTACCATCTGATCGTCATGCCGAACTTCATTGACGGCGCCAACATCGATGCCGTGCGCCATATCGTGCGCAACGGCATGGCCGACGGTCTGATCTTCTCGCGCACCGAGCCCTTCGATCCGCGCGTGCGGCTGCTGCTTGAGAACGGGTTTCCGTTCGTCACGCACGGCAGGACCGAGTTCACCACCCCGCATCCCTATGTCGACTACGACAATTTCTCGTTCGCCTATGAGGCCACCAAACGGCTGATCGCCCGCGGCCGCCGCAAACCGATGATCATCCTGCCGCCCAAGCGCATGACCTTCTCGCAGCACCTTATGCACGGCTTCATGACCGCGGTGAGAGAAGCCGGTGTCGCCTACGAAATCCCCGACGAAATCGACCTCGACTGTCCCGTCGAGGAGATTCGCGACTACATGAGCCGGCGCGCCGGTCAGCCCGGCGCCCCCGACGGTTTTGCCTGCGGCGGTGAGGTCTCGGCGCTCGCAACCATCACCGGCATGAGCGACCACGGTCTGACGCTCGGGCTCGAATATGACATCGTCGCCAAGCGGACCTCGAAACTGCTCAGCCAGATCCAGCCGAAGGTCGAGACGATCTACGAGGACCTGACCGACACCGGCGAACAGATGGGCCGCGTGCTTCTCGCCCGCATCGCCGGCGACGAGGCGACCGGAATGCAGGTGCTGCTCAAGCCGCAAATCAGTTTTACGGCGGCGTGAGGTGTATCCCATTGTCACAGGGTGCTTCTCTGAACCGTCAGGCTTTTGTTTTGCTCCGTCATCCCTGTGCTCGTCACAGGGATCCAGCGCGCCCAGGTCCTTGGGCGCAGAAGACAGCCTTGCGATAGAGTAGCCATTCACGGCGCAGACGCGCCGTGGCTGGATCCCCGCCTCAAGGGCGAGGATGACGGAGGAAGGATTGGCGCCCTGCTCAAAATCTAAATTCAGTCTCATCACGCCCTCCTTTCCCCTCATCGCCACAGACCAAATCGCTTTACGAACGCGGCATCCACATGGCCGTCCGGCCGCCGATATGCATGTTGAGCGTCTTGGTTTCGGTATAGTCTTCCACCGCATGGCGGCCGAGTTCGCGGCCAAGGCCGGACTGGCGATAGCCGCCGAACGGAAGCTCCGATGCGCCATCCATGAAAGTGTTCATCCAGACCGTTCCGGCCCGCACCTTGCGGCCGACGGTCAGGCAGGTATCGAAATCGCGGCTCCAGACGCCGGCCGACAGGCCATAGTCGATGGAGTTTGCAATCTTGATCGCTTCCTCGGCCGTTTCGAAACTGAGAACCGAAAGCACCGGGCCGAAAACTTCTTCGCGGGCCACCGCCATATCGGGTGTCACAGCCGAAAGAATGGTCGGCGACATGAACTGGCCGGAGCCGAGATCGAGCGAGGAACCGCCATGCGACACTGTTGCGCCGTTGCTGGAGGCAGCCGAGACATAGCCGACGATCTTTTCCAGATGCTGCGGCGTGATGATCGCGCCAACCTGCGTTTCAGGATCGAGCGGATCGCCGACCTTGACCTTGGCCGAAAGCTCGGCCACACGGCGAACGACTTCATCGGCGATGTCGCGATGGACGATCAGCCGCGAGCCGGCATTGCAGCATTCGCCGGCGTTGAAATAGGCGCCGAAGACCGCCGCATCGATGAAATCGTCGAGATTGGCGTCCGGAAACACGATCTGCGGGTTCTTGCCGCCGAGTTCCAGCGATACCTTCTTCAAGGTTTGCGCCGCATTGGTCATGGTCAGTTTGCCGACCCCGGTCGAGCCCGTGAACGAGACCATGTCGACATCCGGGTGCGAGGTCATGACCGCGCCGGCAACCGGGCCGGTACCGGTGATGATATTGACGACGCCGGCCGGAACACCCGCCGCTTCGAGAATTTCACCGAGAACCAGCGTCGAGCCGGACGTCAACTCGGACGGCTTGACCACCGCGGTGCAACCGGCGGCCAGCGCGAATGGCAGCTTCTGGCTGACGATCAGGAACGGAAAATTCCACGGCGTGATGATCGAGACGACGCCGATCGCTTCGCGCAGGACGACGCCAAGCGTGCCGTCACCGAGCGTATTGTAGCTTTCGCCATGCAGGTCGCGGGCAAGGGCTGCGGCATAGCGCCATATGTCGGCGGCACCGCCGAGTTCGCCCTTGGCCTGGCTGATCGGCTTGCCGGATTCGATGCAGTCGAGATAGGCCAGCTCATCGGCGCGCGCCGCAATCATGTCGGCAGCTCTCAGAAGGACCAGCGAACGCTCCGATGCCGTCATGCGCGGCCAGGGGCCGTCGTCAAACGCCCTGCGCGCAGCGGCAATCGCCCGCTCGGTATCGGCTTTCGTCGCGGCCGGGTAGCGGCTGACCGTGACGTCATGGCCGGGGGCCACGCGCTCCAGCGTCCTGCCCTCGGATGCATCCCCCCATTTGCCGTCGATCAGCATCTGGAAGTCGCGCACCCTTGTCTCAGTCAAAGCCTTGGGCTTCACCAGAACCGTCATTACCATTCTCCCTTGAATTCCGCGGGGCGCTTTCCGGCAAAAGCCGCAACGCCCTCCTTCATGTCGCCGGTCTTGGCCGCCAGGATCGAGCCCAGCGCCTCGACGGCGGTTCCATTGTCTTCACCATTGGCGGACGCGATCATCAGCTTGCAGATCTCCAGCGCTGCCGGGCCGCGCTGGGCAATACGGCGCGCATAAACCTTCGCTGCGTCCAGCACCGTTCCGGTTGCCACCACGGCGTCGACCAGCCCCAGCGCCCTCGCCTCTTCTGCCATAAACGTCTCGCCGCCGAGCACCATCCGGCGCACGGCCTGCGCGCCAAACCGCGTGACCAGCCGCTGCGTGCCCGACCAGCCCGGCACCATGCCGAGGCTCGTTTCCGGCAGGCCGATCTTCACCTGCGTTTCCGCAATGCGGATATCCGCAGCCGCCGCCAGCTCCAGCCCGCCGCCGAGCGTATGGCCATTGATCGCGGCGATCACCGGCATGCGCAAAGTCGCCAACCGCTCGAACACCCGGTGGCCGAAGCGCACCCATTGATGGCCGAATTCGTTCGGGCTCATTGTCGCCCAGGCCTTGATGTCGCCACCGGCGGAAAAGGCCTTGCCCTCGCCGGTTAGAATAACGACACGCACGCTGGCATCCGCTTCGACCGTATCGCAGGCAACCGACAGCGCCTTCAGCATGTCGATATCGAAAGCGTTCAACTTTTCCGGCCGCGCAACCGTCAGGATGGCAACCGCTCCGTCGACCTCGATACGGATTCGCTCGTCAACCATGCGAAGCTCCTTCCAGCGTCCGGATCGGTTTTTCCGGCAGCGTCAGGCCGATCGGCGCTTCATGGAACAGGGCTGCGTCCATGACCTTCAGCCTATCGGAAACGATCAGCGGAAATTCCGACTGGTCGAGAATATGCGTCTGCAGATCGACACCGGGCGCTATCTCGGTCAGCATGATGCCCTGCGGCGTCAGCTTCATCACGCAGCGCTCTGTGACATAGGTGATGTCCTGACCCTGCTCGACGGCGCGGCGGCCGGAGAAGGTGACGTGCTCGACCTCGTTGACCAGCTTCTTCAGCTTGCCCTCTTTCTCGATCACCAGCTTGCTATCGGCCATGGAGAGCTTGGCGCCGGCATTGAACATGCCGGAAAAGACGATCTTCTTTGCCCGCGCAGTGATATCAACGAAGCCGCCTGCCCCCGCCGTCACATGCGGCCGGAAGGACAATTTGGAGACGTTGACCGAGCCGGACTTGTCGATCTCAAGGAAGGACAGAAGCGAGGCGTCGAAGCCGGCACCCTGAAAATAGGTGAACTGATAGGGCGACGGCATGAAGGCGTCGGCATTCGAGGCGCAGCCGAAGGCAAAATCGAGCAACGGCACACCACCGACGGCACCCTGCTCGATGACCCAGGTGACCGAGCCGTGCAGTCCCTCTTCGAGCAGGATACGCGGCACGTTGGCCGAGATGCCGAAGCCGAGATTGACACAGGAACCACCCTGAAGCTCCTGCGCGACGCGGCGGGCGATGACCTTCTGAATGTTGAATTCCGGGACGCGAAAACTGTCGAGCGGCCGGAAGATTTCGCCTGAAATGGCTGGATCGTAATCCGTCAGCGTTGTCTGTTTCTGATCCGGATCGACGATCACGTAATCCACCAGCATGCCCGGCACGCGAACGTCGTGGGGTTTGAGCGATCCCGACTTGGTGATGCGCTTGACCTGCGCAATGACAATGCCGCCATTGTTGCGGGCGGCCAGCGCCTGGTCGAGCCCGCCGAGATAGGCACCCTCATGCTCATAGGTCAGGTTGCCACGCTCGTCGGCAGTCGTCGCCCGGATGATCGCCACCTGCGGCACGATCGCCTTGAAATACAGCCAGTCCTCGCCCTCGAACTCCATCTTCCTGACAACCGGCTCGGCCGCGGCCGACGCATTCATGGCGCAGCCCTGGCGCGAGGGATCGACAAAGGTATCGAGACCGATCTTGGTGAGCACGCCCGGACGCTTTGCGGCCGCCTCGCGGTGCATGTCGAACAGTACTCCGGACGGGATGTTGTAGGCGGCAACCTCGTTGTTGCCGATCATCTGCCAGATCAGCGGTGGCTCCGACGTCGATGGGCCGGAGGGATAGGAACCGCCAATGATCTTTTTCAAAAGCCCCTTTTTGGCGATGTAATCGACACCCTTGATGCCGCTCATATCGCCGGCGGCGATCGGATGCAGCGTGGTCAGATCGCGCGGGTGGCCGGTCGCATCAAAGCGCTCGCCAATGGCCTTCAGCATCAGGTCCGGGCAGCCAAGTCCACTCGACGACGACACGGATACGGTCGCTCCATCGGGGATCAAAGAGGCCGCCTCGGCCGGGGTGATATGCTTGCTCATGGAAATGCTCTCAAAGTCCCGTTTCAATTGCGGCCGCGCCGCCGGTCTGCGCCGATGTCATCACCGCAAGCCCCGTGGCCAGCGACCAGATGCCGTCCTCGCCGCTGCAGAGCGGCCTGCCGCGGCCCGCAATGGCGTCATCGAATGCAAGCAGCGTATTTTCGTAGAGATTGCGGTGGTCGAGCGGCAATTCCGTCTCGCCATCGGCATTGCGCAGCGTCACGGTGCCGGCTGGTTTCTGACTCATGCAGTTGCGGCCGACCAGCGATCCGTCCGAACCATGCACCTCGAAACCCGTCTCGGCATATTTCGTAGTGAAGCCGTCATGAAACTGGGCGATCAGGCCCGACTTGAAACGCAGAACGCCCATGACCGCGTCTTCGAGCCCGGCTTTCGCCATGCCGCCATATTGGCCAAGCGCCACCGCCTCGACCGGGTCATCGCCAAGCACGAAGCGCAGTGCATCGGTGTCATGCACGGTAATATCGAGAATGACGCCACCGCCCGCTTCCGGCCGGTCAAGACGCCAGCCCTGCAGATGCGGCGGCAGATAGACCGCGTGAAAGACGCGCGCCGCCAGCGGCTTGCCGATCTTGCCGGCCGCAATCGCATCGCGCATCGCCCGGTGGGTGGCAGCCCCGCGCAAATGGTGATTGGTGGCCATGACCACGCCGGCATCGCGCGCCGCCTTGATCATGGCATGAGCATCTTCAAGCGACATTGCCAGCGGCTTTTCGCACAGAATATGCTTGCCGGCCTTGGCCGCGGCAAGCGCCTGGTCGCGATGCAGCTCATTCGTGGTGGAAATATAGACGGCCTGAACGTCGGGATCGCCGACAAGCGCGGCAACGCTGGTCACCGATTTTGCAATACCGTGGTCGCTGGCATATTTGGCACCGCGCTCGGCACTGCTGCTCATCACCGAAACGATCTCGCCGCCGGCGGCGCGGATCGCATCGATCACCCATTCATGGGCAATCGTGCTCGCCCCGATCAAACCCCAACGTGTCATAACAAGGATAGCCTTTCCCGCTTGTCGATGGCGGCACCACAGCTTTGGCGCACAACCAGCCGCACCGAACTGACGATCGCTTCGGCGTCTGCCCGTCCGGCATTGATCTGTTTCAAGAGAAGCTGCGCGGCCCGGCGCCCCATGCCCTGCGGATCGACCGAAATCGTCGTCAGCGCCGGCACCGCCGTCTGCGCCTCGATCACGTCGTCAAAGCCGATCACGGCAAAATCGTCGCCCGGATCGAGACGATGGGCGCGCAAACCGTCGCAAACGCCGAAAGCGACCGCATCGTTGAAGCAAACAGCAGCCGTCGGCCGTTCGCGCAAGAGCAGCGCCCGCTCGATGGCGGCAACGCCCCCTGCCCGCGATGGCGCAGAACTGACGACCAGCTCGTCGTGAACGGCGAGGTCCACGTCCGACAATGCGTCGCGATAGCCCTGCAGCCGCTCATTGAAAACAGCCGTATCGGGAAAGCCGCCGAGAAAGGCGATGCGGTGATGGCCAAGCCCAACCAGATGGCGGACCGCATCGCGCATGCCGGCATGATTGTCCGATACCAGCGACGAAACCTTGGCGCCGGAGACTTGCCGGACAACATTGACGACCGGAATGCCGCTTGCCACCAGCGACTTCAGATCGGCCGCATCGGTACCGCGCGCCGGCGACAGGATCAGACCTGAAATGCCATGCTCGCGCATCGAGGCGATGACCTCGCGCTGGCGATCAACACTTTCGGCGGTATTGGCAAGGAACTGCACGTAGCCGGCCGATTGCACGACCATGTCGACACCGACGGCAAGCTCGGCAAAAAAGCTGTTGGTCAGGTCGTTGACGACGATGCCGATGATTTTCGATTTGGAATTGGACTGGCGCAGGTTGGCCGCACCCCGGTTATAGACGTAGCCGAGATCACGAATGACTGTATTGACCTTGGCGCGGGTCACTTCGTTGACCAGCGGGCTCGCCTGCAGCACCAGCGACACAGTCGACTTCGACACACCGGCGGCGCGCGCAATATCGATAACTGTCACCCGGTCCTTAGCCACATTTCCCTCCCAGTTAAGGCTGATTGCCTCAGCACTTGCCGCAAGATAATTGGAACGTTCCAATTTTGTCAAGTGGATTTCGCAAAAACAGGGCCGATCCACAGGTGGGCATGAACAACCGGATCGACCGAAAGAGGATGACACTGCACATAATATTGAATTTAATATATAATATGCGAAGTTTGCACGCTCAGGCGCGTGATGTATGGCACACCGAAACCCACAATCCCGCCTAACGGACGCAGTTCGATACCATCGCCTCAAACAAATTTCCTCTTGAAATTTGGAACGATCTAAATTATTCGGCTTGCAATACCCAAGGAGGAGCCCGCATGTCCGCCACCCTGCCGCTGCCGCGCGCCGACGGTTCGCTTGAGATCTACCGCCTGACCGGGACGCCGATCTCACGGCCGCCAGCAGCCCCCGCTTTCAACCGTATCGCCTATGCAGCAGCACACGTCGTCTCCGATCCGCTGCGCGATCTCAACCCGTGGGGCCGCCCCGCGATTGATTGGGAGCGGACGATGGCGTTCCGCCACCATCTCTGGGCGCTGGGTTTTCGGATCGCCGAGGCGATGGACACGTCGCAGCGCGGCATGGGGCTGGATTGGACGGGCGCCCAGGAACTGATCCGCCGGTCGCTGACTGAGGCGCGGTCCGTGCCAGATGCCGATCTCGCCTGTGGCGCCGGGACCGACCATCTTTCGCCCGCCGACACGCGCTCGCTCGACGACGTGATCGGCGCCTATGAAACGCAGATCGGTTTCGTCGAAAAGGAAGGCGGCCGGTCGATCATGATGGCCAGCCGGGCGCTTGCCCGCATTGCCACTTCGCCGGATGATTACCGGAAAGTCTATGGCCGTATCCTGTCGCAGACCGAAGACAAGGTCGTGCTGCATTGGCTCGGCGACATGTTCGATCCGCAGCTGAAGGGCTATTGGGGTTCGGAAGATTTCGACACGGCGCTCGACACCGTTCTATCGATCATCGCGGACAACAGGGACAAGGTCGAAGGCATCAAGATCTCGCTGCTCGACAATGCCTGTGAAGTGGCGCTGCGCAACCGGTTGCCGGACGGCGTGCTCTGCTTCACCGGCGACGATTTCAATTATGCCGAACTGATCGAAGGCGACGGACAGAAATACAGCCACGCCCTGCTCGGTATCTTCGACGCCGTTGCGCCGTCCGCCTCAAAGGCGCTGGCGTCGCTCGCCGCCGGCGATGTCGCCACCTTCCGCGCGGTGATCGAGCCGACCGTCCCCCTGTCGCGAAAAATCTTCGAGGCGCCGACGCAATATTACAAGGCGGGTGTCGTTTTCCTTGCCTGGCTGAACGGCCACCAGAAGCACTTCACCATGCCGGCCGGCATGCAATCGGCCCGCGGCATGCTGCACTATGCCGATATCTTCCGCCTGGCCGACAAGGCCAATGTGCTGGACATGCCGGACCTGGCAGTGGAGCGGATGAAGGCGTTCCTGGTGACGCAGGGGGTCTAGTCAGGAAGGTCATCTCGGTTTCCATCGCGCCTGATGGCGTTTTCGCAGAAACGTCTTCATTTCCCGCTCAATCTCGTGTTGAACAGGATCAAGACACGATGGAGACGGACACGGCATGCAAGCGATGAAATCCTGGACGCGCCGGCTGCGCAAATGGCGCAATCGACTGGCAAAGCGGTTTCTCGCCACACCGACTGGCCGCGAAATGCTCGTCAACGCCGTCAGCCCGAAAATCCTGTCGATGACCGCTGATTGCGGCGACCATCTGATGACCTTCTCCCCGCATGATTACATTGGCCGCAAGATCTATCGCAAAGGCCATTTCGAACGCGAGAATGTCGAGCGGCTCCTGTCCGTGCTACGGCAAAGGGCTCTGCTGCAACCGGGAAAAATCCTGCTGGAGCTCGGCGGCAATATCGGCACGCAGACCCTCTATTTCGCGCTCAGCAAGGCTTTCCGCCACATCGTCACGGTGGAGCCGGATCCGCGCAACTTCAAGCTTCTCAAAACCAATATCGGCCAGAACGATCTGAACGATGAGATCACCGCGATCAACACCGCCGCGGGAGAGAGCGAAGGCACGCTCGATTTCTTCCTGCACCGGGATAATCACGGCAAGAGCAGCGCCCTGCGCCAGAGCGAACGGGATATCGAGATCAAGGTTCCGGTAAAGCCGGTCACTACCATGCTCACCGAAGCAGGCGTCGCAGCTGATGACATCGGGCTGGTGTGGATGGATATCGAAGGGTATGAGCCGGTCGCAGCCAAATCCATGCGGCCGCTCCTCGCCCGTCGCGTGCCGTTCTACATGGAGTTTTCCCCGGTCTTCTACGGACCGGCCGGATCGAGGGCATTCGTCGATTATCTGGCCGGATTCTATGAAAACTGCATCGTCTTTTACGAGGACAGCCAGGTGGATATGAAGGTCACAGCCCTGCCCATCGCGCAGGACCAGTTCGACGTCCTCTTCCTGCCCTGAACCGTCGCCGGTCAGCGTTTCCGGTAGAAATAGGTCCGCCCGGGATCGGCACCGGCAGGCAGCGGAAGAGGCTCGAGTTCGGGATGGGCAAGCGGCAGCCCGCTTGCGGCGATGCCACCGCTCTTCAGGGCTGCGGCGATGGACTGCGGCAGCCAGGTCAGCGTCTTGGCATCCTTTTCCGGATAGGCCGTGCCGATATCGGCATGCGCAAACGCGATGCCCCTGCCGGAAAACTGCGCAATCGTTTCCTGGATGTCACCCAGGATAAGGTCCGCTTCCGGCGGCGTCGAATCAGGATGCGAACCGATAGCCCGGTCGAAAACGATGATCCGGTTGTTTGGAAACAGTTCGCGGATATGGTCGTAGGTTCGGCCGTTGCCGAGCCCTATTTCCAGGATCACGCCATCTGGCGCGATCATCGAGGCCTCCTTGATATGGTTGAGAACAGCACGCTGGGAGTGCATGCGGGAGATAAAACCATCAAGGCGACTCATCTATTTCCATCCATTCATTCATTCAAATCATGCCGGTTGCATCGCTTAACACGAGACTTGGCAACGGGTCGACCGCAAGAGCGGGAAATTTGCTCCAAACGCCAATCAGGAGTGGAGAGCGATGAACCTGTTCCCGCCAGGTTTTTCCAGCGGCCGGTTGTCAAACCACTTCGCCTGCCCGGCGCGAATATGTTAGCCTCCAAGCATGGGCCAGCTTTCCAGTGAAACATTCTTCAGCGCGCTTCCGGTCTTCGTCGAATTCGCCGGCGTTGCCAATAGCGACAACTATCGCGCATTGCCGGCCGACTGGGCGCTGGCAACGGCAGACATCGTTGATTCGACCGGGGCGATCGAGGCCGGCCGCTACAAGGCGGTCAACATGGCCGGCGCCAGCGTCATCTCGGCCATCCTGAACGCTCTCGGCAACAACGACCTTCCCTTCGTCTTCGGCGGCGATGGCGCACTTGTCGCCGTGCCGCCCTCTGGCGTGGAGAAGGCAAGGAACGCGCTCTCGGCCGTCCGAAGCTGGGTCGGCGAAGAGTTGCAGCTGACGCTGCGCGCCGCTCTTGTTCCCGTTGTCGATGTCATCGCGGCAGGGCTTTCCGTTCGTGTCGCCCGTTTTCAGGTCAACCCCGATATTTCCTACGCGATGTTTGCCGGTGGCGGTTCGAGTTGGGCGGAAGCACGCATGAAGGAAGGCCTGTTTGCCGTACCTCCGGCACCCGCCGATGCACGGCCGGACCTGACCGGCCTTTCCTGCCGATGGAACCCCATCCAATCCCGGCATGGCGAAATCGTCTCCATTATCGCCATTCCCGCGGGATCAGAAAACATCGCCGCATTTCAGGCCCTGGTCGCCGACATCGTCGCGCTCGCCGCAGCCGAAGAACGCAACGGTCACCCGGTGGCGGTTGAAGGTCCGCAGATCGGCCTGTCAATGGCGGGACTTGCGGCAGAAACCAAAACGGCGCCCAAGGGAAAACGGTTCACGCACCGGCTTTTCATTCTGGCGCAGTATCTGCTGATGGCCGGTCTCTTTCGTTTCGGCCTGACGCTCGGCCGGTTTGATCCAAAAATCTACCGGCAGGACGTTGCCCGCAATACCGATTTCCGCAAGTTCGACGATGGCCTGAAAATGACCATCGACGTCGATCCGCAAAGGTTTGCCCAGATCGAGCGGCGACTTGAGGAGGCATCGGCCGCCGGCATCTGCCGCTTCGGCCTGCATCGCCAGGATTCGGCGCTGATGACCTGCATCGTGCCGACACCGCTCAGCCGCGATCACATGCATTTCATCGATGGCGCCGCCGGTGGTTACGCCGTGGCGGCCAGCCGGATGAAGAAGCAGATGTCCGCCAGTCCCGCTATCACTGCTACGCCTTGAAGCCAGCTACGCCTTGATAATGGCGCCGCTTTCGATCCCTCGTCGGGCGAAGGCATTGCGTGTATCGACGATCAGCGGCGACCAGCGCGCAATGGCAGCATAGTCGATTGCATCATGATCGGTTGCGATCAGGACGGCATCGAACGCCTTGACCGATTGTTCGTCCAACGGCACCGAAGTCCGCCCCTTCAGCGCCATGTATTCGCGTGTCTTCGGGATCTCTGCGACATGCGGATCGTGGTAGGCGGCACTTCCGCCCCGCTCCTCGATCAGCTCGATCAGCTTCAGCGACGGGCTTTCACGGATATCCGGCACATTCTTCTTGTAGGCGAGACCGATCACGAGGACCTTCGACCGGCTGAGCGCCTTGCCATGGTGGATATCCAGCGCTTCGGCAAGCCGTCCGGCCACATGCCGCGGCATGGCCGAATTGATTTCACCGGCAAGCTCGATGAAGCGGGTCGGCAACTCGTATTCGCGTGACTTCCACGTCAGATAGAACGGATCGATCGGAATGCAGTGGCCGCCAAGCCCCGGACCCGGATAGAACGGCATGTAACCGAACGGCTTGGTCTTGGCCGCATCGATGACTTCCCAGATATCGATGCCCATTGCCTCGTAGACGACCTTCAACTCGTTGACGAGGGCGATGTTGACCGCACGAAAAATGTTCTCGGTGAGCTTCACCGCCTCGGCCGTCGCCGGCGAAGACACCGGCACGACCGACTGGACGACGGCGCCGTAAAAGGCCTTCATCAGGTCCAAGGCCGCATCGCCGTCACCGGCGACGACCTTCGGGATGCTCGACGTGTGGAAATCGCGGTTGCCCGGATCTTCACGCTCCGGCGAGAAGCCAAGGAAGAAATCCTGCGCCGATTTCAAGCCGGTCTTTTCAAGGATCGGCCGAACAACCTCATCCGTCGTGCCGGGATAGGTGGTCGATTCCAGCACGATCAGCTGCCCGGGCTTCAGGGTCTCGGCGATGCGGTCACAGGTGCGGGTGATGAACGAAAGGTCCGGATCGCGGTGCTTCGTCAGTGGTGTCGGGACGCAGATGACGATAATATCGCAGGCGCCGAGCTGACTGAAATCGGTCGTGGCGCGAAAACGGCCTTCCGCCGTCTCCGTCGCCAGAACCGCATCCGGAACCGCCTCGATATAGGAGTGCCCGGCATCGATAGCGACGATCTTGAGCGGGTCGATATCGAACCCGGTCACGGTAAAACCATTGCGGGCAGCGGTGATCGCAAGGGGCAGGCCGACATAGCCGAGCCCGATGACGCCGGCATGGGCGCTATGGCCGGCGATCTTTGAAAGAAGGATCTCGCTCACGGAAGAATGGACGGTCAAATGGGTGTTCTCGACTGATCGTGACGCGCTGAAGCGCCTTTGCGGATGTGGGTCAGTTGAGGACAAATTGGTTTGAAGTCAAGGACCGCGACAGATGCGCATCTCGCCGCAGCCGGAACAATTCTCCAATTTTTACCCGCTCTGAATCTGGTTTTGCCATTTTCACAACCTATATTGGTCGGGTGCAAACGCCTGATCTATCGAGACGCAGACCGGACATCCGGCGATCGCCGGGATTTTCGTTGAGAAAGCGACACGTCACGCGATGAACATCCACAAGACGAATGTTTCGACCCACCTGCTGGACCGCGTATCGAACTGGCTGCAGCAGGCGGCCCTCAACGGCGAAACGCTCGAGACGGTTGTGACAGGCTTCTGCGAAAGACTGGCGGCCTCCGGCCTGCCGCTCAACCGCGTCCACTTGAGCTTTTCGATGCTGCATCCGCTCTATGACGCGCTGGGTTTCACCTGGTTGCGCGGCGAAGGCGTTACCGTCGAAGGCTATCGTGCCGACCCAACCGACGACAAGCCGGACCGGTTCTTGCAGAGCCCATACTATTATCTCCTAAGCAACAATCTCGATCATCTGCGCCGGCAGATCGATCCGTCCATGCGCTCGGAATTTCCGATCTTCGATGATCTGAAGGAAATGGGCGTTACCGACTATATCGCCTTCGTCCAGTCCTTTGGCGAAACGTCCGGCCAGGGCATGATCGGTTCCTGGTCGACCGACGCCTATGGCGGCTTCAGCGACAATGTCATAGAGGCCCTGCTGCGAATTCAGAACAATCTGGCTGTCGCTGCAAAGATGGCCGTCCTCGGCAAGCTCGCCGACAATATGCTGACCACCTATCTCGGGGAAAATGCCGGAAAGCGCGTCCTGTCCGGCCAGACCCGGCGCGGCGACGGCGAAACAATCCGGGCGGCACTGGTGATGGCGGACATGCGCCAGTCGACCGTGCTCGCGGAAAAAGAGGGGCGTCAGGTCTATATCGATACGCTGAACCAGTTCTTCGACGCCATCGCCACCCCGTTCAGCCGCAACGGCGGCGAGATCCTCAGTTTCGTCGGCGACGGCTTCCTTGCCGTCTATCCCTGTGGCCGCCACCGGGAGCCGTCGCAGGTCGCAGCCCTGGCTGCGATGGCGGCGGTGCGGCAGGCGTCGGCGCGGATGGCCGAACTCAACGCCGATCGCCGCCGCCAAAGTCTCGGCGATATCAATTATGGCATCGGCTTGCATGTCGGCAATGTCATGTTCGGCAATGTCGGCCTGAAAGACCGGCTGACATTTTCCGCCTTCGGCGCAGCCGTCAACGAGGTGGAGCGGCTCCAGGGGCTGACGAAGAAATACGCCCAGCCGATCGTGGCCAGCCAGGCATTCGCCACCTATAGCGGCGGCGAATGGGTGACGCTCGGCCAGGAAAAGCTGCGCGGCGTGCGCCAGAAGGTAACCGTGCTTTTGCCTGGGGACCAGAACCTGAAACTGGACGCGAGCGAGACCATGCAAAGCCGTTCGCTGGAGACGCGCTCCGAGGCCGAGCAGGTCATGCTGCTCTATCGCAACAGCAAGAAATCGCAGCCACGCGACCTGCTCTGGAACAAGCTGCTGCAGTAAGGATCAAGCCGCCGGGCGCCTATCCGGCACCGATTGCCCTGGCGGAATGCAAAAACAGCGCCATCCCGCTCGAATGATTGTTGTTTTTTTCAAATCGCGACGCTTCCGGGCCGCGATTATATCCGCACGCACTTTACCAGCCTAAGGTCATGGACACACCAATTTCCGTGCGATAGTCTCCTTGCAATGGAGCCGGGTTTCCACCCGGAGGTGCGCTCTGCGCGATTGCAAGCCACCCGAGAGACAAGGACATATGCTGGCATGAAATCAGGCACGGACCTGCTGCGGATCGAGAATTTGAGTATCTCGTTCGCGATGCTCGGCGGGCAGATCGATGCTGTCCGCAATGCCAGCCTGCGCGTCCTGCCAGGCAAGGTGACCGCGCTGGTCGGCGAGTCCGGCTCCGGGAAATCCGTCATCAGCCAGTCCGTGATGGGCATCCTGCCGAAGTCCGCCACCTGCACCGGCCGCATCCTGTTTTGCGATCCGGCGACCGGCGAACAGCCGGCCGACCTTCTGGCCATGCCGCGCGACGGGCGGGAAATCCGCAATCTGCGCGGCAACCGTATCGGCAAGATCTTTCAAGAGCCGATGACATCGCTGTCGCCGCTGCACACCATCGGCAACCAGATCAGCGAATCCCTGAAAATCCACACTCCTATGTCCAGCCGCGAGCGGCGCGACCGCACCGAGGAAATGCTCGGGCTCGTCGGCTTCCCCAAGCCGTCGCGCGCCTTCGACATGTATCCGTTCGAATTGTCGGGCGGCATGCGCCAGCGCGCCATGATCGCCATGGCGCTGATCTGCAATCCCTCGCTTCTGATCGCCGACGAGCCGACGACCGCGCTTGACGTGACCATCCAGGCGCAGATCCTGCAATTGCTGCGCGGATTGCAGACCAAGCTGAACATGGCCATGCTGTTGATTACCCACGATCTCGGCGTCGTCGCCAATGTCGCGGACGAGGTTGTCGTCATCTATCACGGCGAGATCATGGAGGCAGGCCCGGTCGAGACCATTTTCCGTAAGCCGTCACATCCCTACCTCAAGGGCTTGATGGCCGCCGTCCCGCATTTCGACATGAAGCCCGGCGAACGCCTGAAGGCGTTGCGCGAGGTTCCGGTCAATACCAGCAATCTGCTCGGGAAAAAGCAGATCGTCGCGGCCGACGAAGCCCTGAAGCCGGAAATCCTGCTTTCGGTGCGCGATGTCAGCAAGACCTTCACCACCCGCAAATCGAGCTGGCTGACCAAGGATACCGCCGGCGCCGTCAAGGCTGTCGATGGCGTCAGCTTCGACATCATGCGCGGCGAATGTCTGGGACTGGTGGGCGAAAGCGGCTGCGGCAAGACCACGCTCAGCAAGATCCTGATGCGCGCCGTGACACCGGACGGCGGCGCGATCATGCTCAACAGCAGCGACGGCCCGATCGACGTGCTGAAGGCGGAAGGTTCCGGACTGCAGGAGTTGCGCACCAAGGTGCAGATGGTGTTCCAGGACCCCGTCTCCTCGTTGTCGCCACGCATGACGGTGCAGAACATTCTGAGCGAACCGCTGGAAATCCACGGACGCGGCAGCGGCAAATCCCGCGTCGAGACGGTCAAGGCGCTGTTAAACGCAATTGGTCTCAGCGAACGCCACCTCAATCGCTATCCCCACAGTTTTTCCGGCGGCCAGCGCCAGCGCATCGGCATTGCCAGAGCGCTTGCACTCGGGCCTGACCTGTTGATCTGCGACGAGCCCGTCTCTGCGCTCGATGTGTCCGTTCAGGCGCAGATCCTCAACTTGCTGAAGGATCTGCAGAAGGAACTGGGGCTCACCTATCTCTTCATCTCGCACAACCTTGCCGTCGTCGACTACATGGCCGACCGTATCGCGGTGATGTGCGGCGGCCGCATTGTCGAGATCGCCCCGCGCGAGACGCTGATGGCGGCGCCCGTTCACCCCTATACCAAATCGCTGCTCGCCGCCGTGCCCTTCCCTGATCTCGACCGGCCGCTCGATTTCTCCCTGCTCAATCCAAGCGGCGCATCCGACAAGCGCAGCTGGGGCAAGCATTTCTCCGATGAGGGCGACGCAAACGCGCTGGGGACGGCGGACCTCGGCAACGGTCATCTTGTTCTGGCGCGAAAAACCGCCGATGTCAGGGAGCTCGTACCATGATCACCCGGCGCACCACCCTTGGCCTGCTTGCCTCCGCTTTCGTTCCCGGCGTCGCGCGAGCGACCCCGGAGCCACCATTCCTGCGGCCTTATCTGCGCGCCCAGACGCTTCCCGACATCAGCGAGCGCATCCCCAAGAATCCGCGGCGCGTCAACGTTGCCGCCATGGGCCGGCAGCCCGGAAAGTACGGCGGAACCGTCCGCATGCTGATCGGCAGCCAGAAGGACATCCGGATGATGACGATCAACGGCTATGCCCGTCTGGTCGGTTATACCGAGGACCTGCAATTCCAGCCCGACATTCTGGAAAGCTTCGACGTTCAGGAAGGCCGGATTTTCACGTTCAAGATTCGCGACGGCCATCGCTGGTCCAATGGCAGCTATCTGACATCCGAGGATTTCCGCTACACTTGGGAGGATGTGATCCTCAACAAGGATCTGCGCAAGGGCGGCATCCAGCGGGAGCTGCTCGCCGATGGCGAAGGGCCGACATTCGAGATCATCGACGAACTGACGGTCCGCTACACCTGGAAAGTACCCAACCCGGACTTTCTTCCGGGCCTTGCTGCCGCTTCGCCGGTCGTCATCCTGATGCCGTCGGCCTATATGCGGCATTTCCACAAGAAGTATCAGGACGATTTCCGCCTGTCGGCGCTGATGAAACAGTACCGCGTCAAGAAATGGGCCGATCTGCACATCAAGATGTCGCGCCAGTACCGTCCGGAAAATCCCGACCTGCCGTCGCTGGATCCGTGGATTCCGCGCACAGCCCCGCCAGCCGAGCAATTCGTGTTCGAACGCAACCCGTTCTTCCACCGGATCGACGAAAACGGCCTGCAACTGCCCTATATCGACCGCTGGGTTTTGAATATCAGCTCGTCGGAAATCATCGCGGCCAAGACCGGCGCGGGCGAGACCGATCTGCAATCCACCGGCGTCGATTTTTCCGACTATGCCTTCTTCAAGGATGCGGAAAAACGCTATCCGGTGAAGGTCAATCTCTGGAAGCGCATCCAGGGGTCGCGCCTCGCCCTTTTGCCGAACCTGAACTGCGCCGACAAGGTCTGGCGCGATCTGTGGTGGGACGTGCGGGTCCGGCGCGCACTGTCATTGGCGATCGACCGGCACGAAATCAACATGGTAAGCTTCTACGGCCTTGCCAGCGAAAGCGCCGATACCATTCTGCCCGACAGCCCGCTTTTCAAGCCGGAATATGCATCGGCATGGGCCAGCTACGATCCGGATCAGGCCAATAAGCTGCTTGACGAAGCCGGCCTGACCAAACGCAACAGTGACGGCTTCCGGCTCTTGCCGGATGGCCGCGACGCGCAGATCGTTGTCGAGACTTCCGGCGAAAGCACGCTCGAAACCGACGTCCTTGAACTGATCAAGGACCATTGGGCGAAAATCGGCTTCGCGCTTTTTATCAAGACCTCGCAGCGGGACGTTTTCAGCAGCCGGACGATGAGTGGCGAGATCATGATGTCCATGTGGTCAGGCATCGAAAATGGTGTGCCCACGGCCGATATGAACCCCGGCGATCTTGCGCCGAGCAGAGACGACCAATTTCAATGGCCGGCATGGGGCATGTACTACCTGTCCATCGGACAGAACGGCAGTGCACCGGAATTGCCGGAGGCGATCACGCTGATCGACCTGCTCAAGCAATGGCGAAAGACCGTCGACAACGAAGACAGAACGCGTATCTGGCACCAAATGCTGGAAATCTATACGCAAAACGTCTTTTCGATCGGCATCGTCAACGCTGCGCTCCAGCCGATCATGCATTCCGCCTATATCCGCAACATTCCCGAGAAAGGCCTCTACGGCTTCGACCCGACCTGCTATCTCGGGGTCTACATGCCAGATACGTTCTGGTACAGCGAAGAGGTTAGCTGAGCATGTTGCGTTATATTTTCTGGCGCATTCTGGCGATGATACCGACCCTCGTCATCATTTCCGCGCTGGTGTTCACCATCATCGAACTGCCGCCTGGCGATTATTTCGAAAGCTACATTGCCGAACTTCGCGCCCAAGGCGAAGCTGTGGACACGGCTGAGATCGATGCATTGCGCAAGGAGTACGGCTTCGATCAGCCGCCGGTGATGCGGTATTTCCATTGGGCTGCAGGCCTGGTGCAGGGCGATTACGGCTATTCCTTCGAGTATCAGCTGCCGGTCAACGAGGTGGTCGGAGATCGTCTGTGGCTGACGGTGCTGGTCTCCTTCGTGACCATCCTGTTCACATGGCTGATCGCCTTTCCGATCGGCATCTACTCCGCCACCCATCAATATAGCTGGGGCGACTACGGGCTGACGTTCCTGGGGTTGATCGGCATCGCCATTCCGAACTTCATGTTCGCGCTGATCCTGATGTATTTCGCCAATATCTGGTTCGGCACGTCCATTGGCCATCTGATGGATCAGAAGTATCTGGCCGAACCGATGAGCTGGGAAAAGGCGAAATCGATCCTTGAGCATCTCTGGATACCCGTCCTGATCGTCGGCACAGCGGGCACCGCCGGCATGATCCGCCGCCTGCGCGCCAATCTGCTCGACGAACTGCAGAAACAATATGTCGTGACGGCCCGCGCCAAAGGCCTGCATCCGTTCCGCACGCTGGTGAAGTATCCGCTGCGCATGGCGCTCAACTTCTTCATTTCGGATATCGGCTCGATCCTGCCGGCGATCATTTCCGGAGCCGAGATCACGGCCATCGTGCTTTCGCTCGAAACGACCGGACCGATGCTGATAAAAGCGTTGCAAAGTCAGGATATGTATCTGGCCGGCTCGTTCCTGATGTTCCTGGCCTTCCTCACCGTGATCGGCGTACTGATTTCAGACATCGCGCTCGCATTCCTCGACCCGCGCATCAGACTGCAAGGCGGTAGCACCAAGTGACGGTATCTCTTCCCCAATCCGGCGAACCGCTTTCGCATTACATCTCGACAGCGCCGTTCGATCCCCATTCCGTCGATGTGATGACGCAGGAGCAGTTGCGGATCTATCAGGCCTCGCAACTGCGGCTGATGTGGTGGAAATTCAAGAAACACCGCCTTGCGCTGTTTTCTTTGTATTTCCTCACCTTTCTCTACGTCACCATTGCCATCGTCGAATTCCTGGCGCCCTACAATCTGCACACCCGCAACGTCGATTTCATCTATTCGCCGCCGCAGCGCGTCCATCTGTTCCATGAAGGCAATTTTGTCGGGCCGTTCGTCTACGGACGCACGATGACGCTCGACATGGATACGCTGCGCCGGATCTACACCGACAAGCCGGATCAGGTCGAACCGATCCGCTTCTTCTGCCGGGGCGACGGATACAAATTCTGGGGCCTGGTACAGACCAATATCCATCTGGCTTGCCCGGCCAAGGACGGGCAGCTCTTCCTTTTGGGCAGTGACCGCCTCGGCCGCGACGTGCTGTCACGTATCCTTTACGGAGCCAGGATATCCTTGACCATCGGCCTGCTCGGCATCACCATGAGCTTCGTGCTGGGTATCACCATCGGTGGGCTTGCGGGTTATCACGGCGGCATCTTCGACCTGATCGTCCAGCGCATTATCGAGGTCCTGCAATCGATACCGAGCATCCCGCTATGGATGGCGCTCGCAGCCATCATGCCGGTCACCTGGAGTCCGATCCTGATCTATCTTGGCATTACCGCCATTCTCGGCCTGCTCGACTGGACGGGGCTTGCGCGCGCCGTCCGCTCGAAACTTTTGGCCCTGCGTGAAGAGGACTACGTTCTGGCAGCGCAATTGATGGGCGCGGGTTCGAGCCGTATCATCGGCCGCCATCTTGTGCCCGGCTTCATGTCGCATCTGATCGCAACCGCGACGCTGGCGATCCCCGGCATGATCCTCGGCGAGACGGCGCTGAGCTTCCTTGGCCTTGGTCTTCGCCCGCCGATCACCAGCTGGGGCATTCTTCTGACCGAAGCTCGCAGCGTCAGCGTCATTGCTTTTTATCCCTGGCTGTTGTTTCCAACCATTCCGGTCATCCTCGTGATTCTGGCGTTCAACTTCCTGGGCGACGGACTTCGCGATGCTGCCGATCCGTACAAGTGAAGTGGATACCGATATGCTCAGGATACTCCTTGCGGAGATAGGCAACGCCATGGGAGACAAGAGGCTGCGCTCATGACGCGCCGGATCGAGGATGCGCGCATCCTGATGTACAGCCACGACACGTTCGGCCTCGGCCACCTCCGGCGGTGCCGGACGATTGCGCATTCGCTGGTCGAGGATTATCGCGGCGTCAATATCCTGATCATCTCGGGCGCAACGATCGCCGGTGCGTTCGACTACCGCGCCCGCGTCGACTTCGTGAAGATCCCCAGCGTCATCAAGCTGCGCAACGGCGAGTACACGTCGATGGACAGGCATATCGACCTGCATGAGACGCTGAAGATGCGCCGGTCGATCATCCGCCACACGGCCGAGACCTTCCAGCCGGATGTCTTCATCGTCGACAAGGAGCCGATGGGGCTGCATGGCGAAGTCGAAGAGACGCTCGCCTATCTCAAGAAACAGGGGACAACCCTGGTTCTCGGCCTGCGCGAGGTCATGGACGCGCCGCACCTGCTGGATGCGGAATGGAAGCGCAACGACGTGATGCGCAAGATCGGCCAGTTCTACGACAGCATCTGGGTCTATGGCCCACCCGATTTCTACGATCCCCTCGTCGGCCTCGACGTTCCACCGATCGTGCGCGGCAAGATGGATTTCGTCGGCTTTCTGCAGCGAAGTGTCTCGCAGGATGTCGAATCCGAGCACAAGCCGAAGGGCGACTATATTCTGATCACCACCGGCGGTGGCGGCGACGGCTCCGACCTGATCCATGATGTGATCGACGCCTACCAGGAAGACCCGACGCTGACGCACAAGGCGCTGATCGTTCTTGGCCCCTACATGCCGGTCAAGCAGCGCCACAAGCTTTTGATGAAATGCGCCAAGATCCCCTATCTCGAGGTGATCGAGTTCGACAACCGGATGGAAGAGCTGATTGCCGGCGCCAAGGGCGTCGTCGCCATGGGCGGCTACAACACCTATTGCGAAATCCTGTCCTTCGACAAGCCGGCCCTGATCGTCCCCAGAGTCATGCCGCGCGAAGAGCAGCTCATCCGAGCCAGCCGCGCCGCAGAACTTGGCCTGATCGACATGCTTTTGCCGGAGGAAGCGGCCGATCCGATGCGCTTTGCCGCAGCACTCAAGGCACTGCCGGATCGCAACCCGCCCTCCAAGAGCGCCAAGGGCATGACGCTCGAAGGGTTGGCGAACATATCGCAGATCGTTGGAGAATGGCTCGGTCGCCGCGACCACGAGCACCTGACGGTCGTGAAAGGTTGAGCCAAAGTTGACCCAGCGCCGCAAGATCGTCGTGGTGCTCAAGGGCTATCCGCGCCTTTCGGAAACATTCATCGCACAGGAACTGCTCGGCCTGGAAAAGGCCGGTTTTGAACTCGCGCTTGTTGCGTTGCGGCGGCCGACGGACAAGAAGCGCCACCCTGTCCATGACGAGATCAGGGCTCCGGTCCACTACCTGCCGGAATATCTGCATGAGGAGCCACTGCGGGTCGCGCGCGCGCTGATCACGTGCCTGCCGAAGCCGGGCTTCTGGCGGGCCTTGCCGGCGTTTTTCTCCGATCTTTGGCGTGACCGGACGCGCAACCGGGTCCGGCGTTTCGGACAGGCGATGGTGCTTTCGGCCGAATGGCCGGCGGGCGGAGAATGGCTGCACGCGCATTTCATTCACACGCCGGCCTCCGTCGCCCGCTATGCCAGCATGATCAGCGGTACACCCTGGACCTGCTCTGCCCATGCGAAGGATATCTGGACGTCGCCCGATTGGGAGCTTGCCGGCAAGCTCGCCAACACCCGCTGGACCGTGACCTGCACGCAGACCGGCTTTGAACAACTACGCCATCTTTCCGGCGGCAGGCCGCATGTACATCTGAGCTATCACGGCCTGGATCTCCGCCGTTTCGGTCCATTTGACGGCACTCGTCCGGCCTATGACGGGTCCGATCCCGCAAACCCGGTGACGATCGTCAGCGTTGGCCGGGCCGTCGAGAAGAAGGGCTTCGATATCCTGCTGCGGGCGCTGAGCCTGCTGCCCGCCGGGCTCAACTGGCGGTTCGTTCATATCGGCGGCGGTGAGCTGCTGGAAAAGCTGCAGGCGCTGGCATCCGAACTCGGCATTGCCCAAAAGGTGACCTGGTACGGGTCCCTGTCGCAGACCGAAGTGCTGCAGCACTATCGCGACGCCGATATATTCGCCCTTGCCTGCCGCATCACCGCCGATGGCGACCGTGACGGATTGCCGAACGTCCTTGTCGAGGCGTCGAGCCAGGCGCTGGCCTGCATATCGACGAATATTTCCGGGGTGCCCGAATTGCTCGTTGATGGAGAAAACGGCTTTGTCGTCGCGCCGGAAGACCCGCAGGCGCTGGCCGAGGCGTTGGCAAAAGCCGTCCGCGATCCGGCGCTGCGAAAGCGGCTCGGAGAAGCAGCCGAACGCAAGGTGCGCAGCCACTTCGATCATCAGACCAGCATCCGCCAGTTGAAAGACCTGTTCGAGACGGAATGGCGGACTGCACCATGACCGACGGCCAGAACCGCAATCCCCGCGCCTTTTTCTACGTCCAGCACCTGCTCGGCATCGGCCACCTTGCCCGTGCCAGCCGCATCGCCCGCGCGCTGGCCGAGGATGGTTTCGACGTGACGGTCGTGACCGGCGGAACACCGGTGACCGGCTTTCCCGGCCCGCTCGTCCATCATGTCGCCTTGCCGCCGGTCACTGCCGGCGATGCCGGCTTTTCCGGGCTGGCTGATATCGACGGCAACCCGGTCGATGACGCTTTCAAGGAAGATCGCAAGGCGCGGCTGCTGGCAGCTTTCCACCAATGCCAGCCTGATATCGTCATCATCGAGGCCTTTCCCTTCGGCCGCAGGCAGGTCCGTTTCGAACTCTTGCCGCTGCTTGATGCCATCGCCGCGATGGACAAGAAGCCGCTGGTCGTCACGTCGCTGCGCGATATCCTGCAGGAACGCTCCAAGCCCGGCCGCGACGAGGAAACGGTCGCACTGGTGAAGCGATATTTCGACCGGGTTCTGGTCCATGGCGATCCGGCCTTTGCCAGGCTGGAAGATACTTTTCCGCTGGCCGCCGATATCACCGGTAAGGTGATCTATACCGGGTTGGTGGCCGCCCCCGCCCCCGCGCAGCCAACCGAGCGTTTCGACGTCATCGTCTCGGCCGGCGGTGGTGCGGTCGGCAATGCCCTGATCCGTGCAGCACTTCAGGCCGCAAAGTCGATCGGCAAGCCTTTGTCCTGGGCGCTGATCACCGGCCCCAACCTGCCGCAGCCGGACTTCGACGCAATCCTAGCCGATGCTCCCGCCCAGGTCAGCGTCTACCGCTTCCGTCCCGACTTCGCCAGCCTGCTGGCCGGCGCCAGACTGTCCGTGTCACAGGCGGGCTACAACACCGTTTGCGACATTCTGCGCGCCGGATGCCATGCCCTGCTTATTCCCTTCACCGCCGGAGGTGAAACCGAGCAGACCGTCCGGGCCGAGCGTCTCGAAAAGCTTGGGCTTGCACATGTCCTGACTGAAGACGACCTGTCGGCCGATAGTATGACACGGGCAATCGAGAAAGCGCTCGCGGCAACGGACCGGCCGCCCCACAATCTCGATCTTGACGGCGCGCATCGCACCGCCACGATTTTACGCGGGCTGATCTGATCTCGGATCAAACCGTGCCGATCACCATGAAGCGGGTATATTTCTTCATCTGCAGCGATCCGGCAAAGGCCACATGGCTGAGCGACGTCTGTTCCTGGAAAGCCTCCAGCGAGGGTACGCAGTTGATGTGGGTCGGCTCGCTGAAATAGTCGTTCGACTGCAAAAGGACCTTCGTGCCGCGCGGCAGAAGCGAAAGCCATGCGGGAAGATCGGCAATGTGTTCGCAGCTGGTGTTGATGACGAGATCCGCACCGCGGGTAGCGTAATCGAGCGCGTACATATCCTGCGTCACCGTGCGAAAATGCGCACCGGCCCTGGCATTCAGCGTTTCGGCGATTTCGCCGACCTCCGGGTCGATATCAATGCTCTCGAAGAGTTCGATGTCGAAACGGCTGTCATCGAAAAACATTGCCGGAAGCACGCCATACCAGCCGCCGAGCAAGACGATGTGTTTAAATTTTCCGCCAAGGCTTTCAAAAAGCTTTTCGCGCGCCCATATCTTGCTTCCAACCTGCTTGTGGTTGAAGGCCGTGCCGAGGTCCGCGTCCGGATATTTGGCGATAACTTTCGCAAGGCCTTCTATCAGAGAGCTTCCCGTATAGGCGGAAAGACCGCGGATAATATCGAAGGCACTCTCGTGCCAATCTGTTGTGTTTGCTTCGTTTGGTCGGGTGGTTTTCATCATGCGCGTGTTGTAGTCTGGACTTTTCTGGAGTGCAAGGAATGCAAGTCAACCTGAAGGATGCCGTCTCCGATCTACCGCCTTTGGAGGCGGGAAAGGATATTCCGCATCTGGCAGGACTGGGCGCAACGATGCGGCAGGTCTTCGCCGCCCACTTCATGCGCGACTGCCCGCATATCCTGGAAATCGGCGGCCATATCCGGCCGGTCACCCCTTATCTCACCCATCATCCGCTGTCGGTCACCTCCGTCGATCCGAAAACCGAGGCTTACGAGGCAAACGAACTGAACGGAAAACAATGCCATGTGCGGCATATTCCGGCGAAATTCCAGCAGATCGACTATCACTACCAGCCGGGAAGCTACGGCCTCGTCCTGCTCGGCTATTCGCTAAAACCGTTCGGCCGCAAGGATCCGCTGGGCGACCTCTTGTTCTCGCTGATCGAGAACGCCAAAACGGTCGTGATCGAATATGCGCCCGAACTCGAACGGGCCGCCTCCCAGGTGCCGCATATCGTCAGCCGTCCGGCCGTCACGATCCGCGGACAGTTCGATCTTCGTCTGCACGACCCGGAGATCGCCGGCACGCCTTACGCTGCCCGGCGCTTCTACGTCCTCGACACCCGCTACACGGCCAGTTGAATCCACCCATGGAAAAAAACATCGCCCGCTACATCTGGACCCACACCAAAGGCCAGCAGCTCTGGATCCTTCTGGTCGTCGCCGTCTCGATGATCCCCTACTTCCTGTCGTTCGACCTGCCCAAGCAGATCGTCAACGGGCCAATTCAAGGCGAGGGCTTCGATCAGCCGGGCGCCACCCAGCTGTTCATGGACATCAGCTTCGACCTGCCCTGGCTCGGAACAGTCTCGCTCTTTGACGGCGTCGAATTGACCCGCATGCAGACCCTGTTTGCGCTGAGCATGGTCTTCCTGCTGCTGGTTATTATCAACGGCCTCTTCAAATTCTACATCAATACCTACAAGGGCCGGCTCGGCGAACGCCTGCTCCGGCGCATCCGCTTCGAGCTTGTCGACCGGATCCTGCGTTTTCCGCCAAGCCAGTTCAAGCGCATGAAGGGTGCGGAAGTTTCCAGCATGGTCAAGGATGAGGTCGAGCCGCTCGGCGGCTTTACCGGCGATGCCTTCGTCCAGCCCGCCCTGCTCGGCGGGCAGGCATTGACGGCCCTGTTCTTCATCTTCATGCAAAATACCTGGCTCGGCGTGATCGCGGCCGTGATGGTCGGCGTCCAGGCCGTGATCATTCCCCGTATGCGCCGGCGCCTGCTGGTGCTTGGCCGCGAACGCCAGATCACCGCCCGCGAGCTTGCCGGCCGCGTCAGCGAGATCGTCGATGGCATCGGCACCATCCATGCCTATGATACGTCGAATTACGAGCGCGCCGACATCGCCTCGCGCCTCGGCCGCATCTTCAAGATCCGCTACGACCTCTACCAGTGGAAATTCCTGGTCAAGTTCATCAACAACTTCCTCGCCCAGCTCACCCCCTTCCTGTTCTATTGCATCGGCGGTTATCTGGCGCTGCAGGGCCGTCTCGACATTGGTCAGCTGATCGCCGTCATCAGCGCCTACAAGGACCTGCCCGGTCCCTTGAAGGACCTGATCGACTGGGACCAGACCCGCCAGGACGTCCAGGTGAAATATGTCCAGGTGGTCGAGCAGTTCAGTGTCGATAGAACGATCGATCCGTCCATCCAGGCCATTGCCATCAAGGACGCCGGCTCGATCAAGCATCCGCTGGCGGCGGTCAACCTGTCGCTGGCAGACGATAGCGGCGCCAAGCTTCTCGAGCGCGTGTCGGTACAGATCCGTCCCGGCGAGACCGTTGCCATCGTCGGAGGTGCCGCCGGCGGCGGCGAAATGCTGGCGGAAGCCTTTGCGCGCCTCACATGGCCCGAGAGCGGCAAGGTAACGGCAGGCGGCGACGATCTTCTGGAATTGCCCGAATCCGTGACCGGACGCGCTATCTCCTATGTTTCGTCCGATGCCTACTTCTTCTACGGCACCTTGCGCGACAACCTGCTTTACGGGTTGAAACACGCGCCGCTGCGCGACGCGGCCTACGAAGGCAGTCGCGCGGCCCATCGCAAATGGGAAATCAACGAAGCACGACTGGCTGGCAATCCGGATTACGACGTGAACAGTGATTGGATCGACTACGACGCGGCCAATGCGACCAACCGCGACGATCTCTTCACCCCGGTCCTCTCGGTGCTTGATACGGTTCAACTATCGAAAGATATTCTCGATCTTGCCCTGCGCAGCATCGTTTCTCCCGACGAACACCCGGGGCTTGCCGAGGGGCTGGTCGAAATGCGCCATGCCCTTCGCGACGAACTGGAAGAAGCGGGCCTCAGCAGCCTCGTCGTCTCCTTCGAACCCGGCGCCTACAATACCGAGGCGACGGTCGGCGAAAACCTTTTGTTCGGCACCGCAACCGGCCCGGCACTCATCGGCAAGGCCATCGGCAAGAACGCCTATTTCCGTTCCGTTATCGGCCGCTCCGGCCTCGACCGTATCATGTTCGACATGGGGTACAGCATTGCCGAGAACGCGGTCGAACTGTTCTCTGACCTGCCGCCGGATCATCCGTTCTTCCAGCAGCTGACCTTCATGACCGCGGATGACATTCCCGAATACCAGCTGCTCTTGCAGAAGCTGAAGGGCAAGGGTTTTGACGCGGCGACCGAGGATGACCGCGGACAGATCATTCGCCTGAGCTTCCGCTACATCGAACCGCGGCATCGTTTCGGTCTTCTGACCGACGAACTGATGGCGAAGATCGTCGACGTCCGCCGTCAATTCCATGAAGGGTTGCCGGAAGAAATGCGCGGCGATATCGAGCGCTACGATCCGGAACATTATCAGGCGTCGGCAAGCCTGATGGACAATATTCTGTTCGGCCGCATCAGCCACAAGCATACCGACGGTTCCAAGCGCATCCGTTCGATCGTCAGCTCGCTTTTGAACTCACTCGGCCTTTTGGAGCGCGTCATCGATATCGGCCTGGATTTCAATCTCGGCGCCGGCGGCAAACGGCTGACGGCGGTGCAGCGGCAGAAGCTCAATCTGGCACGTGCGCTGGTCCGCCGGTCCGATTATTACATCTTCAACCGGCCGCTGCCCGGCCTCGACCACCGCCTGCAGGACGAAATCGTCCGCGATGTCTTGAAGCTCGTGCGCCGTGACGGGCGCGATCCGGCTGTCGTCTGGGTGCTCTCGAACACCGCACTTTCGAGCCTGTTCGATCGTGTCCTCGTCTTCGACAGAGGCTTGCTTGTGGAAGAAGGCACACCTGCGGCGCTGGCCGAGAATAACGGTATCTTTAAGGAGCTTGTGTCATCATAATGTCATTGGTGAAGTCCATGCGTGCGACGGGATTGCAGGCAGGGGCAACCTTCGCGGAGGCAGGGCTGGTGACCAGCACCGGCCGATGGTCCGGAAGGGAGAGAATGGAGAAAAGGCACGACTATGCTTCTGAAGGATGAAGTTCAAATGCTGCGGCGCGTGCCGCTGTTTTCGAATGTAGAGCCGGGCAAGCTGAAGCTTCTCGCGTTCACGTCCGACCGTGTCAGCTATGATCCGGGCGAAGCGCTCTTCCATCAAGGCGATACCGGCGATGCCGCCTATGTCGTTTTGGCCGGCAAAGCGGACATTCTGGTCGATTCCTCGACCGGCCCGATCAAGATCGCCGAAGTCGAAACCAATTCCATCGTCGGCGAGATCGCCATACTCTGCGACGTTTCGCGAACCGCGACGGTACAGACGACGACACCGCTGGAAGCCCTGCGCATCCGCAAGGAGCATTTCCTCAAGCTGCTCACCGATTTTCCGGAAATCACCATCGAGATCATGCGGGTGCTGGCCGATCGCCTGAGCCATACGACAAGCGAACTGTCGGAAGCCCGAAGCCGCGCGCGCAAGACGGATTGACGGCAGACGCGTCTTCAAGGCGCCTCATCAACGGGCGCTGTTTCTTCGTGCTACCCCGCCACCCGGGTAATCGCACCGCTCGTGCGGTCTATACTGAAATTGCGTGAAGGCAGCCCGCCGGCGTATTTTTCAAACATCCGGAAGATCAGCGCGAACCGCGCCTGCGCGCAGCCGGCATCGCTCCAACCGCCATTTGCAAACAGCTGCCCGACCGCCCGGTACAGCGCCAGCCGCGCCGGCGCGATCCAGTCGAACGCCAGGTTGCTGCCCATCCGCAGCCGGTACCAGTCGGCCAGAAACGCCATCGCGGAAATGCCCGTAAGCCCTGCACCCTCAAGCCCCGCTTCCGTCAGGAGCTGCCGCACGCCGGCATCGTTGCGGGCCGCAGCGATTGCAGCGGCAGCATCTCCCGCTGCAACCGGTTCATCGATCAGCGCCAGTGCCGCAAGGTCCGCAACATCGAGGCTGCGGATCATTGCCGCAATCTCCTTCGGCCATTCACGCTTGAGATAGCGCCGCCCGACCAGATGACCGATATGCGCAAACAGAAAGCCACCATAGTCAGTGACATCGAGCATCCCGCCGGCATCGAGCCGCGACGGCACGATCTCGCGGTCATAGCCCCGCCGCAAATCGCCATCGAGCGGCATTGCATCGATCCCCATCGTCTCGATATCAATGCATTGCTCGCCAATGGTAAGAACCTTGTAGGCTCCCGGGAATGCGACGAGAGACGGCATGGCGACGTTGATCAGGAAGCGCCCGTCATCGCCGTGGCGCGCCGTATCGTTGACATGCAGGTGGCCGCTGAAGTGAATGTCGATGCCCGCCGCGATCAGCGCCTCGGCAACATCGGCCTGCGGAATGCGCTCCACCATGCCCGTCCGGCCGAGCAGCGCTACCTCGTCATCGCGCGTGCCATCGAGCGGATCGAGAACAGGATAATGTGAAAACGCCAGCAGGCATTTGCCCTCAAGGCGCGCACGCCGGGCAACGTCCGCCATCCAGTCGAGAACGAACCGCTTGTGAACGAGCATCGCGTTCCAGCCGGCGCTGGTGCTGTCGGCGAGATCGCCCTCGCCGCCCGGCGCCACGCCATCGGCGGGCACGAAAACATTGGCGTCGATCATCAGCAGCCAGACGCCGGGGAAAGGCTCGACGAGATAGGAGGCGTCCATCAGCCTGCGTGTGGTTTTTCCATCCGGCGAATTGACCTCATAAAGCCGCTCTGCCGGATCGCCATCCGTACCGAACGGCGTTTCCCAGTGAAGATCGCCCGGCCGTGGGTAAAAGCCGAAATCCGCCATCGCCTCGAGCCCTTCCGGATAGCCCTGGCAATACATGCGCTTGCTGGCGATGACCGCATGCGCGCCCCGGTCGCGCAGATGCGGGTCGCTACTGAGGATGCTGTAGCCGCCGTCCTCGTTGAGGAAGCGCTTGGCGCGGTGGCGTCCATCCGCCCCGAAAATATCGTGATTGCCGGTGGTGGCATAAAACCGCATGCCGAACCGCGCTGCATAGCTGTCGAGCACCCGTTTCACACCCCTGACGGTCTCCACCTGTCCATCGTCGGAATAATCGCCGAGCAGCACGACATGGCGGATGCCGCGTTCAGCGATATCGTCAAGCGCATGATGGAATGCGAAATAGCTTTCGTTGAACACCCGCGTCGAGCGGGCCGTATCGGCCAGCAGCCTGAACGTCAGCCGCCGGTCGTCTTGAACGATGCCTGCAAAGCCATAATCGGCGTATAGATCGTGAAAATGCGCGTCGGCGACAACAGCGATGCGCGGGTGCTTCAAGGACGGCATTCTGTCGGTGTTTCCGTCTACACGTTCAAACCGGATTCGTTTCTCTTGGTCTCTCGCATATGTGGAAAGAAAAAGCGAATTGAAGTCTCGCTTAACCCATTCAGTTTAGCTAACATGATGGAAATACGGCTTGGTTAACTAGGCACGACCAAAAGACGACCTTAAGAGTTAAGTGGGACGGGTGCAGACGGAAAGGCAAAAGTAGCTTTTCGTGACTGAGGCAAGAGAGTGAACGAAAACGTGTTTCGGGTGCGGTTATGGGGTGTGCGCGGCAGCCTCCCGGTCTCGGGGGCCGAGTTCCAGAATTATGGCGGCAACACCATCTGCATCGAGATGCAATGCGGCCCTCACAGGCTATTGTTTGACGCAGGCTCCGGCTTGATGCCCGCCGGCCAGGTGCTGAAGTCCGAAGGCGCCTCCGATTTCAATCTGTTTTTCACCCACTGCCATTACGATCATATCGTCGGCCTGCCCTATCTGCCGGCGCTGTTCGATCCGCACGCATCGGTGACCTTGTGGTCCGGGCATCTGGCCGGGCGCATGTCCACCCGCCAGATGATCGGCGAGTTCATGCGTCCGCCGTGGTTTCCCGTCGAACCAGACATCTGCCGCGCCTCGATCAACTGCCGCGACTTCCGCTCCGGCGATGTGCTTGACCCCTATCCGGGCGTGGCGATCAGGACCGGCAGCCTCAACCATCCCGGCGGCGCGATCGGTTACCGGGTCGAATGGGGCGGCCGCGCCGTCGCTCTGATTACCGATACCGAGCATAAACCGGGCACGCTCGATCCCGCCGTTCTCGACCTGATCGATGGCGCCGATCTCTTCCTCTACGATTGCATGTATACCGACGAGGAGATGCAGCGGCATGTCGGCTATGGCCATTCCACCTGGCAGCAGGCCATACGGCTTGCCAAGGCTGCAAAGGCCAAGCAGGTCGGCTTCATCCATCATTCGCCGCTGCGCACCGACAGCGAACTCGATGCCATCCAACGGCTTGCCGAGCGGGATTTCGGCGGCGCCTTCACCGCCCGCGACGGTCAGGTGATCGACCTCTGAGAAAAATAGAGCTCACCGCTCCGACAGGATATCCGCAACCGAGGTCCAGCGGCAGGCTGGATGACGCGCGGTCACCTCAAACAAGGCGCTCATAAAGTCCCAGACCGCGGCGTCATGGACCAGATGATGCGTTAAAAGCCCCATCGTTCCGCCATTGTCGAACATGTGCCTCAAACGCGCCGCGATCTCGACGGCCAGCGCCTGCGGATCACGTCCACCGCGGGTTCCGTGCCAGTCCATGACATCCACATGCGTATTGATCAGCGGCAGGGCAGCCGGCTTTTCCGGACCGTAGACCGACAACGCCTGATAGCCCAGTGAAGCCAGATGCGGCACAAGCCCGGCATCGATCCGGTTCCAGGGCGGCACGAGCATCGGCACGAACCGTTCCCCGTGCAGTCCGGCGAGGCGATCAAACCCCTGTTTCAAGTCGGCAAGCACGTCGGCAGCCGGGCGGTGCCGGCCAAGCTCCTGCTTCTTTTCATCAGGGCCTGCATGGTTCCGGTGCGTCCAACCGTGGATAGTGACGGAACACAATGGTTCCCGCCGCAACCTTTCGGCAAGTGCCTCGCCGGTGTGGGCCGGAATGACTGCCAGCGTCAGCGGCACGGAAAATGTGGCCGATATGTCCAGCAACCGGTCGAGCGGCGCGGTCGGCTCGACGGCGTCGTCATCCCGCAACCAGAACTGCGCGATCTTGCCTGCCTGTTGCCAGCGATCCAGTTCGCCTGAAATCACTGTTTCGAAATCATCCATCATGTCGTGCCCGCTTGAGATATTCGTCGAGAATAGTGCTGAGCCGCGCCGACGCTTGGTCGAGCGAACGGTGCTCGCACGCAAACGGCCTTGCCGCGCGGGCAAGCGCCATACGCTCACCATCGTCCGTCAACACCCGTTCGATCGCCTGCGCATAGGCATCAATGTCGCCCGGCGGTGTCAAAAGGCCCGTTTTCCCGTGCACCACCACCTCCGGCACGCCGGCGATCTCTTGCGCGACGACAGGCAAACCGGCCGCCTGTGCCTCAAGGTAAGCCAGACCATAGGCCTCACCGCAGCCGGGCCAGACATAGAGCGCCGAGCGCGACAAAAGATCGGCGATCCCGGCAGCCGGCTGTTCACCGTGCCAGAGGATCCGGTCCTTGTCGAAGCCTGAAAACAGCGACCGCACCTCAGCGGCACGCGTACCGTCGCCAACGACAGACAATTGCCACGGTAGATGGGTCAGCCGCGACAGGGCATCGGCCAGCATGACGTAGCTGTCCATCTTGTCGCCCGACCGCATCATCGCCACGGTGATCAACCGGCCGGGTTCCGGCATCGGTTGCCTGTCTCGAAACAGTGCCGGGTCGATGAAAGGCGGTAGAACGGCAAACCGCGCGCCGGGCGCCGCGGCTGCAAGCCCGTCAAGATCGCGCTGCGTGAAGCAGATATTCACAGATGCCTGCTGCACCGTTTCCAGCACATCCTGCTGCATCCTTGCCCATAGCCCGGTATTGCGCCGCGCGGAATAGGAGGCCTCCGCCGTCACGTAACCCAGGTTGAATTCTCGGGCGAGCGATGGCCCGATCAGGTCGGGCGCCTTGTAATAGGGGTGGTAGCAAAACCACACGTCCGGCGCACCGCACTCCAGCCACCGCGCCGAAAGCCGCGCCCGCTCAGCGTCCGCCGCTGCAGACCGTACCTCCACCGCATCAACCGAAGCATCCGGCAGGAAAGCCCGCAACTCCGAGGCGATCTCCACCTGATGCCCCGCCCTGACCAAGGCCGCCATCAGCAGGCGCGCCATCAGGCGGTCGCCGGAGGGGACGGGATGATTGGGGGATTTGAGCGGACTATAGAAAGCGATCTTCATCGGATGCGGTTCTAGAACATAGCACCGCCGTTGGGAACCAGTGCCGCCGCATCGATTTGCAACCGCCCCGACGCCTTGCGCTGTTTGTCCCCAGACGCCCTCCTTTCCACCGGCAAGCGCACATGCCTGCTCGCGACGCAACGCACAATAAAAACGTTTTTATTTTCGTTGAAATCGTTTTTATTGTCTGTTACGAGTCCCTCATCGGGAATACAGCCAGGGAGGCAAGGCATGGTGGAGATTGAAGCCTCGGCGCGCCGCACGCCGCCGACCATCAAGACGCTGGCCGATCTCACCGGCTATTCCATCGCCACCATCTCCAAGGCGCTCAGGGATTCTCCCGTCGTGGCTCAGGCCACCAAGGACGCGATCTTCAAGGCGGCACAGGAAATCGGCTATCAGGCCAATGCCCGCGGCATGGCGCTGAGAACCGGCAAGACCTACCAGGCGGCCGTCTTGATGCCGGTCACGGCGGTGCGGGACTATGAATGGGACGGTGTCGAATATACCCAGATTTTGAGCGGCATCAGCCAGGCGCTTGATGGTTCCGACTACCGGATCTCCGTGCATGTCATTCGCGATACTGAGGATGGCTGCGAAATCGCGCGCCGGATCATCGATCAGGGCCTTGCCGACGGCATCATTTTTTCGGGTATCCTGGCAGACGATCCACGCATCGATCTTCTCGTCGAAAGCGGTTTTCCCTTCGTCTCGCTCGGCCGTTGCCGCAAGCCGCTGGTCTATGCCCATGTCGATATCGACAACGAATGGGCAGCCTTTTCCGCAACCAAGCGGCTGATTGCCGGCGGCCACCGGCGCATCGCGCTGATCAATCCGCAACGCCCCCTCTCCTACGCCATGGACAGGATCGACGGTTTTACCCGCGCCTTCAGTGAAGCGGAGCTCGAGACGCCAGCCGATCTCATCGCCGAGGGCGATCTGTCCACCCGCTTCGGCCGCGAGAGCGCCATCGACCTCTTGCAGCGGCCAGAACCGCCGACGGCCTTCATCTGCATCAACGAATCCACGACGCTCGGCGTCCTGTCGGGGCTTGGCAGCCTCGGGCGGCAGGTCGGCACCGACATCGATGTCATCGCCTATGACGATATCAACGTCAGTGCCTATTTCACCCCGCCGATCACCACTTTCTACCAACCCATCGAAGTCCTGGGGAGGACGCTCGGACAATTCCTGTTGCAGCGCATGGCGGGCGAAGATCCGCAGATGCTGCGGCAGGTTTTCAGGCCAACATTGATCGAAAGGCAGCCCGACAATCTCGGCGCGCGCCCGGCCTGACATCCATTCACAAACGGAGGAATGAACGTGAAGACATTGCTGATTGCCCTTGCCATGACTGCTCTTGCAGCCGGCGTCTCCCATGCGGCCGATCTCGGCGGCAAGCTGGTGAAGGTCGGCTCCGACACCACCTCGCCGCCAATGGAAAGCGTCGATCCGGCCAGCGGCCAGATCGTCGGTTTCGATGTCGATGTGGTCAACGCCATCTGCGCCAAGATCAACTGCCAGGCGGAATTCGTCACCACCGGCTGGGACGGCATCTTCGCAGCGCTCGATCAGGGCAGCTTCGACCTCGTCGCCTCCGGTGTCTCGATCACCGACGAACGCAAGAAGGCAATGGACTTTTCCGACCCCTACATCGTCAACAGCCAGGCCGTGCTGATGCGCGTTGCCGATCAGGGCATTTCGCTCGACGATTTCAAGACGCAGGGCAAGAAGCTCTCGGCTCAGGCCAACACGACGGACGCGCAGGTTGCCGAAGGCATTGTCGGCAAGGAAAACGTCATCGCCTATGACAGCTTCTCAGCCTCCGTCATCGCGCTGAAGAACAAGGATGTCGACGGTGTCGTCATCAACGGCGCCAATGCCGCTGCCTATGAGCGCGAGTTCGCCGGTGAACTGGTTGTCGCCATCAAGGACCTGCAGTCCGATCCGCTCGGCCTGGTCTTCCGCAAGGACGACGCCAACATCGCCGCCTTCAACGAAGGCCTGAAGACGATCAAGGACGACGGCACGCTCGACCAGCTGATCGGCAAGTACTGGGGCCTCAAGTAGGCCTTTGACGTTGCGATATCCCGGAGCGCTCCCATGCGTTCCGGGAATATCGTCTTTCGAATGTTCCCGAACCTGCGGAGGAATGAATGTCATTCCTGAAACGCGTGCGGCCCAGCAATCTCATCATTCTGACCGCGCTGCCCTTCATCATCTATCTCTTCACGTCCTCGGCAGACTACCAGCGCTCGCTTCGCGCCATTCTTGGCGTCGAAAACGGCTCGTCCGCCTTCGTACCGGGCTTTCTGGCGCTGGCGATCGCCTTTTCGTCCGGCATCGCCGTGCTGGTCTTTTCGCGCACCAAGGCAAACCAGCCTCAGCTGGCCCTTGCCTCAGCCGCCCTCAATCTCGTGGCAGCCGTGACCATTGTTGCCAGTGGCGCTGTCCATCCCTTCGCCGCATCGATCGCCGCCAATGCCGTCGATCCCTTCACCTCACCCCTCGTTGCCAAAGGCGTGACGCCCCGGCAGTTGACGGAGGCTGCGGATATCATGGTGCGCGGTGTCGAAGCCGTGCTCTATCCCGCCTATCTCGGGCTGACGCTGCTCGGCCTTGGCATTTTCCTTGCCACGCTGCGCGCCACTGCCGACAACCGCCTGCGCCGCGCCGGCCGCTGGGTTCTCGGCCTCACCAACGGTGCAGGCGCACTCTTCGTCTTCTTCTTTGCCCATATCGCCTTTGCCGCAGGCGTTGCCACCACCATCCGCGCAGCACTTGCCGCCTATGTGCTTGCCGCCATCATGGGGCTGATCTGGGTCGGGCTCTTGCAGTTGCATTATGCAAAGCGGACCGGCCTGTACTTCATGGCAGCAACACTTCTCCTCGCCATCGCATCGAGCTGGTTCCTGCTGCAGCCGCGCGACAGCTATGTGCTTGCAGGCACGCTCAGCGGCAAGGCCGCAATCATCAGCAACACGCCGTCGTCGCTGATCGGCGCCGTCCGCTATGGCCAGTATCCGGGCGGACCGGGCACCGAAACGCCGGTCAGAACCTTCCTTGGTCCGGCTGAGGCGATCGCTGCCCTTGAGAAGAAAGAGGATGTCAGCGCTGCCCTCCTGCCCGCGGCATCGGTTCCGGCCGGCTGGCCGGTTCTCTGGCAGGTGGAAACGCTGAACGATCATGACCGGTCGGCGGGCATCACCATGGCGGTGCTGGCGATCATCTTGGGGCTGCTCACCTTCGGCGGTTATCTGCACCGCCGGCATCCCTTGGCGATCGGTTCGGAATTCATCGTCGATACCATCCGCGGCATCCCGATGCTGGTGATCGTGCTCTATGTCGGCCTGCCGCTCAGTGGCGCGCTGAAGGATGCGACCCAGGGCGTCGTCGATCCGCCAAACCTTGTGCGCGGCATCTTTGCCATGGCGGTTGCCTATTCGGCCTATCTCGCCGAAATCTTCCGCTCGGGTATCAACGCCATTCCGGCAGGCCAGGTTGAAGCCGCCTACAGCATCGGCCTCAACCGCTGGCAGACGGCCCGTCTCGTCGTCCTGCCGCAGGCGTTCCGGATCATCATCCCGCCGCTCGGCAACGAGCTGATCGCCATTCTCAAGGACACCTCGCTCCTGTCCATCCTGTCGATCCGCGACATCACCCAACGCATGCGCGAGTTCCAGTCGGCAAGCTTCCTGCCGTTCGCTCCCTACAACTCCGCTGCCATCTTCTACATCTTCCTGACGCTTGCCGCAGCGAGCCTCGTCAACACCATCGAGAGAAAATATGACGTCAAACATCGCTAACGACCGCAAGATCCTTGAAACACGCGCTTCAGGCCTCGTCCTGCCGCAGGGCTTCGTCTTCGGCGCCGCCACCTCCGCCTACCAGATCGAAGGCGCGCCTTCAGCCGACGGCAAGGGCGAAAGCATCTGGGACCGGTTCTGCAAGGTGCCCGGGGTCATCACCGACGCCACCAGCGGCGACATCGCCTGCGATCACTATCATCGCTGGGGCGAGGATATCGCTGTCCTGAAAGCCATCGGGCTTGGCGCCTACCGGTTTTCGTTTGCCTGGGGGCGCCTCATTCCGGAAGGCACCGGCACCGTCAACCAGAAGGGTATCGCTTTCTACGACCGCCTGATCGACGATCTGCTTGCCGCCGGCATCTCACCCTATGCGACGCTCTACCACTGGGACCTGCCGCAGGCGCTGCAGGATCGCGGCGGCTGGTACAATCGCCAGACGGCGCAGCATTTCGCCGACTATGCCGCCGTAGCAGCGCGCGCGTTTGGCGACCGGGTGAAGAAATGGACGACGCTCAACGAACCCTGGACATTCTGCTGGTCGGGACATGCGAGCGGCGAAGACGCACCCGGCCTGCATGACGGCACCAAGGGCGGCGTCACCGCCAGCCATCATGCCCTCCTGGCACATGGTCTCGCCGTTCCCGTCATCCGCTCCGAAGTGCCGGATGCCGCCGTCGGCATCGTCTTCGATCTCAATGTGACCGAGCCCGCGACGGACGACCCGCGCGACGTCGCGGCCGCCAGGCGTTTCGACGGCGCCCAGAACCGCTGGTTCCTCGATGCCGTCTTCAAGGGCAGCTATCCGCAGGACATGCTCGACCTCTACGGCGACCTCTTGCCGCCGATCCACGCGGAAGACAACGCCATCATCGCGGCACCGGTCGACTATCTCGGCGTCAACATCTATCGCCGCTCGGTCATGGCCGAGGGCACGGAACTCGCACCCTTGAACTTCCAGCGCATCCAGCCGGAAGGCACCTACTCCGAGGTCAATTACGAGATCTGGCCGCGCTGCATCTACGACATCCTGCACTATGTGCACGAAAACTATGCCCCGAAGGAAATCTTCATTTCCGAAAACGGCGTCGCCACCGCGCCCGAAACCGTTTCGGCTGACGGTCATGTCTGGGACGACCTGCGCGCCACCTACTATGTCGACCATCTCGAACAGGTCGCCAAAGCCGCCAGCGAAGGTGTTCCGGTCAAGGGTTATTTCGCCTGGACGCTGACCGACAATTTCGAATGGGCCTATGGTTACACGACGCCGTTCGGCATCACCCATGTCGATTTCGAAACGCAGGTGCGGACCATCAAGTATTCCGGCGAAATCTACGGCCGGATCGCCGCACAGAGCCATGCCGAGCCGGCAAGGAGCGCTGGCCTTGGCCGGTAGAGACAGCCAGCCCCTGCTCCCGACGGTGCTGATCACCGGTGCATCTCGCGGCCTTGGCCGCGAGATGGCGCACCAATATGCGGCGGCCGGCTGGCGCGTCATCGCCTGCGGCCGCGCCGCCACATCGCCGGTTGGGGACGGCATCGTGCCGGAGACGCTTGACGTTGCCGACCCGGCCTCCATCCTTGATCTCGCATACCGTCTTGACGGTGTGGCGGTCGACGTCTTGATCAACAATGCCGGTATCCGTGGCGATACCGGCGGACTTGCGACGCTGGAGCCGGACGACTTCCTCAACGTCATGCGCATCAACACGCTTGGGCCTCTGCTGGTCACACGCGCCTTGCTGCCCAATCTCTTGGCCGGCAGCCAAAAAATCGTCGCCAATATCAGCAGCCGCGCCGGCTCGATCGCCGAGGGCACGCTGGATGATGACGATGGCGACTATGCCTATCGCTGCTCGAAGGCAGCAATGAACATGGCAACCGTCAAGCTCGCCCAGGACCTGCGCGCCGATGGCATGACTGTGCTGTCGCTGCACCCCGGTTGGGTAAAAACCGACATGGGCGGCGATGAGGCCGTCGTTCCGGTCGCGGACAGTGCTGCCGGGTTGCGCCGGATCATCGACACAGCAACCCTGGCAGACAGCGGCAGCTTCCACGCTTTCGACGGGCGAACCGTTTCCTGGTAAACGCCACGAGCCGAAGACTTTGACTTCGGCCTTGGGCCAAATGAGGCGCGGGCGTCACTTCACTGTAACGACGACCTTCCCCTTTGCACGACCTGTTTCGACATAGGCCAGTGCCTCGCTGGTCCTCTTGAACGGGAAGATACGGTCCATCACCGGGCGCAGATCTCCCGCTTCGATCAGCGAGGTGATCTTTCCGAGCTGTCCGCCGTTCGCTGTCATGAACAGAAACGAATAGTTGATCCCTCGGCGTTTCGATTTTCCCCTGATGCCGGAACTCAGCAGGCGCATGACCTGTTGGAGCAACCAGCCGGAGCCGCTCTGCCTCGCGAAATCCGGATCGGGCGGGCCGGAAATCGAGATCAGCTTGCCGCCCGGCTTCAGCACAGTAAGGGATTTCTCAAGCGTGTCCTTGCCGAGGCTGTTCAGCACGACGTCGTAACCCTGCAGCACCTTCTCGAAATCATCCTTCTTGTAGTCGACCACGACGTCTGCCCCGAGACTTTTCACAAGAACGATATTTGCCGCGCTCGTGGTCGTGGCCACATAAGCCCCGAGATGCTTGGCAAGCTGGATCGCGATCGTGCCCACACCGCCCGAGCCGGCATGGATCAGAACCTTCTGCCCCTTCTGCAGGTTGGCTCGCTCGACAAGCACCTGCCATGCCGTCAGGGCGACAAGCGGAATGGATGCCGCCTCTTCCATGGTCAGATTGTTCGGCTTGATCGCGACATCGGCCTCGTCCATGGCGATATACTCTGCGAATGTCCCGATGCGATCCTGCGCTGGACGTGCATAGACCGCGTCGCCGGGCTTGAATCGCCGAACATTGGCCCCGACCCGGACCACGACGCCCGCGACATCGTTGCCCAGCACCAGCGGGAGGCGATAGGGCAGGATGAGCTTGAACTCTCCATCCCTGATCTTGCTGTCCAGCAGGTTCACGCCGGCGGCATGAATCTCGACCATGACGTCGTTCTCACGCAACTCCGGCGCGGGACTTTCGCCAAGCCGCAGAGCGCCGCCCTTCTTGTAGCGATCGATCAGGAATGCCTTCATCGGACTGACTTTCGTTTCCGTGGTGAGCCGGCAGCGCCGGCAATGCTGTGATGCAGACTCAATCGGGAAGCCTGCTAAATTTCCGAAGGTTCTTGTCGACGAAGGATTCTGGCAGGAAGCGGCGCATGAAATGAACTTGTCCTGCAGCTTTTCCGGCGGTGTAGCGTCTCCTTGGCGATGCCGCATTGGCGGCCGCCACGACGGCGTCGGCGACCACCTCGGGTGCATCGCCCTTCGCGACGATCTCTCGCATCAACTTCTCCGCGTCGGCGCGAACCGCATCGTAGACGGCAAGCGGCCGGTCCGGTCGCGTGATGTTCTCTTCGAAGGACGTGCGGGTTACGCCGGGTTCGACAAGCACGATGCGGATACCCTGCGTTCGCACTTCATGGTCGAGAGACTCCGAATAGCCTTCGATGGCGTGCTTGGTCGATGCGTAGAGAGCGTTATAGGGAGCGGGTATCAGCCCGAGTATGGAACTGAGGTTGACGATCCGGCCTCGACGCTGCCGTCTCATCACGGGCAGCACCGCATTTGTCATGCGGATGGTCCCGAATACGTTCACGTCGAACACGGCCTTCGCCTGATCCGTCGTGGACTCCTCAGCGCCGCCGAGCAGCCCGATCCCGGCATTGTTGACGAGAAGATCGATCCGTCCGGCGCGGCTTAGAACCTCGTCCACGGCGCTCTGCACGGATGCATCGTCGATCACGTCGCAGATCAGCATCGTGATACCCTCCATGGTATCGGGCATCGGCTTGCGGCTGGTGCCGAAGACACCGTAGCCGTCGCGCCGCAACGCTTGGGCCGTCGCCAGCCCGATGCCGGAGGAAGCACCCGTGACCAGGGCGATGCCGCGTTCTGTCTTGCTCATCGGTTTCCGCTTTCATTTTATCATGGAACATCGATGAGCAATCAGTTACTATCAAATACGTATCAAGTCACTACTAAAAAGATATCGACATGAAAAATCTTTCGAACCAGCCGTGCCTGATCGCGCGGAGCCTTGCACTTGTGGGAGATGCTTGGAGCATGCTGATCATGCGCGACGCCCATGCGGGGCTGACCCGCTTCGATGACTTTCGCAAGAGCCTCGGTATTGCGCCGACGATGCTGACGGGGCGGCTTTCGTCACTGACCGAGGATGGGCTGTTGGAGAAACACCGCTATTCCGACCGTCCGCCACGGGACGAATATGTGCTGACGGAAGCCGGCCGTGACTTTCTGCCGGTTCTGTTTGCAATCGGCGCGTGGGGACGCAAGCACCGCGGCGGGGGTGAAGTGACCCGTTTCTTCGACGCCGAGACCGGAACGGAGATCGATCCCGTCACCATCGACCGCGCGACCGGCGCTCCGGTCGGAACACGTCCCATTCGTGTCGCCGCACCCGAATGCGCGCCTCGCGGCAAATAAAGCGGCCAACAGCGCCTATGGAACCCGTATCCGAGGCGCTTGTAGCTGTTGAAGAACATTAGCCCGAAGGGCGGCAACCTGCTCAAATCCGCAACCAAGGCCCCAAGCCGAATACTACCCGAGCCCGGTCAGCCGAGCGCCAGTTCCGTCTGCGCATCGAAGAGATGCAGCGCATCCTCGTCAAAGCCAAAAGCCTGTTTCATACCGACCGCCAGCTTGGTACGCGGCGGCAGGCAGGCGGTCACCCGCTGTCCACTGGCCCTGCCCGTCACCACCAGTTCCGGGCCGGTCAGTTCGACAACCTCGATCTCGACATTAAGCACCGGATGTTCGATTTCCTGCCCCGCCAGGCGAAGCGCTTCCGGACGAACACCCAGCTTGACCCGTCGTCCGGCAGCCACCGCATGTTTGAGCCGGGCCGGCAAGGCGATGACGGCGTCCGATCCGTCCAGTTGAACGCCCTCGCCCGTTACCACGCCATCCAGCACATTCATCGGCGGCGAGCCGACGAAACCGGCAACATAAAGGGTGGCCGGATGGTCATAGACCTCTTCCGGCGTGCCGAGCTGCTCGATCCGGCCGTTGCGCATGACAGCAATACGCGTCGCCAGCGTCATTGCCTCGATCTGGTCATGGGTGACGTAAACGATCGTGGTGCCGAGCATCTGGTGCAGCCGCTTCAGCTCGGTGCGTGTCTCCATGCGCAGTTTGGCATCAAGATTGGACAGCGGTTCGTCGAACAGGAAGACCTGCGGCTTGCGCACCAGCGCCCGGCCAATCGCCACCCGCTGGCGCTGGCCGCCGGACAGCTGGCCCGGCTTGCGATCCAGCAAATTCTCGATCTGCAGCAGCTTGGCCGTTTCCTGGACGGCCTTTTCCCGCTCGGCAACCGGCACCTTGCGCATCTCCAGCCCGAAACCGATATTGCGGTGAACCGAGAGGTTCGGATAGAGCGCATAGGACTGGAAGACCATGGCGATATCGCGGTCTTTGGGATGCACGCCGAGGATCGAACGTCCGCCGATCCGGATATCGCCGCCCGAGGCCTCGGCAAGGCCGGCGATAATGTTGAGCAGGGTCGACTTGCCACAGCCCGATGATCCCAGAAGCACCAGGAACTCGCCGCTTTCCAGCGAAATATCGATGCCCTTCAGCGTTTCGAACGCCCCATAGGTCTTGCGGATATTTTCAATTTCGAGCGCGCTCATGGTGCGGTCTCTCCGGTCGCGGCCACCAACGGGCCGCCATAGTTGCGGGGAAGCGTGGAAATGGCGCGTGAAGCGACGGCGGTCCCTGCCGCCAGGCAATCGGCGAGCGGCTTTTGATCAGCAAGTGCCGCCAGAAAGGCCGCGTTGAAAACATCGCCAGCACCAATGGTATCGACGACCTTGACGCTTGGCGCCGTCGCGGAAACGAGCCTGCCGTCGGCATCGATGGCGAGCGCGCCGGCCGGACCGCGCTTGACCACCACGATGGCGTCCTGCGGCATATGGCGCTTGAGTTCACGGGCTGCTTCTGCGGGATCGGCAAGGCCGGAGAGCGTCGTCGATTCCACCTCGTTCAGGAGCGCGCAGCCGCAGCGGGAAAGCCAGTCGCGCGCCGCCTGGCGGTTTTTCTCGGTCCAACCATCGAGCGGCCAGCCGGTATCGAGCGCCAGCGTGATGCCGTGACGGTCGGCCCAATCGAACAAATGGGGGTAATCCGCCGTCAGATCGTCGGTCAGGAAGGAACCGCACAGCAGCGTGTAGCCGCCAGACAGGCGAGCGCCATCGAGGGCGGCGAACACGCAATCGAGCGAAAATCGCGGCAGGTGACCGCGCGTGGTGAAAAACGTCCGCTCGCCATCGGGATGGGTGATGCCGACAGACAGCGTCGTGCCTTCCGGCCGGACCGGCCATTTTTCCGCCTGAAGGCCAAAGGATTCGCGCAGCCAGCGGCCGAACTCGTCGGTGCCGGTATTGGCGGCAATGTCGAAATCGACCCCGAGCGCCTTCCACGCAAGGGCGGAATTGCCGGCCGAGCCGCCGACCCGCAATTCATCGTGGTCGACGATGATCTCCGTGCCGGCCTTCGGCCAGGGCTCGGCCGGCCCGAGGATCAGGTCGACATTGACGTTTCCGATCACGGCAAGCGGACGCATCTCATTCGCTCCGGGTAATCTTGGTGGAGCGCACCGGCGTTCCGGCATTGTCCACGCGGGCCTCGGCAAAGGCGATCATGAAGCGCTGGGCAACCGGCAGCATCGAGAAAATTGCAGCAAGCCCGGCCGCCGGCGCAAAGCTGAGTGTCGTCGCTCCCGCCACCGGCACCTGGCCGGAGGCGTCGAACACAACGACCGGCGCGCCGGTCTCCACCGCCGATGCCGCCATCGCCGTCACCAGATCAGCGGTCGCGTCATTGCCCCGGAACAGCACGACCCCGACTTTCGGGCCCAGCATTTCCATCGGCCCATGCCGAAGCTGCCCGCCCTCCAGCGAAAAACAGGGATAGCGTGAAAGCTCGGTCAATCCGAGTGCCAGCGCTTCGGCAAGTCCTTGCAGACGACGGCCTGATGTCACGACTGCAGCGACGTTTTCGAATGCTGCGAGCGCTTCGGAAATATCGTTGGTAGCTGGCGCTGCAAGTGCGGCGAGCGCCGATGCCGGGTCCTCGCCGAGTGCCGAGAGAATCGCCAGATGCAGCGCGAAGCTGACCGTCAGGCTGCGGGTTGCAGCAAAAGCGAGTTCGGTGCCGCCAGCCCCGACGAGACACACGGTTCTTTTGGCAAGAAAGGAGGTTCCCTCCAACGTCAGGCCGAACGTATCCTCTGATCCACCGGTTTCCGAAAACCACCGCAGAACTTCAGCGCTCTCGCCCGATTGCGAGGTAATCAGCACGGCGCGGCCTTCGATCGCAAGCGGCATGCCAAGCTGTTCGGACAACGTGACGGCAATCGCCTCTATGCCGAGCGCACGATAAAGCGGCTCGACGGCCCGGTTGACGGCATGCGAGCCGCCCATGCCGAGCAAAAGCAGTCCGCCGGTTTCCCGCAATGACGCGGCAATCACCTTAGCGCGCTCACCTGCGCTCTCGAAGGATGCGATGGCATCGGCATTCTGCCTTGCCATTTCGCGGTCGATCGCTTGAAGCCCGATCGGGCGGTTATCGTTTGAGGTCATGGTCATCCCTTGACGCCGCCGCTTGTGAGCCCGGAAATCAGGGCCCGCTGCATGACAAGGCCGATCACCACGGGCGGCAGGGCGGCAAGCACGCCCGCGGTTGCGATCAGTCCGTAGTCGGAAACACGGCCACCGGCGAGATCGGCGATGGCGACGGTGAGTGTTTTGGCGCGCAGGTCGGAGGTGAACAAAAGCGCGTAGAAGAATTCGTCCCAGGCCAGCAGGAAGGCAAACAGCGCCGAGGTCGCCATGACGGGTGCGGCCAGCGGCAGGGTGATGATGCGCAGTGTCTCAAACAGCCCGGCCCCGTCCATCATCGCCGCCGCCTCGATTTCCTTCGGGATGGCATCGAAACCGGATTTCATCAGCCAGGTGGTAAACGGCGCCAGAATGGTGAGATAGACCAGCGCCAGCCCGAACACGCTGTTGAGCAGGCCAAGATGCGCAAGGCCGAAATAGAGCGGCACCGCCAGCGCCACCGGCGGCAGCATGTAGGTGGCGATCACCATATAGAGCGACCAGCCGACCGACGGCGTCCGCGACACGGCCCATGCGGCGGGAATGGCAAGCGCCAAAGCCGCGATGGTCGCCATGCCGGCGACGAGGATGCTGTTCACCAGAGAGGCGACAAAGGCAGCGCCGGCGCTGTTCTCAATACTGGAGAGCAACACGCCATAACGCGAGAAATCGACCGACTGTGGCCACCAGACAAGCGGCTTGGCCGTCAGTCCAGCGGCGGGCGAGATGCTCATGATGAACAGCCAGACCACCGGTGCAAGTATGACGATGGCAAGCAGCAGCGCGCAGGCATGGATGAAGAAGGAGAACAGAAAGCTCTTGCGTTCCATTATGTCGTACTCCCCGCAGTGCGCCGAACAAGCACGCCATAGGCGGCCGCCAACACCGCCACCAGCAAGGTAACGATCAAAGCCAGCGAAGCACCCGAGCCTGCCCGCTGGAAGGAAAACGCCTCCTGATAGACAAGGATCGACAGCGTGCGCGTGCTGTTGGCCGGCCCGCCGCGGGTCATCACCCAGATGATGTCGAAGACCTTGAACGCCTCGATGGTTCTGAGCACCAGCGCGACGATCAGCGGCCCGGCAAGGTATGGCAGGATGACGAAGCGGAACCGGGCAAAGGGTCCGGCGCCATCGACCAGCGACGCAGCGGTGATATCGCGCGGCACGGCCTGCAGAGCCGCAAGCGCGATCAGCGCCACCAGCGGAAAATTCTTCCAGCAGTCGGCGATGATCAGCGAGGCGAGCGCCGTGTTCGGTTCGCCAAGCCAGGAGCGGTAGACATCGAGCATGCCGATCTGGGTGAGTGCGGCATTCAGCGCACCATATTCCGGATTATAGATCAGCCGCCAGAGTGTGGCGTTGACGACGGTCGGCAATGCCCAGGGCAGGATCATCAGCCCGCGCAGCAGGGTACGGCCGTAAAATTGCTGATTGAGCAGAAGGGCAGCCAGAACGCCCAGAACCATTTCGGCAAAGACGGAGACGACGGCAAAGATCGTCGTTGTCACCAGCGTGCGCTGGAAATTCGAACTGGTGAGCGTCTTCACATAATTGTCGATGCCGACGAAATTGCCGGCCGTGCCGACAAGTTTCGCATCGGTGAAGGAGAGCCCGACCGTATCGGCGAGCGGCCAGCCGATGACGGCGATCATGACGGCGAGCAGCGGCAGCATCAGCAGCCATGCGCGTGTGGTCATCGATGTCCCGGACATGGGGCAACTCTTCCTGAAATAATGGGATGCAAGGGGGATGAAACTATCCGGGCGGCAGGGAGGCCGCCGCCCGGAGATCGGCAGATGCGAGACGAGGGGGCGGACCCGGCGCCTTAGAGACCGCTATTGTCGGCGGCGGTCTTCAGGGCATCCTCCGGACTGGTCTGGCCAAGCAGCGCTTCCTGAATGGCCTGCTGCAACGCGACGGAAAGCTCCTGGTACTTCGGCGTCGTCGGCCGCGGATACATCGCGGCCAGCGATTGCTTGGCAGCGCCGATCAGCTCCTCCTGCCCCTTGCTGACGGCCGCATCGTCATAGGACGATGCCCAGATCGGCAAGCTGAGCTTGGCATACTGGTTCTGCACGGATTGCGAGGTCATGAAGGTGATGTATTTCCAGGCCTCGTCCGGATGCTTGCTGGTCGCGGTGATGCCAAGGCCCATCGAACCGTTGACGGCCGAAACCTCGCTCTTGCCCGTAACACCCGGCGCCGGAACGACGCCGACCTTGCCGGCCACCTTGCTGTCCTTGCCGGTATTGGCGAGGTTGTACATATAGGTCCAGTTCAGCGCGAAGGCGGCTTCGCCGTTTTCAAACACCTTGCGGACGTCTTCCTCGAGGAATTCCTTGGAATTCGGATTGGATATGCCGGACGTATAGCTCGACACCATGTATTTCAAAGCATCCAGACCGCCATCCGTCTGGAAGGCCGGCTTGCCGCCGTCGAGGAACTTGCCGCCATAGGCGCTGACCAGCGTGGTGTAGTCGCAGATCGCAGCTTCCGCCTGCGACCAGCTCCAGGCGATCGGGGTCGCCAGCAGGCCCTTGTCCTTGATGGTCTTGGCCTGTTCGGCAAGCTCGTCCCAGGTCTTCGGCGGCGTCTTGATGCCGGCCTTCTCCAGGATTTCCTTGTTGTAGAACAGGTATTTCGTATCGAGAATCCACGGCATGCCGTAATAGGCGCCGTCATACTCGACCGTCGTCCAGGCGCCGGGCAGCACGCCCTTCTTCATATCGCCGGTGACGCGCGAGGAGACATCGACCAGAACCTTGTTGCTGGCATATTCGGCCGGCCAGATCACGTCGAACAGAACGACATCGTAGCCGCCGCCCGACCCCTGCGCCAGAACGGTCTTGTCGTGCAGGCCTTCGTAAGGCACGAATTCGAGATTGACCTTGACGTCCGGATTGGCCTTGGCAAAGGCCTCGGTCATGGCGCGGACATCGGCTTCGCTATAGGCGGCCTGCGCCATGAACAACGCATTGAGCGTCGTTTCGGCATAGGCGTTGGTCGCAAAGAATGCACCGGCCAGGGCAGCCCCCATGAGTGCGTTGCGTTTGGATTTCAGCATTTCTTTTCCCTCCAGTGATGGATAACAGTCGCCGGCCCGCTGAAACGCGCGCCTTCCGTGAAACCGCGCTGATGCGGCGTCCGGCATGCCTTGTCGAAGTGTTGTGCGGCCGCTAGGACTGATCCCGTGATGCCGATTGTTCCCTTAAAAGCTCTGCGGCTCTTTTTATTAAGTCAATTGCTTTGACTTATTTCTTGTTCAATATTCTAATGGTGTCAAGGGGATTTTACGGGATGAACGAGATGCGGCCGATCCGGGCCAAGAGCGGCACCAATCAGGAGGGCACTAGCGCCCATAACCGCCGCGTCATGATCGATGCGCTGCGGCTGAACGGACAATTGTCGCGCGCCGATCTCGCCCGGGCGACAAAGCTTACCAAGCAGACGGTTTCAAACATCATCGAGGACCTGGAACGGGACGGACTGGTCGTGTCGCTGGCAGCCGTTCGCAACGGCCGCGGCCAGCCCTCGACCCCCTACCGGCTGGTGCCGGACGGCGCCTTTGCCATTGGCCTGCAGATCGACCGGCATATCACCCGCGCCATCGCGGTGGATCTCGTCGGCACCGTTCTGGTACGCGCCCAGGCAAACCTGCCGCCGGGCGGGCCGTCCAACGGCGCCAAGGTTATTCTCGATCTCATCGAACAGGTCCGCACCGAACTCGCCAGCCTCGACGGTCAGGCCGAGAAGCGGCTTGTCGGTCTTGGCGTTGCCATGCCGGGCCCGTTCGGGCTGGCGGCCGACAATGACGACCAATGGATGATGGCCGCCTGGCAGAACTTTCCGCTGCTCGAAACGCTGGCGGCCGGCACGGGACTGGAAGTCGCATTGCAGAACGATGCCGCGGCCTGCGCCACCGCCGAACGCATGGTGGGTGCCGCCCACGGCATCGATCACGCCGTCTGTCTCTATGTCGGCTTCGGTATCGGCGCTGGCCTCATTCTCAACGGCGAACTCTACGCCGGCGGCAACGGCAATGCCGGGGAAATCGGCATGGTGCTTCTGCCGCCCACCGCCCGGCGCCCGGACCGGATGCCGCTCGAACACCGCGCATCGCTGGCCTCGCTCTACCAGCATCTCGGCGCCGACCCCGCCGATCCCGGCCTTGCCGAACGGGTGAACTTGCTGGTGAACACCGGCGATCCGGCCATTGCATCGTGGATCGATGCCGCCGCCGAGGAACTGCGCTGGGGCGTGCAGATCATCGAGACGATCTTCGATCCGCAGACCGTCATCCTGTGCTCCACCGGGCCGGAGGCGCTGACGCGCAAGCTTCTGGAGGCCATCCACCCCCTGCTTCCGTCCAACGCAAACCGTCCGGGCCGTTCGATACCGCGCCTGCAGCTGGGCATGACCGACCCGTGGTCGGTGGCGCTCGGCGCTGCCGCCGAACCGATCAGCCGCGCCTTCGACCCGCGTTTTTCGGCGATCCTGAAGACGCGGGCCAACGCGCTGGGCTGACGTTAAGCCGCCCGGAAAGCCATGACGAAGCAGCCCAATGCGCCGATCGACGACAGAGTGCGCACATGGTTCCACCGGACCCAGTCGACGAGATAGGTCGATGACCACAAACGGGCGGCGTCTTCGCTACCCGGCTGCAACGCGTCGAGCGCGTCATTCATCGGCACGTTGAAGGTCATCGTCACCAGGATCGTGCCGCCGAGAAAGAGCAGCGCGCCGGCGATCAGGTAGAAACGAGCCGGTCCGCCATAAACGAACCCACCGGCAGCGAGCACGAGCGCCAGAACCGCCGTTCCCATGAAGACCAGCAGGAACCAGGGATTGAGGATCACGACATTGATCGCCTGCATGGCGGCAATGCCCTGTTCGGCCGGCAAACGGGCAAGCGCCCCCATGATGCAGACCGAGAAGATGAAGAACAGGCCCGCGTTGAGCCCGACCCCGAGCACGGCCGAAAAGATCAGCCAGGGAAAAAGTGCGGCAATCATTTCAGGTCCTCCCAGACACCGGTTGCAGCCGTTTCACGCACATAATCGGCAAAATCGCGCGGTGGACGGCCAAGTGCCTGCAGGACGCCATCCGTCAGGCTCTCGTTGCGGCCGTCAAGCACCGTGGTGAACAGATAATGCACCAGCCAGATGGTGTCTGCCGGAATCTGCGCCTGTTTCAGCAGAGCAACATAGTCGCCGATATCGACTGTGGTGAAGCGGATATCGCGTCCGGTCTGCCGGGCGATCTCCGCCACGGCGTCGCTAAATGTCATCAGACGCGGACCTGTCACCTCATAGGTCCTGCCGGCATGCCCCGGTTCCGTCAAAGCGGCAGCGGCAATATCGGCGATATCATCGGCATCGATGAACGGCTCTCCGACATCACCGACCGGCAGGACCAGTTCGCCGGCCTGAATCCCCTCCACGAGAAATGCCTCGCTGAAATTCTGAAAGAACCAGCTGGCGCGGATGACGGTGTAGCCGACACCGGATCGCTTCAATACTTCTTCAGACGCCAGGGCTTCGTCCTCTCCGCGTCCCGACAGCAGGACCAGGTGCTTCACGCCCTTTTCGACCGCGACCCGGCAAAGCGTGCCAATCGCCTTAACGGCACCCGGAACGGCTAGGTCCGGCTGATAGCTGACATAGGCGGCATCGACGCCTTCAAGCACGGCTGCCCAGCCCGACGGATCGGTCCAGTCGAACGCCGGAGCGGTCGACCGCGACGCAAGCCTGACCTCTTTTCCCTTTGCCGCCAGGCGTTCCGCCACCCGGCGTCCGGTCTTGCCGTTGCCGCCAAGGATCAAAATCGTTTTGCTCATTATCTCGCTCCCTTTGACCTTAAACATGAGTAATCCTCACATTTGCTAAATGTGATAAACCCTCGTATTTTGGTCGTCAAGAGAAATATTGCCGAAAGGACAGATCGTGGCCGTGAACCAGACAGCCCCCTCGCCGGCCCCGGAGGACGATGGGGCGATGCGCAAGGCGCCGACGCAAAAGCGCAGCCGCGAGCGGGTCGAGCATATTCTGAGCTCTGCCTCCCGGCTGATTGCCGAGCGCGGCAGCGATACGATGCGGATGAGCGAAGTGGCCGAATTGAGCGGCATCTCGATCGGCTCGCTCTATCAGTATTTTCCCGACAAGGCGGCAATCATCCGGACGCTGGCCGAGCGTTACAATGCCGTCTCGCGCGCCTGCATCGCCGATGGCCTCGCACACGTAAAAACGGTTGAAGACCTGCGGCAGGCCTTCTCGGTGCTGATCGACGAATATTACGAGATATTCCTGGCCGAGCCGGTCATCCGTGACATCTGGTCGGCGATGCAGGCGGACAAGGCCCTGCGGGAGATCGAGCTTGCGGAAAGCCGGCAGAACGCCACGCTTCTGACTGCCGCCATGAAGCGTGCTTTGCCGGATGAGGACCTTGAAAAACTTCAGGTTTCCGCCCTGCTGGTGATGTACCTCGGCGAATGTGTCATGCGGCTTGCCGTATCAACGCAAGAGGCGGAAGGCCGCGCCCTTGTCGAATCCTATAAACAGATGGCGTATCGCAGTTTCACGTCCGTCTGACTGCCGCAATCAGACGGACGGATCCCCTGGCACAACGTGATCAGGCGCCTGCAGCAATCAGTTCTGCTGCCTTTTCCGCAATCATGATCACCGGCGAGTTGGTGTTGCCCGAGACGATCGTCGGCATGATCGAGGCATCGACCACCCGCAATTTCGCCAGCCCATGCACCCGCAGCTGCGGATCGACCACTGCCATGGTGTCGCTGCCCATCTTGCAGGTCCCGACCGGGTGGAAGATCGTCGTGGCGATATCGCCGACGCGGCGGATCAGGTCCTCATCGCTCTGGTACTGCGTGCCCGGCAGCATTTCCTGTGGCCGGTACTTGGCGATGGCGCCGGCCTCCATCAGGCGGCGGGCATGCCGGATGGATTTCGTCGCAACGATCCGGTCTCCGGCCGTCGAGAGATAATTCGGGCGGATTTCCGGAGCAACGGAAAGGTCCGGTCCACCGATATGTACCGTCCCGCGGCTTTCCGGCCGCAGGTTGCAGACAGAAACGGTGACGGCGGGATATTTGTGCAGCGGCTCGCCGAGCCGGTCGGTGCTCAAGGGCTGCACATGATATTCGAGATCGGCCGTCGCCACCGCCGGATCGCTCTTGGCAAAGATGCCGAGCTGGCTCGGCGCCATCGACAGCGGTCCGGAACGGCGCAACATATATTCAAGCCCCATGCCCGCCCGCGTAAACAGGTTGTGATAGAGCTGGTTCAGCGTCTTTGCGCCCTCGATGCGGAAGACCGTGCGGATCTGCAAATGGTCCTGCAGGTTTTCGCCGACACCCGGAAGGTCATGGATTGGTTCGATTCCGGCACGGGACAACACATCCGGACGACCGGCCCCGGAAAGCTCCAGGATTTTCGGCGAATTGATCGCCCCGGCAGACAGAATGACTTCGCGGTTGGCGCGGGCGAAATGTGTCTGCCCGTTCAATCGGAACCGCACGCCGGTCACTGTTCTGCCGTCGAACGCCAGCCGCTCGGTTTCGGCCCCGGTCATGACGCGCAGGTTGGCCCGCTTCATCGCCGGGCGCAGGAAAGCCTTGGTGGTGTTCCAGCGCAGGCCGCCACGCTGGTTGACCTCGAAATAGCCAGACCCCTCATTGTCGCCGTCGTTGAAATCGTCGGTCTTCGGAATACCGAGTTCTTCGGCTGCATCGCGAAAGGCATCGAGGATCGGCCAGGAGAGCCGCTGCTTTTCCACCCGCCATTCGCCGCCTGCCCCGTGCATCCCCGACTTGCCGCGATAATTGTCCTCGGATTTCAGGAAATAGGGCAGCACGTCGTCCCAGCCCCAGCCGGAATTTCCCGCCTGCCGCCAGCCGTCGTAATCCGCCGCCTGGCCGCGCATGTAGATCATGCCGTTGATCGAGGAGCAGCCGCCCAGCACTTTTCCACGCGGATAGGGCAAGGACCGGCCGTTCAACCCGGCTTCCACAGCCGTCTTCATCATCCAGTCGGTGCGCGGATTGCCCATGCAGTAGAGATAGCCGATCGGCACATGTACCCAGTGATACCGGTCGCTGCCGCCGGCCTCGAGCAAAAGGACGCGGGTTTTCGGATCGGCCGACAGCCGGTTGGCCAGAACACATCCCGCCGATCCCGCGCCGACGACGATGAAGTCGTAGCTTCCCGCATCGATGGCCTGATCATTCACACGCATGTTCACGCCGCCACTCCCGCAACAACCGGCTGGACCGCCGTCAGACGCCGCCACAGCGGCGCCATCGCTTCGGCAATATCCCGATAGAGAGCGTAGCGCCGCGCATAATGCGCCTCAAGTGAGACGTTCGGACGATAATGCCGTTCGGTGCGCACCATGGCCGCAGCACCGGCTGCGAAGTCAGAAAAGACGCCGACGCCGGTTCCAGCCGCAATCGCCGCCCCGAGCGCGCCGGTTTCGCGCGACCGTGCAACGGAAACCGGAACGCCGAGCACATCGGCAAAGATCTGCGGCCAGACCAGGCTGCGCGATCCGCCGCCCGACAGGACCGCCTCGCTAAACGGCGCACCGGCCGAGCGCATCGTCTCGATATGGGCGCGATGCCCGAAAGCCACGCCTTCCAGCACGGCGCGAACCAGATGCCCCTTCGTATGCCAGCCCGCAATGCCATAGAAACCGGCTCGCGCATTGCCGTCCTGCTGGGCGCCGTAGAGGAAGGGGTGATAGATCGGATCGTCAGACGCCGGCTCGACTGCGGCTGCGAATTCGCAGCAGAAATCGAACGGCGAGCGCCCCTCCGGGCAGGCATCCGCGAAAAACTCGCGGACCAGCCACTCAAGATTTGCCGCCGACGTGGCGCTGGATTCGATCGCCATATAGCGGTTCCGGTCGAAGGTCGATGACATGAACACCGGGCCATTCAGCTCCGGCCGGTCGATGATCACCTGATTGATGCTCCAGGTTCCGGCGATGATCGAGGCAGCGCCCGTGCGCGTCACGCCGGAGCCGATCGCCGATGCCACCACGTCGAACAGGCCGCCGACAACCGGCGTGCCCGCGGCAAGCCCGGTCTGTGCGGCGGCTTCCACGGTGACAGTCCCGGCAATATCGGCGCTTTCGATCAAGGGCGGCAAAAGCCCCATGCATTCGCCCAGTCCATAGGCATCCATCAGGCCTTGATCGTAACGGCGAGCAGCAACGTTGAGCAGCCCGCAGCCGGTCATGTCCGAGACGTCGCTGACGCGCTTGCCGGTCAGCCGGTTGACGATGAAATCCTTGCAGAGGAAGACCGTGCCGATCTTGCCGAAGGTTTCCGGCCGGTGGCGTTTCAGCCAGGCCAGCAGCGTCGGCGTCTGCGACGGCCAGGGCCGCTGCTGGCCGATCGGATAGGTCCGGTCGCCAACACCGGCTTCCCGCCATTCGTCAACCAACCCGGCCGCCCGCGTGTCGAGCGACTGGATGCCGAGAAGCGGCGCGCCGTCACGATCAAGCGTATAAAGGCCGTTGCCATGCCCCGCACAACCGATCGCAGCGATGTCCTCAGGCTTTATCTTCGCCTTTTCGATGCAGGCGCGGATGACGTGGCGTGCATTCGTCCAGAGTTCATCCAGCCCGCGCTCGACATGCCCCGGGCTCGGCATGCGGCTGTGTCCTTCCTCGGATGCAGCGGCGATTTCGTTGCCCGCCCGGTCGAAAATCACCGCCTTGATCACGGTGTTTCCGGCGTCGAGCCCCAAAAGATATTCTTTCATTCTGAACCCCTCCCAAGGTTCGAAATCGCTGCTCAGCCCTGCTGATAGAGCGCGAAGGCCTGTTCGCCGCTGGCGTCCTCATGCACGATCGCCATCAGCCCGCGCACAACGGCGCTCGGATTGGCGTGCTGATAGATGTTGCGCCCGTAGACCATGCCCATTGCACCCTGCCGCATCAAGGCCGCAGATTTGTCGAACACCGCGCGAAGGTCTTCCTTGCCACCACCGCGCACCAGAACCGGGCAGCGCGCCGCCTCCACGACCCTGTGAAAATCTTGTGCATTATCGGTCGGGTCGGCCTTGACGATATCGGCCCCCATTTCGCGGGCAAGGCGCGTCAGCGTGACGATCTTGTCGGCATCGCCATCGACCATGTAGCCGCCCTTTTCGGTCACCGGCTGCATCACCAGCGGCTCGATCATCAGCGGCATGCCATACTTGTCGCAATCGGCCCGCACGCGGGAAATATTCTGCACGCATTGACGGAACAGGTCCGGCTCGTCCGGCAGCATGAACAGGTTGACGACGACGCAGGCCGCGTCCATCTCAAGCGCGCCGATCAGCGGCTCGGCCTCGTTCTGCAGCACCGCCCACATGTCGCGGTGGCGGATGCGGTTATAGGGATTGCCCATGTCGATGCGCATGACCAGCGCCGGCTTGTCCTTGCCGGGCACGTCCTGCAACAGGTCCGCCTGGCCGTAGTTCATCTGGATCGCATCCGGGCCGGCAGAAACCAGCGCCTTGACGACAGCCTGAATGTCCTCCAGCCCACTCAGGAAGGACGGTTCGTTGCAGACGCCGTGATCGATCGCCACGTCGAGGCAGCGGCCGCCGCCGAACAGCCGGTTCATCCGGACTTTGCTGTTGTGTCGCATTCTATGCTCCTTGGTTCGTTCCTTGCGGAAAGCATGTCTTCATCGACGCCGTGGCGTTCGTTGAGAAGGGTGAGAAAACGGGTGCGCTCGGTCGCGCGCTGCCCCGGCGCCCAGCGCTTTTCCTGCGCCAAAAGCTCGAGCACTTCATCCATCATGGCGAGCGAAAGCTCTCCCGAGACGGCAAGCGTCGTGCGCCGCAAAAGCAGGTCGTCGAGATGTTCCACCGCCTCATGGCGGATCAGGAACTGGAATTCACGCACCGAGTAGCCGGCATGCGGCAGCGGTGTATCGGGACCCGTTGCGATGAAACCGGCGATCGCCTCGGCATCTGTGCCGTACCGGCCAAACAGCTCAGCCATCCGCTCGCCGGACATGCTCTTGGCTGTAGCGGCATGCGCAAGCCAGGCGGGCACATTGTCAGGAAATGACCGCCCGCCGCCAATCGGCCGGTCGGTCGTCGCAACGCGGCGCTGCTTGCCGAGCCTTTCCAGGGCCATGTCGGCCGCCAGTTCCCCAAAGGACCGGAACGTCGTCCACTTGCCACCGATCATGCACAGCACCGGCGGGCCGCTATCGCCCGGTTCCAGGACCGTGCAAAAATGATCGCGCGGAATGCGGCCGGTAAAGCTATCGGTGCTGGCCGGAAGCGGCCGCACGCCGGAAAACTGGAAGACGATCTCGTCCTGCCGGATGACGATATCAGGCAGAACGAAGGCGAGCGATTGCAGGATATAATCCCGCTCGTCGGCCTCGCAGCGCACCGTTCCCGGATCATCGACGCGGATATCGGTCGAGCCGACCAGAACCTTGCCGAGATAGGGAAACAGGATGCAAATCCGCCCGTCCTCGTTCTCGTAGTAAATCATGTGACCGGCAAGGGCGTCGCGCAACTCCGCATTGTCGATGATCAGGTGCGACCCCTTGGTGCCGCCCATCAGCGGTGCCGGGCGCGCCTCTGGCGAAAACAGGGTTTCATTGGCGATGTCGATCCAGCCGCCCGTGGCATTGATGATGAGCGCCGGTTCGACCGCAACGGATGCGCCACCGATCTGGTCCTCGACGCGATAGCGGCCATTTTCTGTCCGGTGCAGTTCGGCATAGTTCAGCGCCACCGCCCCGGCCTTGGCGGCAAGACCGTCCTGCAGCAGTTCGATACCCAGCCGTTCCGGATGGCTGACCCAAGCGTCGAAATAGGTGGCGGAACTCTTGATGCCCGGATGCAGTGCAGGCCATTTTTGCAGCGTCGTGCGACGGCCGCGAAACTGGTGGCGCGGCATCAGCGCCCGCTTGCGCGTCAGGAAATCATAGATGCTGAGCCCCGCCTTGATGGCGACGGCACCCCGGCGGCTCGGCCGTCGGCTGAGGCCTAAGAACCGGACAATGCCGTTGCCGAGGCCGGAGAAGATATCGAACACCGGCACTGTCGTCGGCAGCGGCGCGACATAGTGCGGTGCGTTGCGCAATAGCCGGTCACGCTCGACCAGCGATTCCTGCACCAGCTTGAACTCGCCGTTTTCCAAATAGCGAAGCCCGCCATGCACCATGCGCGACAAGGCGGAACTGGCACCAGAGCAATAGTCGTGCTTCTCGACCAAAAGCACGTTCAGCCCCTGCAGCGCCAGTTCCCGAAAGACGCTGATACCGTTGATGCCGCCGCCGATGACACACACGTCCACCTTCGGGCTCTGGCGGAGCCCGTCCAATATCTCTTCACGTTTCATGATGGCGATCCGCTACCTGTCCATATCAGTCAGTTTCGCCGCTATGGCCTTGTCGATGGCCGCAAGATCGGCCGCATCCAGCCGCATGGTCCCGGCCCGCGCATTGTCGATTGCTTGTGCCGGATTGCGCGCGCCGCACAGCGCAAAGGTGACGCCGGGCTGCGAAAGCGTCCAGGCAATCACGGTTTGAGCGATGCTGGCTCCGTGTTTTTCCGCGACCGGCCGGATGACATCGGCAAGCGCCGCCGCCTTCTTCCGGTTGCCGACCGAGAAGCGCGGATTGTCCCTGCGCTGATCGTCGCCGGAAAACACGCGGTCCGGTCCAATCGTGCCGGACAGCAGCCCCAGCGCCAGCGACGAATAGCTGAGCGTCGCAATGCCGTTGGCCTTGGTCAGCGGCAGAAGGTCCACCTCGATCTCGCGGTCGATCATGCTGAACCGCTCCTGGATCGCATCGAGGCCACCGACTTCAATATAGGCATCAAGGTCGTCGCGGCTGACATTGCTCGCCCCGATCGCCCGGATCTTGCCGGATGTACGCAGGTCTTCCAGCGCCCGCATCGTCTCTTCGACCGGCGTCGTCGGGTCCTGCCAATGGGTGATGTAAAGGTCGATATAGTCGGTTGCGAGCCGTTTCAGGCTTTCCTCGACCTCGTGAAGGATTGCATCGCGGCCGAGATAGCGGTGGACCGGCTTGCCGTCCTGATCGAAGAAATGCCGGCCCTTCTGCGTGTGCCAGACAAGGCCGCATTTGGTGGCGATAACAGCCTTGTCGCGGCGCCCGGCCAGTGCCTTGCCGACGATCTCCTCGGAGCGTCCAAGCCCATAGGCAGGCGCCGTGTCGATCAGCGTCACGCCCGCATCAAGCGATGCCTGGATCGCGGCGATGGATTCCTTCTCGTCGGTCCCGCCCCACATCCAGCCGCCGATCGCCCAGGTACCGAGCCCGACTGCCGAGGCGGAAACGCCGGATTTGCCGATCTCGCGTGTCAATTGCTGTCCGCTCATGTACTGCCCGCTCATGCCCATTTTCCTTCGCCATTCGCCAGTGCCAGCACCCGCGCACCCGTCGCCTCGTCGGTCACCAGCGTATCCAGATGATTGCCGCGCAGGACGCTCAAGATCGGCCCCGCCTTGTTCGGCCCGCTTGCCACGCCGATCTTGGTCGGGATCGAGGCGAATTCCTCAAGCGTCAGCGACACCAGCGACCGGTTGAGGCTGTAGTCGCAGACCTGGCCGTGGACGTCGAGCAGATGCGCCAGCAACTCGCAGGAGGCACCGGACCGCTCGATGGCGGCACGATCGGTGCTTGAGGACGGATGCAGGTCGTAATAGCTCGAATCGTCCGACAGGATCGAACCGATGCCGACCACCGCGATCTTCGCCTCGCGCGCCCGTTTGAAGACGTCGGCAACCGAGCGCATGTTGATCAGCATGCTGCGTTCGGCGGCGCTATCGGCAAACAGCGGCGCGTGGATCTGATAGGAGCGCCCGCCAAGCCGGTCGGCCATCATCGTCGAGACGTGATTGACGTCGGTATAGTGCTTGCCCTGAACACAGCCCGTCGCCGGAATGACTTCGACATCGAAGCGGCGCTGCGCCTGAAGCCCGGCAACCACGGCGCTGACACCCTTGCCGCCGGTGATGCAGATCGTATCGCCATCGATGATTTCCTCCAGCAGCAGCCTTGCCGCCGCTTCGCCGACGGCCTGGAGCGCCGTCTGCGGATTGTCCGACACGGTCGGCACCACCACCGCGCGGCTGATGCCGCCGAGCGCCAGAAGCTGTTCTTCCATATCGACCAGCGGCTCGACCGGCGACTTGATCTTGATCTCGACCAGGCCGAGCTGGCGGCCACGCTTGATCAGCCGGTTGACGGTGGCATGCGAGATGCCGAGCTGATCGGCAATCTGCGCCTGCGTCAGTCCCTCGAGGAAATGCAGGACCAGGGCCTGATGCATCTGCCGGGCGATGACGATTTCCTCGCGCGGCGCATTGGCGGGTTTGAGCTTGGCGACGGGCCTATTGGGCGACATATCAGGCAGCCTTCCGTTTGTGCAGGAAATGGTCGATCGAGACGGCGGCGAGCAGAATGCAGCCTTTGATCATGTCTTGCCAATAGACGGATACGTCGAGCAGGATCAGCGAGCTAGTCACGACCGAGAGCAGGGCGATGCCGAGGATCGCGCCAAGGATCGTGCCGGAGCCGCCATTCAACGAGGCGCCGCCGATCACCGCGGCTGCGATGATGTTGAGCTCCATGCCGACGCCGAAGGTCGGGGTCGCGGCGCCGAAGCGGGACATGTAGATGACGCCTGCAACACCCGACAGCGTGGCGCAGAGCACCGTCACCCAGAACTTCACCTGGTTGGTCTTGATGCCGGAATAGAGCGCCGCCTTCTCGTTGCTGCCGGTATAGAACACCTTGCGGAAGGCCGTTGCCCGGCGCAAAAGGAAATCGAACAGCACCACGACGGCGACGAAGATCAGGATCACATAGGGGACGCCATAGAAGGTGCCCTGCCCGACCGCCTTGAACGAGGGTGGCAGAGTGAACAGCGACAGCGGCGTGCCTTTGGTGATGATCAGGCAGATGCCGCGCACGATGACCATGGCCGCAAGCGAGGTGATGAAGTGGTTCAAGCCCACGACCGTCACGAAGAAGCCCATGACGCAACCGATCAGGCCGCTGGCGATAATGCCGATCAGCGACGCGCTCCACGGATCGAGCCCCATCAGGAACAGCGAGCCTGACAGCACCATCGAAAAGCAGACGACCGAGCCGACCGACAGGTCGATACCGCCGACGATCAACAGGATGGTCATGCCAACGACGACGATGCCTTCCACCGAGAACGACATCAGCATTGCCCGGAAATTGCCAAGCGTCAGAAAGTGCGGCGAGGCAAAGCTCATGACGATGCAGAGCGCCAGGATGATGGCGATCAGTCCCGCCTCACGCATCGTTCCCAGGCGTTTCCAGCCGGGCGCGCGCGCCTGATGTGCCGGTATCAATGTAGCGTCCGCCATGACGTTTTCTCCTGCCCCTGCTTCTTCTTTATGCGGCATGCTCTGATGCCTTTGAATGATTGTGACCGCCGATACCCGATGCCAGCCGCATGATCGTTTCTTCCGTCATCGTCTCGCCCTCGACCTCGCCTGCAACCGTACCCTCGCGGATCACCAGCACCCGGTCACACAGACCGAGAAGCTCCGGCAGTTCCGAAGAGATGACGACGATGCCGATGCCGGAGCGCGCGAGATCGCGCAGCAGCCGGTGGATTTCCGATTTGGCGCCGACATCGATGCCGCGCGTCGGTTCGTCCATCAGGATGACCTTGGGATTGACCGCCAGTTGCTTGGCAATCGCCACCTTCTGCTGGTTGCCGCCCGACAGCGACGAGACCGGCATGTCGATGCCGCCCATCCGCACGCCGAGCCGCCGGACAAGGTCCTTGGCACGGTCCGCCTCGGCCTTGGAATTCAACAGCCCCATCGGCCCGGTCAGCGACTTCAGATCGAGAACGGCAATATTCTGGGCAATGGACAAATCGAGGAAGACGCCGGAGCCCTTGCGGTCCTCGGAAAGATAGACGACACCCGCCGCCACGGCCTGCGCATAGGATCGGGCCGACAGCCGTTGCCCATGCAACAGCACTTCGCCTGCTGTCACCGGCCGCAATCCGCAAATACCTTCGGCGATCTCGGTGCGGCCCGAGCCGATCAGCCCGCCGACCCCAAGAATTTCGCCCTTGCGCAGCGCAAAGCTGACATCCCCGAAGCGGCTGCCGTCGCCAAGATCGCGGACGCTGAAAATGGTCTCGTCCGTCCGCTCGGTCAGCGACTGCTTTTCCGGATAGAGCTGGGTGATTTCGCGCCCGACCATGCGGCGCACCACATCGTCCGGCGTCAAATCCGCCACCTTCTCCGTTGAAACATAGCGGCCGTCGCGAAAAACGGTCACCCGGTCACAAAGGCTGAAAATCTCGGCCATGCGGTGGCTGATATAAATGATCGAAATGCCCTGCGCCTTGAGATCGCGGATGATCCCGAACAGCACCTGCGTCTCGGATTCCGTCAGCGCCGCCGTCGGCTCGTCGAAGATCAAAACGCGGCAATCGAGCGTCAGCGCCTTGGCGATCTCGACCAGCTGCTGGCTTGAGATCGGCAGGTCGGCAACCTTGCGGCGCACGTCGATCGGCGCCAGCCGGTTCATCACGGCCTGCGCGTCCCGCTCCAGCCTGCCATAATTCATGAAAGGCGAGCGGCGGCGGTTGGTCGCCGCCATGAACATGTTTTCCGCCACCGTCGCATCCGGGCAGAGCGCGATTTCCTGATGCACGAGGCCAAGGCCGAGCGATTGCGCGACGGCCGGCGACGTCACCTTCACCGGCGCACCATCGACAAGCACTTCGCCCTCGGTCGGCTGCAGCACGCCTGCAATGATGTTCATCAGCGTCGATTTGCCCGCGCCGTTTTCGCCGCAAAGCGCATGAACCTCGCCCTTCTCCAGGCTGAAATTCACATCCGTCAAAGCCTTCACCGCACCGAAGTGCTTGCTGACATTGCGGATTTCCAGAACCGGCACCGGTGCCATGACATCCTCCCTCCTACGCTTGCGGTGGCTGTCCGGAGCCTTATGCTCCAGACAGCCGACACAAAAGGCTTACTCCTCGATGCCCTTCGTACCACGCCGCTTCAGATACTTGTCCCAGTAGAAATCGTCGGCATTGTCGGCCGTGACGATCGACAGGCCGTTATCGACGAACGGAATGCTCATCGGGTTGAAGCCGGCGCGCTTGGCGTCGTTCATCGGGTCGATGAGTTCCGGATGCTTGGCAAGCCACAGAAGCATGAAGCCCATATAGCCCTGCATGCCCTGATTCGGGTTGATCGAACCGAACACTTCGCCCGCCTTGATCATGTCGAGGATATTGGCGTTGACGTCGGCGCACATCACGAGGATCTTGCCGCCGCTTTCCTTGTTGGCCTGCGAAGCACCGATCGCCGAATTGGCTTCCGGCATGAACACGGCGCCAAGGTTCGGATGCGCCTGCACCAGGCTCATCAGACCCTGATAGGCCTTGTTCGGATCCTGGTTGGAGGCAGCGCGGCCAACCAGCTTCATGTCCGGATATTTTGCCTCCATGCGAGCGATGAAGGCAGCGATGCGCTTGTCGTGGTTGTCCTGGCCCGGATTTTCCAGAACCGCATATTCGCCCTTGCCACCCATCTTTTCGGCGATCGCGTCGGCGGCATAGGTGCCTTCGCGGGTATTGTCCGAGGTGATGAACGAGATACGCTTGGAGAGCGGTGCGTCGGCGGCGAACGTGACGACAGCCGTGCCCTGGTCGATGGCGCGATTGATCGGCTCGATGAACGGGTCAGAGTTCATCGGATGAACCAGGATTCCGGCCGGGTTCTGGGCCAGAGCCTGGTCGAAGGTGGCGATCTGCTTGTTGACGTCATATTCCGGCGTACCGGTATAGGCCGTCTCGCAGCCGAGCTGCTGGCCCGCCTGCTTGAACATTTCATAGACCGGGAACCAATATTCGACACCCGAGACCATGACGTTCATGACGTATTTTTCGCCCGGCTTGCAGCGGAACGGATTTTCCGTTTCCGCACTGGCGGCACCGGCGAAAAGTGTGGATGCAAGGACCGCCAATGCGGTCGTGCTTAGAAATTTGCGCAAGATTCCTCCTTGAGGCCGAAGCCCCTCCCAAATACCCGGCGGCGCCTTAAGCGGCGGCCCGATGATCCAATGAAGACCGGAGTTCCTCCTCGAAGTCCGGTATGGGCAGATAATCCCAACGGCAGAACGCTGTCAATATAATTCATACTATGAAATATATTTCATACAATCTTGCCCATGGCTGTACAAACAAGAAATCCAGCGCGCCTGTTTGGACATGGCCCGGCTGACTTGCCGGTTCGTTCCCTCGCCATTGCTTCCAGATAGCATCACACGGTGTTCAGGCTGTTGTCAGCCAAACCGCGAAAAGGTGGGCTCATCGAAGACATCGCCGGTGAAACAATGCTCAAAATCTTGAAATTGGTTGGACTGGCAGGCTGCGTGACGGGTCTGGGGCTGGCGGCCTATCTGTTTGCCATCCAGGTCACGGGCAACTTTTCCGAAGTCGTGCCGGGGGCGCTCTACCGTTCGAACCAGCCCACGGCCCTGCAGGTGGCAGAATACGCACAGCGCTACGGCATCCGGACCATCGTCAACCTGCGTGGAATCCGCGAGGACGCGGCATGGTACAAAAACGAGGTCGCCGCAGCCGGCGCTCTCGGTATCAGGCATATCGACTTCAAAATGGTCGCAAGCAGACAATTGACGCCGGAGGAGGCGCACCGGCTCGTCGCCCTGTTGCGCGACGCACCGAAACCCATTCTCATCCACTGCAAATCCGGCGCCGACCGGACCGGCCTCGCCTCCGTCCTTTACCTCAATCAGATTGCAGGCGTCGACGAGGATACGGCAGAGCGGCAACTGTCGATCCGCTTTGGCCACTTCAGCATCCCGTTCTTCTCGCCCAGCTATGCGATGGACGAAAATTGGGAAAAGCTCGAAAAGGTCTACGGCCTTTCGGGCTGATCACAGGCCACACGCGCCATCTCGCTTAAACGCGTCACTGAAATTGGGTTTGTTCGTGACAATCGTCTTGCCTCAAGCCTGGGAAAAAGGCCTCAACAAAACTCGGGGCTATTCACTGCCGCCGTCACAACAGCAGCAGTTTCTTCAACACCGAGAAAACTTCCTTGTAGGGGAGTTTCGTTGCGCCGGCGATGGCGAACGGGATGAGAGCGGCGGCGGCAACGGGGATCACGGCCGTCCGGCTGATCAGCATCGTCGAAAGCTTGGCGTTGGCGTCGTAGAGCTTGGAGGGGTCGGCAAGTTCCCCGTCCGGTTCCGGTGTTGGATCGGCGAAGATGTTCCGGCCGATCGCCTTGCGTTCGGCTAAGCGATAGAAGCGCGTCGCCTGGGCGCCCAGAACGACAAGTCCGTTTTCCTTGAGCCTCTTCAGAGGCCGTGTAAAGGCCGACAGCGGATAGGCGAAGAAAGCAAGTACGACGACGAGCCAACCGGCCATCACGACGCTGAGCGTGGTCGCCGAAACCTCCAGGCTGATGAAGTGCTTGGCGATCTGCGCCGCGATCGCGCAACTCATGCCGAACACGAAAAGGACGTAGGTGTTCGGATAGCCTGCCAGAAATGCGAGCCCCGCCTTCCCGTCCGGATGATTGGCGACCAGTCGCAGTTCGAGCCCGGCAATGCCGCGAAGCAGCTGTGCCCAGACGACGTGACGCCAGATTCCGCGCGTAAACAGGAAAACGAAAAGCGGCAGGCTGAAACAGATCGACCACCATCCGGCAACTGTCACTCTGTTACCCTCCGGCAGATGCTCGACCGCCCAGGAAGAGGCCTGGAGCGCCTGGAAGTTTTCGTAGGAGAGAAACGAGGCGATGATCGCCAGGGTAAGGCAGATGAGTTCCGCCGCCCAAAGATCGGGCCGGCGCAGGGCCGTCGTGACGATCGAGGCAGCCCGCGCCATGGAGCTTGGCGCAACGATGGGAGCGAAGATCAGCTGCTTCAGCTTGGCGCGCAGACCTGTTTCCATCGGCTGCTCGGCAAGAACGAAGGCGCCGATGCCGATGAAGAATTTGGACCATACGCTGAGATCGGCAAGATAGGCGCCCTGCCCATGATCCAGCGAAAAGCTGCGCGGCAGGCCGAGCAGGAACGGGACACCCCAGGCGAGCGCAACAAACAGCATTGCGCGCTGCCCGGCGCGCAGGCTGTTGTCATGCAGAAGCCGCAACTGGGCTTGCAAATGATAGAAAGGTCCGCCGTGGGAAACGAGAAACTCGCTGATGCCCCGCGAGGCAGTGTGCCGGGCGGAAGCCACAGTCTCCTGGGAAGTCGTCTCTGTCATGGTATCCACCAAGTTTTGATGTAGGCCTTGATCCAAGTTTTGATCAAGGCCACCCCGGCTGGCGGGAACAATTGAGATCGGCGCGCGCAAGACTGTCCCCCATCCTCAACGGCACCTTGCCCGAATACCCGCTGCTGCGCTTCAAGGAACATGTTCGTACATGTTCGCACCTCCCGCGCAGATAAAAACAAGTAACACTATCAGCAATATGATGAGACCAATCCGAGGTTGCCGTCATGCCGGATTTAGCCGCAGTGATCAGACATTTTCCAAGACACGAGCTGACAATCCGCCGGCTCTACCTGCGGATGCCGGAATTCAGGAGTCTTTGCGAAGATTATGTAGCAGCACGATGTGCGCTGGAACGTTGGCGGGCCGACGAAGGCAAGGTCCGCGACTTTCAGCAGCTGACCGAGGAGATCGAAACGGAAATCGAGGAATTCATCCAGGGTGCGCTGAAGGCCCTGCGCCAGCAGCATCCGCAGGAGAAAACCTGACACCATGTCCACGCGCCGACGCGATGCTTGCCCGCACACGTCGGCATGACCACAATTCGCAACAGGTCGGGACGCACTGTAGAAGCGTCACTTCGGAGATTGATCATGAGTCTATTGCGCCAGATCGCGGCATTCGCCCTCCTCGTGTTGACGCTACCCCCGCTCGCGGCGCGAGCCGACGACCTTTCGTCCTGGAACGACGGCTCAACGAAACAGGCGATCGTCGATTTCGTCACGGCAGTCTCCAAGGAAGGCGGCGCCGATTATGTTGCACCCGGCGAGCGCGTCGCGGTGTTCGACAACGACGGGACGCTGTGGGGCGAGCAGCCGATGTATGTCCAGCTCGCCTTCGCGCTCGACCGGATCAAGGCGCTCGCGCCTGAGCACCCGGAATGGAAGGACACCGAGCCTTTCAAATCGGTGCTCGCCGGCGATGCCGCGGGCATCGCGGCATCCGGTGAAAAAGGCCTGATTCAGCTGGTCGGCACCAGCCATGCCGGCATGACGAGCGACGAGTTCACCAAGATCGCCAGCGATTGGATCGAGACGTCAAGACATCCGAAGAGCGGCAAGCCCTATACATCAATGGTCTACCAGCCGATGCTGGAGCTCATCTCGTACCTGAAGGCAAACAGCTTCGAGGTCTTCATCGTTTCCGGCGGCGGCATCGAGTTCATGCGGCCCTGGACCGAGCGCATTTACGGAATTCCGCCGGAAAATGTGGTCGGCTCGTCGATCAAGTCGAAATACGAGGTCAAGGACGGAAAGCCGGAGATCATGCGCCTGCCGGACGTCGATTTCGTCGATGACGGCCCCGGCAAGCCGGTTGGCATCTATACCCATATCGGCCGACGGCCCATTGCCGCTTTCGGCAATTCCGACGGCGATTTCCAGATGCTGGAATGGACGACCTCAAGACCGGGGCGCAGCTTCGGCCTGATCGTGCATCACGACGATGCCGATCGCGAATATGCCTATGACCGCCAGTCCCATGTCGGCAAGCTCGACAAGGGGCTCGACGAAGGACCGAAGCGCGGCTGGACAATCGTCAGCATGAAGAACGACTGGAAGCAGGTCTATCCGGAGTAGCGGCCAGCAGCATGGGGCAGGCTGACAGCCGCGAACCACCCTGTTCGAAAACGCAAAAGCAATCCGAATCCACGGTTGGGAGTCTACAGCATGCTAAATCCATTCGGCCCCATCGGGCGTTCATTCGCAACGGCGGCTCTTCTGCTGTCCGTCGCCGCCGCTCCGGTTTTCACCGCGCCGGCAAAAGCACAGGATGCGACGCAAACGGCTGCCGCAGCAGCGCAACCCGATGACGATACGCCCGATCTTCTGACGGAAGACGAGCTGGAAGTGCTGGTCGCCCGCATCGCCCTTTATCCGGACGATCTCGTCGCCGTCGTCACATCAGCCTCGATCTTTCCGCTGCAGATCGTGGAAGCCCAGCGCTTCCTCGATCAGTCGAAGACCAAAAAGGACCTGAAGCCCAAGGATACGTGGGACGGCAGCATCATCTCGCTGCTCAACTATCCAGACATCGTCAAGATGATGAGCGACGATCTCGAATGGACCCAGTCGCTCGGCGCCGCGCTCACCTATCAGCAGAAGGACGTGCTGATGGCGATCCAGGCCCTGCGCGACAAGGCTGTCGCCGATAACATCATCAAAAGCGACGACAAGGTCACCGTTGTCAACCAGGGCGACAATATCGTCATCCAGGCCAAGGACCCGGAAAAGATCTACGTGCCGCAATATGCGCCGGAGATGCTCTACGAACCGGGCTATGCGCCGGCGCCGATTAGCTATTATCCCGATCCCTATCCGAACTATTACTACCCGACGGCTACCTTCTTTGCAGGTGCAGTGACCGGGGCGATCTGGGCTTCGGTGGTGGATTGGGACGACTGGGGCGTCTGGGGCGGCGGCTGGCGCGGCGGAGACGTCGATATCGACTGCAACAAGTGCTTCAACGACATCGATATCGACCGTGACAAGTTCAAGATGGGCGATGTCGACTGGAAGAATGTCGACCGCTCGAAGATCAAGTTCGACAAGAACCAGTTCAACCGCATCGACCACAATGCGATGCGCAACGACTTCAAGGCGGACCGCGGAAACAACATCGGCATAAAAGCCAAGGACGTGCGGCGCCAGGGCGGCAACACGATTGCCAACAACCACCCGAAGGTCAGCACCAACGATATCCGCAAGAGCAAGGTGGATGCGGATCGTATCCGCAACCGCGATGCCAACGCTGCGGGCCAACGGCCGCGCAATACCGGACAAGGTGCCGCCGTCGACCGGCCGAAAGCGTCGAACGCCCGGCCCGACAACGTCCAGCGGCCGAAGAACGTAACCCGCCAGGCACGGGAACAGCGGCCCGGCGGCAACGTCCAGAACCGTCCGGCCCGACAGAATTCCGTTATCGGCAACCCCGGAAACCGTCATCAGGTCCAGCGCGCGTCCAGCCGCGGCCAGCAGTCAATGGGTGGCGGTCATCGTGGCGGCGGCGGCCACAAGGCCGTCAGGCATGGCGGCGGCGGACGCCATCGCTGAAACCGGGTGCAAAGGAGAACATGACCATGCCATCTTGCCATAAAATCTTGCTTCGCTCCCTGTCCTGCGCCGTGGTAATCGCCACAGCAGCACTGGCGCCGGCCGTCCACGCACAGGATGCGGGCGCCGATACCCCGATCTCGGCCTATATCTCGCCACAGGATCCACCGATTTTCGCCACGCCGGAAGAGGCGCTCGCGGCCTTCAAGTCCACGCTCGAAGGCGGAGATGTCGCCAAGCTCGCGGCCCTGCTCGGCCTCGATGCAGCCAAGATCGCCGACAGTGCCGGCGTGGCGGACGCCTTTGCGGCAATCAAGGCCGGCGCCAAAGAAAAACTCGCTCTGACGGATGTCAACAACCGCAAGGTCATCGAGGTCGGCACCGAACGCTGGCCCTTCCCCTTCCCGATCGCCAAGGGTGACGATGGAAAATGGGCTTTTGACACCTATGTCGGGCTGGAAGAGGTCGCAAACCGCCGGGTCGGCGAAGACGAACTGGCGACCATCGACACCATGCGCGCCTATGTCAGCGCCCAGGAGACCTATGCGCTTGCCGACCATGATGGCGATGGGGTTCTGGAATATGCCCGCAAGTTCATCAGCAGCGAGGGCACGCAGGACGGGCTCTACTGGCCGGCCGAAGCCTTTGGCGGCGAGGAAAGCCCTGCTGGACCGGCGCTTGCCGATGAAAAGGCCCTGAAGGCGGCCAAGGCCGGTGCCGGCTTCAATGGTTACCGCTACCGCATCCTCACCCGTCAGGGTAACGCCATCGCCGGTGGCGCCTACGACTATGTCATCAATGGCAACATGATCGCAGGTTTCGCCGCTGTGGCCTGGCCCATCCACTATGGCATCAGCGGCGTGAAGACCTTCGTCGTCAACAAGAGCGGCATTGTCTACGAAGCCGATCTTGGCGACAAAACATCGGATATCGCAGCTAAAATCGAGACGTTCAACCCGAACGACGACTGGCAGGTCGTCGAAGACTGACAGGGTGTTCCATGGCAAACCGGCTTCTCGTCATGCTCCTGATGCTGTGCGGGATCGCCGGCATGAGCCTTCGTCCTGGCTCAGCTCTGGGCCAGGAAACGCCTCTTCTGATGGGCAAGTTCACCGATGATTTCGATGCGATGGAAAAGCGTCGGCTGGTGCGCATCATAGTGCCTTTCAGCAAGACCATCTACTTCATCGACAAGGGCGCGCAATACGGCACCGCCGTCGAATTCGGCACCGAGTTTCAAAAGGTGTTGAACGCAGGCAAGAAGAAGGAGATCGAGAAAATCCGTGTCGCCTTCGTGCCGGTGGCGCGCGACGAACTGCTTGCCGCCCTCAACGACGGTCGCGGCGACATCGTCATGGCCAACCTGACGATCACGCCTGCGCGCCAGGCGGAGGTGGATTTTTCAGCTCCGCTCTACGCCAAGGCATCCGAAGTTCTGGTGACGGGACCAGGCGCTCCGGGCATCAAGACCCTCGACGATCTCGGCGGCAAGGAAATCCGGTTGCGCGTTTCCAGCAGCTACTACGAGCATCTGTCGGCGCTGAACGACAAGCGCCGCACCGAAGGCAAGCCCGAAATAACGCTGATGCCGATGGACGAAAACCTCGAGGACGAGGACCTGCTGGAGATGACCGATGCCGGGCTCCTGCCATGGGTTGTCGTCGATGACTACAAGGCGGCGATCTGGAAGGGCGTCTTCCCCCACATCACTGTTCGCAACGACATCGCCATCAACACCGATGGCCAGGTCGCCTGGGCAATCCGCAAGGAAAGCCCGCTCCTCAAGGCGAAGCTCGATGCCTTTGCCAAAGACCACAAGATCGGCACCACCTTCGGCAACATTCTGCGGGGCCGCTACTACAAAAGCGACAAGATGGTGCGCCGCGCCTATTCGCCGGCCGAGATGGAGAAATTCAAAAAGCTCGTCGACATCTTCCGCAAGCACGCCGGCGAATATTCCTTCGACTACCTGATGGTGATCGCTCAGGGTTATCAGGAATCACAGCTCGACCAATCGCGTCGCAGTCCGCGCGGCGCTGTCGGCATCATGCAGCTCCTGCCCGCGACCGCCTCCGACAAAGCCGTCGGCATCAAGGATATATCGTCAGCGGACCGCAACGTCGAGGCGGGAAGCAAGTACCTGCGCTATCTGATCGACACCTATATCGCCGACCCGAACCTGCCTCCGCGCGAGCAGTTGCTCTTTGCCTTTGCGGCCTACAATGCCGGTCCGGGCAACCTGCACAAGTTCCGCGCCAAGGCAAGCGAGATGGGTCTCGATCCGAATATCTGGTTCGGCAATGTCGAAAACGGCGCCGCCGCCGTCGTCGGGCGTGAAACCGTGCAATATGTCAGCAACATCTACAAATACTATGTCGCCTATGACATGCTGGCTGAACACGCGAAAAAAGGCGACAAGCAGACGACGGCGGCCACGGACGGCGTGAAGTAGCACAGCCGAGGGTGAGCCTCGCATGCGGGGCAATCCGCCTTGGCGTCAACGGTGAAGCGCAGGAAGAAAGACATGCAGACATCGGAAATCCGCATCGACCAGGAAACCGCCCGGATTGGCATGATCCGGATCGAAGGCGGCACCTTCATGATGGGGTCGAACGATCACTATCCAGAGGAAGCGCCTGCCCATCCCGTCAAGGTCGACAGTTTCTGGATGGACGAAGCGCCGGTGACGAACGGGGAGTTTCTCGCCTTCGTCAATGCGACCGGCTACGTCACTTTCGCCGAAAAACGGATCGAGGCGCGCAGCTATCCCGGCGCGCCGCCGCAGAACCTGCGCGCCGGCTCTCTCGTCTTCACGCCGCCGACGAAGCCGCTGCAGAGCCGCGATATCTCGCAATGGTGGGTGTTCACCCACGGCGCCACATGGCGCCGGCCGCTCGGCCGCAAGAGCAGCATCGGCAATATTCTTGACCACCCTGTCGTCCATATCGCCTTTAGCGATGCCGAAGCCTATGCCGCCTGGGCGGGAAAGGAACTGCCGACCGAAGCGGAATGGGAATTTGCCGCCCGCGGCGGGCTCGAGCAGGTGGAATTCGCCTGGGGCGACGAGCTGACCCCCGGCGGCAAGCACATGGCCAACACATGGCAGGGCGGCTTTCCCAGCCAGAACCTGTTGGAAGACGGGTTTGAGCGCACATCGCCGATCCGCTCCTATCCACCGAATGGCTACGGCCTCTACGACATGATCGGCAACACCTGGGAATGGACCACGGACTTCTGGACGACGCGCCACCCGGAAGCAGCGGCAAAGCCCTGCTGCATTCCCTCCAATCCGCGCAATCTCGATCCTGAGGGCAGCTTCAATCCGGCCCAGGCTCAGCTTGCCATTCCCCGCAAGGTGCTGAAGGGCGGCTCGCATCTCTGCGCGCCCAACTATTGCCGGCGCTATCGCCCCGCCGCTCGCCATGCGCAGGAGATCGATACCTCGACAAGCCATGTCGGCTTCCGCTGCATCGTCCGGCGATAACGCCTGCCCCGCTATCCAATACCAAGTCTCTATCATCGAGACTTGGTATTAGGCCGGGTTTGTGGTCGCGGCCATCTCGTGCAATCCCGCCCTGTGCAGTCCGGAAACCAGAGCATCGACGATGCGATCGATCGCCTGGTGGCGGCGATAGACGGCGGCCGGGTCGCGCGCGAGCAGGGGAGACTTTTCCGCCATCTTCGCGAGCGCCGCGCGTGCCTCGTCCTTTTGGCCGAGCGCGGCCTCGGCAATGGCGACGAGCGACCAGCTGATTCCAGACCCGTCGATCGTGGAACGTTGGGCCGCCGCAAGCGTCTCCTCGTAATCCCCGCGCAGATACAGGTCGATCGCAATCAGGTGGTAATACCAGCCGGGCGGGTTGACGGAGCGCTCAATGGCCCGCTTCAGGAACGGAATGCCTTCATCGAAATTGCCGCGCACGGCCAGCCGCCAGCCAAGCTGGGCAAGCGTGTCGGGATCGTTGGGGTTGAGCGCAAGAGCCTGGCGCTGGACGCGCTCGCTTTGGGCATAATCGCCCATATAGTGCAGGGTAGAGGACAGTGCCTTCAGCGCCGGTATGTTGTTGCGGTCCAGTGCAAGCGCGTGGCGCGCCGTCGATATGGCACGGCGATAGGCAGCTTCCGGCGCCCCCTTCTGGCTCCAGCCGAAGCGCCCCTCATCCATATAGAGCCAGGCCAGCATCGCCCAGGCATCCACATAATGCGGATCGCGTTGGACGGCTTTCTCAAGGCAAGCCAAAACGGGCGTGTGCAGCGCCTGCGTCAGAGACCATCGATAGGTATAGGCCTGCAAGACGCACTCGTAACTCGACATCGCCGTCGGGTCGGTTATCCGGCCGGCATCGGCATTGCGCAGCACACCATAGGGCTGCCCCAGGGCCGACGCGATCGCGTGGGCGATCTCCTGTTGCACGGAGCGCAACGAGCTTGCCGTATAGTCTCGATCATAACTGCCGATCCAGAGGATGCGCTGCGTCTGCACGTCGATCAGACGGGCATTGACCCGCAGCGACTGATCGCCGTCATCCAGGTCGATGGTGCCGTTCACGACATAGGACAGACTGAGGTCCCTGCCTATTTCAATGGGATCCCTTCCGGGCAGGTTTTTCTCCTTGCCGGATGGCAAATAGAGGCGAACGCTCCCAAACCGGTTGATACTGGCCATGATTTCGTCGGCCATGCCATCGCCCAGCAGGGCATTTTTGGAGTTGTTGCCATTCGCTTCGAAAGGCAGCACGACGAGCGATGCACCCTTTTCGTCCCGACGGCCGTCCGCCGTTTCCATGTCCGATCTCACATGGGCGTAAACGATCACGCCGGCGAAAAGGGCGATAGCGGCAAGCACCGCCAGGATGGCACGGCGAAACGGCGGAGCTGCCTGGAACACCACATCCTTCGCATCGCCGGCGCCGGACGCCTCCGTTGCAGGCAACGGAGCGGAGGAAGCATCCGGCTGTTCGACCACCGGCGCGTATTGCCCTTTTGGAATCGATATTCGCAGCGGGTTGCCGCGCCCGGCCGAAACATAATAGCCGTCGAGATCATGCCGCAGACGGCGTGCTTCCAACCGTACCACAGGGTCGGTTTGCGGATCGAAACTGTCGTCGCGACCGAAGACGAGGGTTGCGATCGTGTAACCCTTCAGCTCGCGTCCGCGGCCGGCAAGCGTCTCCTCGACCAGATAGCGCAACAGCTTCTTGCGCCGCGGCGTGGCCTTGAAAGCCGCACTTTCAAGAATTCGGTCCAGCTCTCCCGCGACGCATTCCGGGGCCGGCGCGGGACCTGAACGTACCTGGATATTCTCGTTCGGCAACCCTGTCGGCATGGCGACATCCCCCGCAACTGGCCTATCCTTGAGGCCCGCGCATTCAACTTCGAAGTCGCGTTGAAATCCAGCACAATTTCAGCTTGTGGAGCGATTTGGTTGCCAATAAAATGACTGACGAACTCATCTTTCGCTAAAATGTTACAGGTTCGCACCTGTTCGTACCTATCGCGCGCGGAAAAAAGCTGACTATTTTCAATGGGAAAATCAGAATCCGGTGTTTGGCAGAATTGGTTTCCGATAATAGGATTGCGCTTGAGGGGCCGGCCGGGCAGGAGAACGCATTCGAACTGCACCGGACAACGCGCTGCATTTGTAAGAGGTCGAAGGTGCCGATGTTAAGGTTTCGCCGGAGTGGAATACTCGCCGCGATGGTGTTCGCCTTGGCGCCTTCTGTCTGGGCCGAAGACGCCGATCTTGCCAAGCAGCTTTCCAATCCTGTTTCCTCGCTGATCAGCGTTCCGCTGCAGTTCAATTACGACCACGGTTACGGTCCGCAAGATGGCGACAAGGCGGTGATGAATATCCAGCCTGTCATTCCCATCTCGCTGAACGAAGACTGGAACCTCATTTCACGCACCATCGTCCCCGTCACCTGGCAGAACGACATCGCCGGCAATTCCGGCACACAGTTCGGTCTTGGCGATACGCTGCAGAGCTTCTTCTTTTCACCGAAGCAGCCGACAGCCGGCGGCATCATCTGGGGCGTGGGGCCAGCGTTCCTTTTGCCGACCGCGACAGATGAATTGCTCGGCGGTGAAAAATGGGGGGTGGGGCCGACCGCGGTTCTGCTGAAGCAGGAAGGCCACTGGACCTACGGCGTGCTCGCCAACCATATCTGGTCCGCCGCCGGCGATCATAATCGCGACGACGTTAGCTCGACCTTTCTGCAGCCCTTCCTCTCCTACACCACGCCGACTGCCTGGACCTTCGCGCTCAATACGGAAAGCACCTATGACTGGAAGAACGACCAGTGGAGCGTGCCGATCAATGCCTCGGTCGCAAAGCTGACCAAGTTCGGCGCGCAACCTGTCAGCCTGCAGCTCGGCGCCCGCTATTGGGCACAATCGCCTGACAACGGTCCCAAGGGTTGGGGCATACGGGCGGGCATCACGTTCCTGTTTCCCGAGTAGAAGCGGGAAAACGCCTCGCAATCACGAATTAGGCCGCTTGACGAATATCGGGGAAACATGATGGCACATCGGGAAGACATTCAGGCGCTCGGCAAACGCATCGGGCAGTCGATCATCGGCCAGGAGGCGATGATCGAGCGGCTGCTGATGGGCCTGCTTGCCAATGGGCATCTCCTGGTGGAAGGTCTGCCGGGCCTTGCCAAGACCCGCGCGATCAAGAGCCTTGCCAAGAACCTTCAGGCCGAGCTTTCCCGTATCCAGTTCACGCCGGATCTTCTTCCTTCCGACATTACCGGCTCCGAGGTCTACTTCAGCGCCGAGGGCAAGGGCGAGTTCAAGTTCCAGGAAGGGCCGATCTTTTCCAATCTCATTCTCGCCGACGAAATCAATCGCGCGCCGGCCAAGGTGCAATCGGCCCTTCTCGAAGCGATGGAAGAGCGGCAGGTGACGGTCGGCGGCAAGAGCCATCCGCTGCCGGAGCTTTTCCTCGTCATGGCGACGCAAAACCCGATCGAACAGGAGGGCACCTATCCCCTGCCCGAAGCGCAGCTCGACCGTTTTTTGATGCATGTCCGCGTCGATTACCCGGATGCCAAGTCGGAAGCGGCGATCATGGAACTGGTGCGCTCGGAAGAAAAGCAGGCCGCGGCACATAGCGAAGGACCGCAGAAGCTCGCCGCCGAGGTCGTGCTCGGCGCGCGCAAGGAGATCACCGGCATCACCGTCTCGAAGGCGATCGAGGACTATATCGTCGCATTGGTCATGGCGACCCGCTACCCCGACAAGATCGATGCCGAGCTTGCCAAATGGGTGCAGGTCGGCGTCAGCCCGCGCGGCGTCATCGGTCTCGACAAGGTTTCCCGCACCCGTGCCTGGATGAACGGCCGCGATTTCGTGACACCCGACGACGTGCAGCAGACGGTTCACGATGTCTTCCGCCACCGGCTGGTTCTTTCCTATGAGGCCCATGCCGGCGGTACGACTGCGGATCAGGCGATCGACCGGATCCTGGAGAAGGTGGCGACCGCCTGACCGGAAGGACCTGCAATGGCAATTTCTCTGCCCGCCCTTGGCCGGACAAAGGGGATCAAGCGATCGACGCAAGCCGGCACGAAAGGCGTCTATGTCAGCGTCGATGATCTCGCCGCCCTCGAGCCGATCGCCCGCGACCTGAGCTTCCTGCGCAAGGCGCCGGTGCACCGCCTGCTTGCCGGCCGTCACGAATCGCGCATCCGCGGCCGGGGCTTAAGCTTCGAGGAGCTGCGCAACTATCTTCCCGGCGACGACATCCGCACCATCGACTGGCGCGTTACTGCGCGCACCGGCCAGCCTTTCGTGCGCGTCTATGACGAAGAGAAGGACCGTCCGGCGCTCGTCATCGTCGATCAGCGCATCAATATGTTCTTCGGCAGCCGCCGCTCCCTGAAATCGGTCGCAGCCGCCGAAGCGGCGGCCCTTTGCGCCTGGCGCGTGACGGCGCTCGGTGACCGCGTCGGCGGTTTGGTGTTCAACGATATCGAGGAGGAAACGCTGCGCCCCCACCGCAGCCGCGAAGCCGTCATCCGGTTCGCGGAAGTGATCTCGAAGAAGAACAATGCGCTCAGCGCCACGTCTGACATGCCGAGAACACCGGCACGGCTCGATGCCGTCCTGTCGAAGGTCGCAGCCGTCGCGCAGCACGATCACCTGGTCATCGTCGTCTCTGATTTCGACGGCCACAGCACCGCCACCCGCGATCTTCTCCTGAAGATGTCAGTGGCAAACGACGTCATCTGCATCCTGATCTACGACCCCTTCCTGCTCGAACTGCCGCGCCAGGGCGAGATGGTGGTGAGCGGCGGCGCGCTGCAGGCGGAACTTCAGTTTTCGCGCAGTTCGGTGCGCGATGCGGTCGACAATTTCGCCCGCAACCGCGGCCGCGAGCTGCGCTCCTGGCAGCGCGACATGGGGTTGCCCATGCTTGCCATATCCGCGGCGGAAGAAGTCGCACCACAGCTGCGCGCCCTGCTCGGCCAACTCTCCTTTCGGCAAGGGAGGCGCTGATGGACCCGGCCACACCGCCGAAAGACCCGATGCTTGAGGCCACGCTTCGGCAGATGGCCGATATTTCCCTGCCGCCGCCCGTTTCGATGATGCCGGCGACCTGGGGCTGGGCCGTGCTCGCGGGCCTTGTGGTTCTCGCACTCGCCTTTGCGCTGTGGCGCTGGCTGCACCGCCGCGCGCAAAATCGCTACCGGCGCGATGCGCTTGCCGAACTCGCAGTGCTCGAAGCCCGGATCGGCGCCGAGCCGGAACGCCTGCAGGCGCTTGCTGCGCTGCCCGCCATCGTCAAGCGCACCGCCCTTGCCGTCTGGCCGCGCGAACAGGTCGCGTTCTTGAGCGGCGAGCCATGGGTGGAGTTTCTGAAAGCCCATGCCGGCAAGGCAAGGATCGATGCGGAGAGCTACGCTTTCTTCGCCGAAGCGGAATACCGGCTGGCCGGCGCCGCCCCGGATGAAGCTGCCGCGCAGCGCAGCTTTGCGGCCGCCCGCCAATGGATCGAGGGGCACGATGTACACCCTTGATTATCCCTGGCTGCTGCTCCTGCTGCCCGCGCCGCTGATCGTCTGGTGGTTGCTGCCACCCTATCGCGAGCAGACGCCCGCCGTGCGCATCCCCTTCTTCGACGATATCACCAAGGCCGCCGGCCTCGGCGCCACCGAAGGCTCGGTCGTGCCCCGGGCCAATCTGTTGCAGAAGATCATCGCGCCGATCTGCTGGCTGCTTGTCCTGCTGGCGCTGGCGCGGCCGCAATTCGTCGAGCCGCCGATCGAAAAGACCGAGCCGCAGCGCGACCTAATGCTGGCGCTCGACCTCTCGCAATCCATGGACACCAGGGATTTCCGCGATCCGCAGGGCAACCTGCAAGCGCGCGTCGAGGCGGTGAAGAAGGTCGTCGCCGATTTCATCGACAAACGGCCGAACGACCGCCTTGGGCTGATTGCCTTTGGCGATGCTCCCTATCCGCTGGTGCCCTTCACCATGGACCACGGCACGATGCGCATGATGCTCGCCGATACGCTGCCCGGCATGGCGGGGCCACGCACGGCCCTCGGTGATGCCATCGGCCTTTCCATCAAGCTCTTCGCGAAGAGTGAGGCGCCGGACAAGGTGCTGATCGCGCTGACCGACGGTAACGACACGGCCAGCAAGATGACACCGGACAAGGCCGCCGGGATCGCCAAGCAAAACCACATCCTGATCCACACCGTCGGTATCGGCGACCCGAACGCAACGGGTGAGGACAAGCTCGATCCCGCCACGCTGGAAAAGATCGCCACCACCACCGGCGGTCGCTACTTCTTCGGCGGCGACGAGAAGGCGCTCGCCGATATCTATGCCCTGCTCGACCAGATCACCCCGGCCAACCAGAAGACGCTGAGCTGGCAGCCACGCATCGAGCTTTTCCATTATCCGCTCGGCGCGGCGATCCTGCTCGTTTTGGCCTATCATCTCTTGATGTGGGCCCTTTCGGCCTATGCAGGCCACAGGCAGGACGGGGGAGCCGAGGCATGATCACGGATTTCCATTTCCTTCGCCCGGGGTGGCTGCTCGTTGTGCTTGCCGCGCTGTTGCTCGTCTGGCTGCTCGACCGCCAGAGCGATATGCGGGCGCGCTGGAAAAACCTCATCGCCCCGAACCTCTTGGACCATCTGCTGATCGACCGCGTCCCCACCCGCGGCCTGCGGCCGGTTCATCTCATTGCCGGACTGCTGGCGCTTTCGGCCGTCGCCGCGGCGGGACCGACCTGGGAAAAGGAACGCCCGCCCTTCGTCGAGGACCGCGCACCGCTTGCGATCGCCATCGATCTCGGCCCGACGATGGACGCGACCGATATCTCGCCGACCCGGCTCGATCGCGTAAAGCTGAAAGTGCAAGACATTATGGAGCGGCGCAAGGGTGCGCGCACGGCGCTCTTCGCCTATGCCGGCTCGGCCCATATGGTGCTGCCTCTCACCGACGATGCATCGCTTGTCGCAACCTATCTTGCCGCCCTCTCGCCGGCACTGATGCCGGTCAAGGGTAAGGATACCGCCAAGGCGCTCGATGTCATCGAAAAGGCTTTCGCCGACGAGACCGCGCCCGGCACGATCCTGTTCATGACCGACGGCGTCGAGCGCACCGCCTTTTCCGCCTTTGCCGGATACAAAGGCCGTAACGACCTGATGGTGCTCGGCGTCGGCACGTCCGAGGGCGGCCCCGTGAGGATCGGCAATGGCGAATATCTGACCGATGCGAGCGGCGCCCGCGTCCAGGCAAAGCTCGACGTCGATGCCCTGAAGGCACTGCAATCGGCCTCGTCAGTGCAGGTCGCGACCGTGACGCTGGACGATGCCGATATCGACTGGATCGTCCACCGCATCCAGAGCGCTTTCACCCAGAAGACGGACCAAGGCCTGCAGCGCTGGCGCGATTTCGGCTGGTATCTGACGATCCCCATCGCCCTGCTCACCATGCTCACCTTCCGCCGCGGCCACAAGATCCACTGGCTGGGTGCGCTGATGCTCATCATACTGCCGCTTGCCGCCGCACCACAGGCTAAAGCCGCCGATTTTGCCGATGCCTGGCTTACGCCGGATCAGCAGGGCAAGCGCGCCTTTCTGCGCGGCGACTACGCTGCCGCCGCCGAACATTTCGCCAGTCCTGCCTGGCATGGGGCGGCGCTCTACCGCGCCGGCCGCTATCAGGATGCCATCGATTCCTTTGCGCAATCGGCAGATCCCGAGAGCTATTACAATCAGGGCAACGCACTGATGCAGCTAGACAAGACCGAGGAAGCCATCGCTGCCTACCAACAGGCCCTGAAACAACGGCCGGAATGGCCGGAGGCGAAGGCGAACCTGAAGCTTGCCGAACGGCGCAAGAAGGAAAAGGACGACCAGGAAGAAGAGCAGCAACAGGAACAGGCCGGCCTCGACCCCGACCAGATCCAGTTCGACGACAAGGGCAAGAAAGGCAAGGAAGGCCAGGTCAATGTCGCGGCCCAGACGGCCGAAATGTGGATGCGCAATATCCAGGTATCACCTGCCCAGCTCTTGGCGCGCAAGTTCTCGATCGAAGCTTCCGGGGAAAAGCCGCAATGAGCCGCCGGTCAATCGCCCCGCCCATTCTTCTCGCACTCCTGTTCTGGTGGACCGCCATCGCAACGCCGGCCCTTGCCGCAGACCCGGTCGCGCGGGCAGCGCTGCAGTCGAAGGGCACGCTCTATGTCGGCCAGCAGGTGCTGATCGATGTCGATATCTTCGTGCCGAATTATTTCCTGCAACCGCCGCAGTTTCCCGCCATCGGCCTGCCGGATGCAACAGTGACCCTGCAGGACGGACAGGCGCTGAACCTGAACGAGACGATCGACGGCACGCCCTATGCCGGCATCCGGCGCACCTATATCGTCGTGCCCCGAAGAGATGGCGACTTCACCCTGCCGGCGGCCGAAATCACCTTCGGCTATGCCGCCGTTCCGGGCCAGATGTCACAGGGCAAGGCAAGCCTGCCGCAGCTCCGCTTCACCGTTGCTGCAGCGCCAGGCGGTGCGGAAGGCTCTCCCGGCGTCGTCGCTTCCAAGGTCACCGTCCGCCAAGACCTGGACCCAGATCCCAAGACGCTCAAGGCCGGCGATACCCTCACCAGAACCATCACTGTGCGAGCCGAAGGCCTGCGCGCCATGATGATCCCCGCGCCGGAATTTTCAGCGCCGCAGGGTATCCGCATCTACCCGCAGGACCCGGTGCTCTCGGAAGAAACCGACGCCCGAAGCCAACCCATTGCCGGCGTGCGTAAGGACGTAGCGCAGTATCTTTTCCCGGATGCCGGTCAATACGACCTGCCGGCCATCGAGCTGAGCTGGCTGGATCCCGCAACGGCGAAAACCGAAACCGTCTCTGCACCGGCCGTCAGCGTTTCCGTCACGGCGGTCCCCGCCTCCACGACCGGCCTTGCACCGCCGAAGCCGGAGCCGGAAGCACCGCCCTTCAACTGGTTCCTGGTCTGCGCTACCACCGCCGCAGCCCTTGCCACCAGCCTGATCATCTGGCTTCTCGCCCGGCTCCTTTCAAAGCTGGAGCTGGCCTGGGAGACAAGCCGGTCCGACAGGCGCCAATCCGAAGCCGCCTATTTCCGCCTTGTCGAACAGGCCTGCCACGACGGCTCGCCCGCCGGGATCGCCAAGGCGCTCGATGCCTGGTCACGCAAAACGGGCATCATGCCGCTACGGTCCTGGCTGCTGCACTATGCCGACGAGCAGACGGTGAAGGTCTACGACAGCCAGCAACAGGCAATCTATGGCGGGAAGCCCCATGCCCATGCTCACGGCCTGGATACCGGCCTGAAAAAGGCCCGCGCCGCCTGGTTGACAAAGACGGACCCGAAACCGGCCCGCTGGCGGGGCAAAGCCCTGCCGCAGCTCAACCCCGGCTGGGACAGCCCGTAACGCCAACGAGATTGCCGCACACGAAGCGCAACACGATGCCTTGCGGGGATACAGAGGGAGGCAACCCGCGCCGGTCTCCCCGCGCGTGTTTTCCCGCAGCTGCGCCGATCCTTCCGTGGAATTGTTTTCGAGAAAATTTTCAGCGGACACAGGTTTCGCTGGAGACGTATCGGAAGGTTCGATGCTCCACGACGGTCGAGACAAAAAAGGGCGAGGCAAACGCCCCGCCCTCCTGTTTGTAATGTTCGGCTTGCCGATCAGCGCGGCGCAAGCCCTTCCAGCGCGTTGAGTTTCTTCAGCGCCGCCTGCTGCTGCAGCCAGCCGTAGCCAATGCCGCTGGCATTCAGCGTGCTTCCCATCTGGAACGGATACTGGTCGAAGTCCTGGAAAAACTCCTTGATCTTGCCCTGGATCGGGACCAGCAGCCACATGTTGCGGCCCAGGAACTCCATGGCGCCACCACCTTCCTTCAGACCCTTTTCATACGGGTCCATGCGGAGGTTGGTGATCATCGCCCAACTGGTAATTTCGCGGGTCGCGGTCGCGATATTGCCTTCGCTGGACTGGGCGAAAGCCAGCTTCCAGTCGTTCCAGCGAATGGCATTCAGGTTGCCACCCTGGTCGAAGTAATAGACCGATTCGCGCGGCGGCCCCTTTGCCTCGCCCTTCAAAAGGGAGGTGAGATCGAAACCATCGAGGTGCACCTTGAAGGTCTTGCTCCCCGCCTGATAGCCTGTCTTCATCTGTTCCTTGATGTCGGAAATACCGACAGCGGTTGCAAAGGTCGGCAACCAGTCCATCAAAGTGACAGGCTCGTTGATCTGCGTGCCCGGCTTTACGACGCCCGGCCAGCGTACCATCATCGGAATGCGGAAACCGCCTTCCCAGGTCGTACCCTTTTCACCATGGAACATGGTCATGGCACCATCCGGCCACAACGCCAATTCTGCACCGTTGTCGGTCGTGTAGAGCACGATCGTATTCTCGGTAATGCCAAGATCGTCGAGCTGCTGCAGAAGCTGGCCGACATGACCGTCATGCTCGACCATGCCATCGGCATGGATGCCCTTGCCCGTCTTGCCGACCGAATCCGCTTTCAAGTGGGTGAAGATGTGCATGCGCGTCGAGTTGAACCAGCAGAAGAACGGCTCGTCAGCCTTCGCTTTGCGATCGATGAAGTCCTTGGCCGCCGCCAGGAATTCTTCGTCCACCGTTTCCATGCGCTTCGTGTTGAGCGGGCCGGTATCTTCGATCTTGCCGTCCGCCGTGGACTTGATGACGCCGCGCGGGCCGTATTGTTTGCGGAACTCGGCGTCCTTCGGGTAGAAATAACCTTCCGGCTCTTCCTCGGCGTTCAGGTGGTAGAGATTGCCGAAGAACTCGTCGAAGCCGTGCTTGGTCGGCAGGTGCTCGTCGCGGTCGCCCAGATGGTTCTTGCCGAACTGGCCGGTCGCATAACCCTTCGATTTCATGACATCGGCGATGGTCGGCATCCAGTCCTGGATACCATGCGGATCACCGGGCATGCCGATGGTCAGGAGGCCGGTGCGGAACGGTTCCTGGCCGAGGATGAAGGAGGCGCGGCCAGCCGTGCAGCTCTGCTGGCCGTAGCTGTCGGTAAAGATCGCACCTTCGGCCGCGATGCGGTCGATGTTCGGGGTGCGATATCCCATGAGCCCCATCGTATAGGCGCTGATTTGCGGGATACCGATGTCGTCGCCGAAGATGACGAGGATGTTCGGCGTCTTTGCAGCGCCGGTCGATCCAGCCTCCTGGGCCTGCGCACTGCTGACAGCGGTGCCACCGGCCGCTGCTGCCGCGGCGGCGAGTATCGTGCCGCCCAAGAGCAGGTCACGGCGATTGATACTCGGCGATTGGTCTTTCTTTGGCGTTTCAAGGCTCATGCTCTGCTCCTCGGTCCGGATGAAAATCTCAAATGCTTCGCAAAGTCCCGCAATCCAGAGCCGGCGATGTCTGACAACAGCGCCCGATGGCCGACCCAGTCAAACGGCAACAACTGACGCATTGGCGGCTTGGTTGCAGGCCAAAGCGCACCCACGGCAGTTGCGGCCCTCCATCCGCTTGGCGCACAGGGGAAAGCGGCAGTTCCTTCGCGTCGCTCAGCGTCAGAAAGCCGACTGCCAGTTGCAGTGAGATTTCGAACACTCAGCCGCTTCACTATCGCTCTGAATTAAATATGCGGTAGGTGCGAACATGTACGAACATGTTGCCAAGAGCCGGTATTCCGGCGTGTATCCGGCGCCCCAACGGCACCACCTAATATGTAGGGTTGCATTTCCGCCGGACATCGGTTTCGTTCGGCCCTGCGCGAAACTGCCGTCGGCAGGGGCCGTTTAAACGATCTTATGGGTCCCTAATACACCTGACCGGCAGAGCCAATCGCCTGAGCGGCAACACCGTCCGCCTTGAACTCATTGAGCAATTTCGTCGTCGAGTTCGCCAGTAGCCCGACATCACTGCCGATGCCGACGAAACTGGCGCCGAGTTCGACATAGCGCCTTGCCAGCCCCTGGTCGGCGGTCAGGATGCCTGCCGCCTTGCCATTGGCCTTGATGCGGCTGAGCGCATCTTCCACCGCCGCCTGCACCTCGGACACGCCCGGCTTGCCGAGAAAGCCCATGTCGGCTGCGAGGTCGGCGGGACCGATGAAGACGCCATCGACACCCTCGGTCGTGGCGATCTCTTCAAGATTGGCGAGACCCGCCCGGCTCTCGATCTGCAACAGCAGGCAGACTTCGTCATTGGCCGTCTCAAGGTAATTCGGAATGCGATTGAAACCCGATGCACGCGCAAGCGAGGCGCCGACGCCGCGAATGCCGTGCGGCGGATAGCGAACGGCACGCACCAGGGCTTCGGCCTGCGCCTTGGTCTCGACCATCGGTACCAGAATGGTTTGCGCACCGATGTCGAGTATCTGTTTGATCATCCACGCTTCGCCGATCGGCGGCCGGACGATCGCATGGACCGGATATCTGGCCAGCGCCTGAAGCTGCGCAACCAGTGTCTGGATATCGTTGGGCGCATGTTCGGCGTCGATGAGCAGCCAATCGTAGCCTGCGCCAGCGCAGACCTCCGCCGTATAGGCGCTGGTGAGCGCCACCCAGAGGCCGATCTGGGTGCGGCCGTCTTTAAGCGCTGCTTTGAACTCGTTTAGGGGTGCGGGCATCGGGGTCTCACTTGAAAAAGCAGCTAATGGTGCCACAGGGGCCGAAATCGGCTGAAATCGTATCGCCATGGCGGGCTTCGATCGGCCGGATGAAGGAACCGGCAAGCACGATCTGCCCCGCCTCGATGCCGGCGCCATAGTGCGAAAGCCGGTTGGCAAGCCAGGCGATCCCGCGGGCGGGATGGTTGAGCACGCCGGCACCGAGCCCGGTCTCCTCGACCTCGGCATTGCGCGAGACGATCGCACCCATCCAGCGCATATCGACCTGGTCGGGCCGCATCTGGCGGCCCCCGATGACGATACCGGCATTGGCCGCATTGTCGGAAATCGTATCGACAATGGTACGCGCCTTCCTGGTTTCCGGATCGGCGCGCAGGATGCGGGTATCGAGGATCTCAAGCGCGGGCGTCACATAATCCGTGGCGTTGAGCACATCGAAGATGGAGACATCGCCGCCCTTGAGCGGCGCCTTCATCACGAAGGCGATTTCAGCCTCGATGCGCGGCTGGATGAAACGGTCTCCGGCAATCACTGCGCCGTCCTCGAACAGCATGTCGTCGAACAGGACGCCGCTATCGGGAATGTCGATGTTCAGCGCATATTGCATCGCCTTGGAGGTGAGGCCGATCTTCCAGCCGATCACCCTGCGGCCGGCCTTGATCTTGTCGCGCACCCATGCGTCCTGGATGGCATAGGCGTCGTCCATCGTCGCCTGCGGATAACACTGCGACAGGAGACCGATCTGCTTGCGGCTTTTCTCGGCCTGGTCCAGCGCCTGAGCGGCGGATTTGATTTCATCCTCGGTCAGCATCTCAAACCTCGTCGGCAATGGTGTTGCGCAGCGTACCGATGCCTTCGGCCTCGACCTCGACGACATCGCCCGGCTTCAGCCAGACCGGCGGATCGAAGCGCGCGCCCGCGCCGGTGGGCGTGCCGGTGACGATCACATCGCCGGGTACCAGCGTCGTGAAGGTCGAGATATAATTGATGATCTTGCGGAAGGAAAAAATCATCCGCGATGTGCGATCCTGCTGGCGGACTTCGCCATTCACCCGGGTCGTCAACTCGATATCGGCGATCTGCTCCTCGTTTGTGAACGGCACCAGCCAGGGGCCAATCGAGCCGGTCCGGTCGAAATTCTTGCCCTGTGTCACGTTGAATTTGGCATGCCGCACCCAGTCGCGGATCGTGCCTTCGTTGCACAGCGAGAGCGCGGCAATGTGATCAAGCGCCTCTCTCTCGGCAATCCGCCGCCCGCCCTTGCCGATGACGATGACGATCTCACCCTCGTAATCGAGTTGCGGGCTCTCCGGCGGCCGGATCAGCGGCTGGCCGTGACCGGTGAAGGAACGCGGAAAGCGGATGAACAGCGAGGGATTGGCGGGTGCTGCCTGGCCGTCCTTGTACTCCTCGTTGCGATCGGGGAAGTTAACCCCGACGCAGATCAGCTTTTCCGGCGCCGGTATCGGGATTTCGAAGGTGACATCTGCGAGCGCGAGATCCGGCTCCATCGTCGCGGCCTCATCGGCGAGACGCAACAATGCACCGGCTTCAACGACTTCGCGCAGCGTCGGCCAGACGCCGCCATAGCGGGCGGACAGGTTGACGATGCCGCCATCGGTATGGACGCCGTAACCTCGGCCGCCTGTGGTGGAGAAACTGACAAACTTGGACATTACGACTTCACTCCAAATGGCCCCTCGCCCGGCTGCTCCGGGTCCCTTCTCCCTGATGCGGAGAGAGGATCAAGGTCGAGGGGCAAACCCTCACGGCGCCACAATCGGCTGCGCCTTGAGCACGGAATCGACCACGTCGGCGCCGGCGAAAAGGCTGCCCTCCTCGAACCAGGATTTCGGCGCGGGCGCCCCCCAGAGCGTCTGCCGCTGCGGGTCCTTGAGGTCCCACCTGATCGGCTCGAGGTCGGGATCGACCGTCTGGTAATCCGAGCAATAGATCTCGATGCGATGGCCGTCGGGGTCACGGATATAGAGGAAGAACGCATTGGAAATGCCGTGCCGGCCCGGACCGCGCTCGATGTTGGCCAGCCAGCCGGTGGTCGACATCAGGTCGAGCAGGTCGATGATGTTGAGCGGCGTCGGCACCCAGAAGGCGGTGTGGTGCAGGCGGGGGCCACGGCCATTGGTAAAGGCGATGTCGTGCACGCCGCCCTTGCGATGCGTCCAGGCGGCCCACAGGCGGCCGGTTTCCTCGTCGGCGGTATATTCGGTCACCCGGAAGCCGATCTCGTTATAGAAGGCAACGCTCTCGTCGACATTGGGCGAGAAGCAGTTGAAATGATCGATACGCAGCGGCTTGACGCCCTTGTAGAGCGCGTATTTCTGGTGGATCGGCGGTAGGCGGTCCATCTTCGAATAGAATTCGAGCGGAATGCCATGGGGGTCGCGGGTGCGGAAGCTGCGCGACTGATAGGGACGCTCGACCCACTCCACCGGCAGGCCCTTGCCCTTGAAGAAGTGCTCGGCCTTGTCGAGATCGTCTTCGGAAAACACCTTGAAGCCGAGGTCGCGGGCTTCTCCCGTGTCTGATTTCTTCAGCACGATGCAGTGGTGCCCCCGCTCTTCCATGGCGCGCAGATAGATCGTGTCGGATGTCTCGTCGGTCACCTGCAGGCCGAGCGTATCGACATAGAAAGCGCGCGACTTGGCGAGATCGGTGACGGCGAGTTCGACATGGCTGAGCCGTATGATGTTGAAGGGCGGGTAGAGATTGGGTTTCGGCAGGGCCATTATTTCCTCCTCAGATTTGGGCGTGCAGCGAGTGACCGGCGCATGGTCACCTCAGCCACCGAGTTTCTGGATGGCGTGCGCCGTGGTGGCAAACGCGATGTTCTTGGTTTCCATGTAGAAATCGAAGGACCAGTCGCCGCCGTCGCGGCCGATGCCTGAGCTCTTGACGCCGCCGAACGGTGTCGGCAGATGGCGGACGTTTTCGGAATTGACCCAGATCATCCCGGCCTCCAGCGCATCGGTAAAGCGGAAGGCACGGGTGACGTCATTGGTCCAGAGATAGCCGGTCAGGCCGTATTCGACGTCGTTGGCAAGTTCGAGCGCTTCTGCCTCGTCCTTGAACGCAATAGCCGTCAGCACCGGGCCGAATATCTCTTCCTGGGCAATCCGCATCTTGTTGCTGGCGCCGGTGAACAGTGTCGGCGAGACATAGCATCCGCCGCCCGGACCGGCGAATTTCTCCCCGCCGGCAGCGACGGTCGCACCGCCGGCCTTGCCGATCTCGATATATTCCAGCACCTTCTTCTCATGAACGGGGTGGATGAGCGGGCCGATGACGGTTTCCGGGTCGAGCGGATGGCCGACCTTGATCCGCCTGGCCTTCTCGGCGACCAGCGCCGTAAACCTGTCATAAATGCTTTCCTCGACCAGAAGCCGCGAGGACGAGGTGCAGCGCTCGCCGTTGAGCGAATAGATCATGAAGACGGCGGCATCGGCCGCCCGTTCGAGATCGGCATCGGCAAAGACAATCACCGGGTTCTTGCCGCCGAGTTCGAAATGCACGCGCTTGAGCGTGTCGGCGCCCTGCTTCATGATCATCGAACCGGTGCGGCTTTCGCCGACAAAGCCGATTGCCTTGATATCGCGGTGTTCGGTCAGCGCCTTGCCGGCATCCTCGCCGAAACCGTTGACGAGGTTCCACACGCCTTTCGGCAAACCGGCCTCTTCGGCGATCTCCACCAGCAAGCGGGCGGTCAAGGGCGAAAACTCCGCCGGCTTGTGAACCAGCGTGCAGCCTGCGGCGAGCGCCGGGGCGATCTTCCAGGTCGACAGCATGAAGGGTGTATTCCACGGCGTGATGATGCCGACCGGCCCAATCGGAACGCGAGTGGTCATGTTGACCTGGCCGGGACCGCGCAACGTCTTGCCGTCGCGGGCTTCCGGCGCGCGGTCTGCAAAGAAGCGGAAATTCTCCGCGCCGCGCAGGGCCGCCTTGGCCATGAATTTCAGCGATTGCCCGGTATCCATGCATTCAACGAAGGCGATCTCTTCCGCACGCGCAACGATGGCGTCGGCGATCTTGTGCATGAGCTTCTTGCGCGCGGTGCCATCCATGGCAGCCCAGGCCGGAAACGCAGCCTTGGCAGCCTTCGCGGCGCGGTCGATGTCGGCGGCCTTGCCAAGCGCCACGGTCGCAAGCGGCTTGAGATCGACCGGCGAGATCGTCTCATAGGTGGCGCCATCAGACGCCCACATGTCTTCGCCGTTGATCCTGTTCATCACGCCCGTCTCGAACCTTGCGAGATAGGCCTTGGCTCTTGTGATGTTTTCGTCGAATTTCGACATTCGTTTCTCCGGATTGGGTGCGGCCGCCCGCGCAATCCCTCTGGGGTCTGCGCGGGCATCCTGGGAGGGATCGGTTCAGCTCGCCGGCTGGCGGAGCCTGGGATGGATGGCGTTCTTCTTCCAGCTGAGGTGCGGATCGATCTCCCGGATCTCCAGCGTCAGGGCGAAATGCGGGTTTAGGAAAAGCGGCGCAAGAAACTGCGTGACGGCAGCAAAGATCGCTTCGCCCGTCTGGCGCTTCTCCTCCTCGCTGCGTCCCTTACCGATACGGAAGGACATGTCGATGAAGCCGTTCTCGGCCAAGCGATCGGCCACGGCATAGGCTTCGCAACGGATCGCCCGCACGCGAACGGCACCCAGCTCGAACAATCCAGACGCCATGATGGTGGCGTGCACCTCGGCACACAGCGCCTTAAAATCGACGGCGCCGTCCAGGTTGGACGAATATTCCATCGTAAAGTGTGGCATTTGACCTCCCCGGGCTTTTCTTATATATTTAACATGTTAAAGATATTCGAAATGACCGTCAAGCGCTTTGTGTGGTGTTCGCACCTCGCATGATTGCAAACCACGGTGAAATGCATCATAGAATCGATTATGAACGACCAGTCCGCACGCAAGCCCAAGTTGCAGCAGGATGCCCTGCTCCCCCAGAACAGCAAACGCTCGTTGCCGATCGCACTGCTTCGCGCGCGGGAAGCCCTGATGGGCCATTTCCGCCCGATGCTCGCCGAACACGACATGACCGAACAGCAATGGCGGGTGATTCGCATCCTGGCCGAGGCCGATACGGTTGATGCATCCGAGATGGCTGATCGCGCCTTCATCCTGGCGCCGAGCCTGACTCGCATCATCCGCTCGCTTGAGGAACGCGGCATCATTTCCAAGCACAAGGACGAAAACGACGGCCGGCGCGTGCTGCTGCAGATTACCGAAGCCGGTTTGGCGATCATCCACGAGGTCGCCCCGGAAAGCCGCCTCATATATGACAGGCTCGAAAAGCGTTTCGGCCGCGAGAAGATCGACCATCTGCTCGACATGCTCGACGAAGTGGCGACCTTCAACGAAGTAAAATAGGCGCTATGGCTTTTCATCGAGCGCGTCCGCTAACTGCCGGGCATCCTTGACATAGCGCGCCATGCGAGCGGCGGCATCGGGCAGTTCGGGCCGCTCCCCTGCCCAGCCGATATAGGTGAGGCTGCGAAGGAGCAGGAACAGCGGCAGATGCGCGAGTGCCGCCGCCTCGAGCTTTCGCCGGGACCGGTAGCCTTCCAGAAGCGAAGACTTGATCAGCGCGTAGTGCTCTTCCTGCCGGTTGCGCAGCAATGTCGTGGCAATGTCGAAGAGCCGCCAGCCATAACCGCAATCGTCGAAATCGATCAGCGCCACGCTGTCGCCATCGACCAGCACGTTTTCGCGCACGAGGTCGGCATGGATCAGGCCGAAATCGAGGCCGGCTGCGACGGCCAGAAGCCGCTTGCGAAGACGCAGGCGCAGATCGCCCAGGAACAGGCGGTCGTTTTCGGACATCAAGGCGCAATCCCAGAACCGGCCCCAGAGCGGGGCATCGCCCAACAACCCTTCGGCATCCCAGGCAGCGCGATGGAAATCCGCCGGTTTGGTCCAGCGATCCGCCGCGCTGTGAACATCCGCCATCGCCTCGCCCAGCGCCCGGTAGATGACGGCGAGTTCGCCAGGCGAGTGTTCCAGCAGTTTCCCGGTCTCGCCGATCTGCCTGCCTGCGACCCAGCCGATCAGATCGGCGAACTGCGGTTGCCTGCCCTCGATGGCAACCAGCAGCGAGCCATCGGTGGCAGGCAGCGGCTGCGGCACGCGAAGTCCACGGCGGCGCAGGTCATCCATCCACAAAAGTTCCGAACGAAGCGATGCCTGCGAATGATAGCCCGGCCGGTGCAGCCTGAGCGCCGCTTGGCCGCCATTGGCAAGCCTGACTCTGAACACCGCGTTCTCGCGGTATTTCAGGAGCTCCGGCTGTTGATCCGGCAGGGCCCACCGCGCGAGCGCCCGCCGCGCCATGCGCTTCAATTCATCGATCATAACGGTCATGGCTCAGAGCCCCGAAAGCACGTCGTCGAGGACCGACAGCATGAAATCGGCGTCCTGCCGGCTGAACGGCATCGGCGGCCGGATCTTGGTGGCGTTCTGATGGATGCCGAGCTTGCCCATCAACACGCCGCGTTCGCGCATCTGGTTGATGACGCGCGTGGCGATGTCGGTGGCCGGCGTTTTTTCCGCCCTGTCCAGAACCAGTTCGGCGCCGAAGAACAGGCCGCTGCCGCGCACATTGCCGATGATCGAATGCTTTTCGGCAAGCTTCGCCAGGCCGGCGATGGCGTGGCCGCCCACGACGCGGGCGTTTTCGATCAGCTGCTCGTCGTCGAGCACGTCGAGTACCGCCATCGCCGCGGCGCAGGAGACCGGGTTGCCGCCGAACGTATTGAAATAGCGGAAGGCCTTGCGGAAGGCGTTCAGTGTTTGCGCGTTCGCAACCACGCCGCCGATCGGGTGTCCATTGCCCATCGGCTTTCCGAGCGTCACGATGTCAGGCACGATGCCTGCGCGCTGATGGCCCCACATATGCGTGCCGGTACGGCCAAAGCCCGGCTGAACCTCATCCGCAATCAACAGCCCGCCGGCCTGCCTGACGATACCGGCCGCCTTCTTGAGAAAGCCATCCGGCAGTTCCGGGAAACCCTCATTGGCAAAGTACGGATCGATGATCAGCGCTGAAAACCCGTGCGGCGTTTCGTTCAACGAGGCGATCGCGCTTTCGACTTCCGCCGCCCAGGCATCGGTGAAAGCCTGACCGGGCTCGCCTGCGAGCGGACGGTAACCATCCGGCGCCGGCACATGGCGCACATGCCCGCCGTAACCGCCGACCGGTGGCATCCGGGTGGAAAGCTGCGACACTGCCGCCGTGTTGCCGTGATAGGTGTGGTTCGTGGCAATGACGCCGGTCTTGCCCGTCACGGCCTGTGCCATGCGCAGCGCGATGTCATTGGCCTCGCTGCCGGTGCAGGTCAGGATCGCCGTATCGAGGCTCTTGTCGAACGTCGCCGTCAGCCGCTCGACATAATCGAGAATGCCTTCATGGAGATAGCGGGTATGGGTGTTGAGTGTCGAGGCCTGGCGGCAGATCGCCTCCACGACCCGCGGATGGCAATGCCCGACATGCGGGACGTTGTTGTAGCAGTCGAGATATTTCCGCCCGTCCGCGTCGAAGAGCCAGACGCCCTCACCCTTCACGAGATGGACGGGGTCCTGGTAGAAGGTCGACATGTTCCGGCCAAGCAGACTTTCGCGCCGTGCAAGAAGTGCGTCATTGCCGGCCATCTCATTGTCCTTCCGCAGCCGATAGGCCTGCATCGAGCGCAGCAATGATCCGCCCGACATCGCCTGATGTGATGACGAGCGGCGGCGAGATGATGACGTTGGCGCCTGAGGTGCGGACCATGACACCCGCCTCGTAGGCCGCATCATAGACCTTCTGCACGACGTCCTTCGCAGCACTGGTCTTCTTCGCCCGGTCTGAGACCAGTTCGAGTGCGGCCATAAGGCCAAGCCCGCGCACGTCGCCGACGAGCGCGTGCTCTGCCTTCAGCCCTTCGAGCCCCTTCATCAGCTCGGCCCCGCGGGCGACGGCGTTTGACGCGGTGTCGATCCGGGCGGTTTCCCTGAGTGTCGCAAGGGCTGCCGCGGCACCCACGGGATGACCGGAATAGGTATAACCATGGCCGATCGAGCCGAAGCTGTCCTTGTTGGTCTCGAACGCCGTGGCAACCTTTTCCGAGATCATCACCACGCCGAACGGGAAATAGCCGTTGGTAATTGCCTTGGCGGCGGTCAGCAGGTCCGGCTTGACGCCCCAGCCACGCGAACCGGTCCAGGCACCGGTGCGCCCGAACGCGGTGATGACCTCGTCGGCGATGAGGAGAATGCCGTGACGATCGCAGATTTCGCGCATCAGCGGCATGAACGTCTCATGCGGGACGATGACGCCGCCGGCGCCGAGGACCGGTTCCATGATGAAGGCCGCGATCGTGTCGGCGCCCTGGAAGGCGATCTCGTCCTCGAACTGGTTGGCGATGGCGCGCGCGATTTCGGCCGGGTCCGGCGTGTTGAACGGATTGCGATAGGGATAGGGCGCGGCAAGATGGAACACACCCGGCAGCAGCGGCTCGTAGTTGCGGCGGAAGTTGGAATTGCCGTTGACCGAGGCGCCGCCGAAATGGGTGCCGTGATAGCCCTTCTTCAACGCCACGAACTTGGTCCGCTCCGGCTGCCCGTTGATCTTGTGGAACTGGCGGGCGAGCCTGAGCGCCGTCTCGACGGAATCCGAACCGCCCGAGGTGAAGAAGGAGCGCGTCAGGCCGTCCTCCCTGAACCATTCGGCAAGCTCGTAGGACAGTTCGATCAGCGGCGAATTGGTTGTGCCGCGGAAGGTCGAATAATAGGGCAACGCGTCGAGCTGGTCGCGGATCGCCTGTTTCACCGGTTCGCAGGAATAGCCCAGGTTGACATTCCACAGGCCGCCGACCGCATCCAGAACCGTCTTGCCGTTGAGATCGGTCACTTCCACGCCTGCACCGGCAGTGATGATGCGGGGCGGCTTGGCCTGCATCTCGGCTGGATGCGCCATCGGATGCCAGAGATGGCGGGCATTGTTCTCGATCAGGAAATTGGTCTCGCGCATCATATGTCCTTTCAAATTCCAAGCATTTGCAATGCTTTGGCATAGCCTTCGGCAGGGCGGGTCACGTCGAAATGCACATGCGGCAGGCCGACGGCCGCCGCCCCTTCGATGTTCTTCTTCTGGTCGTCGACGAAGACGCAATTCGTCCGCTCGAGCCTGAGTTCGGTCAGCACCGCCTCATAGGCCCGGGGATCGGGCTTGAGGATCTTCGTATAGGTCGCATCGACGATCACGTCGAAAAGGCCGATCAGCGGGAAGCGCTTGCGCAAGTCTGCGCCATAGAAAAGGTCGAGTTCGTTGGACAGGATGGCCAGCCGGATGCCTTCGGCCTTCGCCTTGAGAATCGCATCGCGCGCTTCCGGCCTGAGGATAAGGCCCGGCTCGGCACCACGGGCGCGCTGGACGAAGGTCTCCATATCCGTCCACGTCTCGCCGACGAGCGCGCCGACTTCGCGTGTCCGCGTCAGCCAGTACTCACGCTCGGTGATCTCGCGCGCCTGCATCTGAGCCCAGAGCGGGTCGGACGCCACGTCGAATGGGCCGCGCCATGTCAGCGTACCCTTCCTCAGGCCGAGCGCGCGTTCGGTTTCGTCATGTGTCTCGAAAAGTGTCCGGGTGACGACGCCGCCGAAATCGAGAATGAGGGCTTTGTCGGAGTTTGCAACAGTCATGGCCTGCCCCTCGGGACGACGCCTTCGGCAACCCAGCGGTCGAAGATTTCAAGCGCCTTGGCGGAAAATTCCGGCGCGTTGATATGCGCATCGACCTCTTCGAATTCGACCGTTTCCGGAACCGCATTTCGCATTTCGTCAAGGAAGGCTTCCAGCGCTTCCGGCTCATGGAGCGGCTCGCCCTTTTGGTCCCATTCCTGGATGCCCCGCGACGGCAGGATGAGCGCGACAGGGGAACGTACCGATGCGAGCTTGGCCGCGACCACGCGCGCAATCTCCCGGCGCCCTCTAGGCGAGGTGGTGACCGATCCGATCAGCCGGTTATGGGCGTGGTAGGGCCGGCCGGCAAAGCGCGCGGGAAGCGCCTGCCAGGCCGGAAGATCGACCATGTCCACGGCCCCCGGCGCCACGATTTGCGGGATGCCGGCAAGCGCTGCATTCTCCATGCGGTCCGGGCCCGACGTCACGACCGTGCCGTTGTGATGGTTCGTTACCTCCTGGATGCAGAGATCGAACACCGCCGCAAAGCCCTTTTGGCCAGCGATCGCCTCATAGGCGCGGCCACCCATTCCAGTAGCGTGGAACACAGCGACGTCATAACCGCGTCTTTCGAGTTCCGGCTTCAGGATCTTCATGTATTTGAGGCAGGACGAACCGAGCGAGGTCATGCCGATCAGCGGCCGCTCGCCGCTGGGCCTGATGCTTGCCTTCGCAGCGCCCACCACCGCGCCGCAAGCCTGCGAAAGTACCGCGCGGCAGATTGGATTGAGGCCGTACAGGCCACCCGCCCACAGGATCATCATCAGATCGGGAACGATGCGCTCAGGCGGCAAAAGATGAGAATAGGCTATGGTCGATATGATGAACTTCGGCACGCCGATCGGCAGTGCCGCGGCGGCATCGAGCGCAAGATCGGTCCCCATGGACCCACCCAGCACGATCAGCCCATCGACGTCGCCGGCGGCATGAAGCCTTTCGACAAGCGCCGCGGTCCCCTTGGCCATCAGCGCCATGGCGCTTTTCTCGTCACCGCTGCCGATGATTGCCTCGATCGTCGTCCCGGCGGCGGCGGCAATATCCAGCCTCGAATAGTCCGCCATGTAGGGTGGATCACCAAGCACGCTGACATCAACCATGACAGGCAGTCCGCCGGCCTTGCCGATGACCTCAGCCATGAACAGCAGTTCCTCGCTCTTGGTATCGCCGGTGCCAATCACCAGAATGTTGGGAATGCGAGCGCTGCCGCTCATTCAATGTTCCTCCTCATGGACGGCGCGCTGCCTTGCCCGCGATCGGCGCCGAAGAATGCGTCTGAAATCCGTTTCGCCGCCGCTGCGGCTTCAAGGCCATGCTTGCGGATCGTCTCCGCATCCGTGCGCACGAGCGGTGCAGCGATGGTAATGCAGCCGACCGGCCGCCTGCCGGGCGCCCGGATCGCCGCAGACGCGCTGATTACGCCGGCCTCCATGCCCTGCCGGTTGACCGAATAGCCGTTGGCCTGGGTCTCGGCGATCGCCTGACGGAACGCGGCCGGATCTTTGATCGTGTAGCCGGTAAATCCCGGCAAGGCGCCTGCGAGCGCAGCCTCGATCTCATCTTCAGGGGACGCCGATATGAAGGCCAGTCCCGAGGCGGTCGCATGAAACGGCAGCGGCATTCCAATCGCGACGAAGACGCGATGCGCCCTGGTCGAGTCCTCGACATGCACGGTCGATAGGCATCCGCCGGTGAATTCCGAGAGATGCACCGTCTCGTCGACTGTCTCGGCCAGCTGCCTGACGAAGGGAGCCGCTGTGCGAAGAAAAGGATAGCGCGCCTCGCGAATGCGGCCAAGCCGCACCGGCGCCGAACCGATCCGGTATTTCCGCGTATCGGCAAGCTGCTCAACGAAGCCGTGTTTCTCGAGTTCCACGAGGAAGCGCCGCGTCGTCGCCTTGTCCAACGCGCATGCCTCGGCGATCTCGGTCAGACCGGCCTCCTTCTCCATCAGGGACAATGTGTCGAGCAGTGTCAACGCTTTGCCGATCGTTCCCATTTCTCTCGATTCCTCATTTGTCCGGACAACCGTTCCAGTGTCCGAAGCGGTGGTTTTCCACCCGTCAAGCGCGCCTCCCAGGACGCCGAGATACTTAACATGCGAATTAACTTGACAGGAACCAGAACTATTTGCAAGTCTATATTTGAAGCACTGGTTCACATAATGAACCATGCGGAGTGGCGGCGTTACAAGCACAAAATCAACAAGAGACGCGCTGCTTCAAGGTGGGTTCGAACTGGGAATGCCGCGAGATCGGCAGACGAAAAATCGCAAGTCATCAAGGGGAGCTTACGCGATATGGAGACACACAATTCATCCGCCGGCGGTCAAAACCAGCTGCGCAAAAACAGTCTAGGCGTGGCGGCGATCACCTTTCTGGTGGTTTCCGCGGCAGCCCCGCTGACCGCGGTTGCGGGCGGCGTACCGCTTTCGATGCTGCTCGGAAATGGAGCAGGCATTCCGCTGGCCTTCCTGCTCGTCACCGTTATTCTGCTGCTGTTCTCCGTCGGTTATGTCGCGATGGCGCGCCACATCCGCAATGCCGGCGCCTTTTATGCCTATACCGCGCAGAGCCTCGGCGGCATGATGGGCGGCGCTGCCGCGCTCGTCGCCATCCTTGCCTACAACGCCATGCAGATCGGCGTATTCGGCCTGTTCGGCGCAGCTACGTCGGGCTTTTTCGCCGGCATCGGACTAGAACTGCCCTGGTGGGTCTGGACCTATATCGGCATCGCGATCGTCGCGGTTTTCGGCTACCGGCGCGTCGATTTGTCGGCCAAGGTCCTCTCGGTGCTCGTCATTTTCGAATACCTCGTCGTCCTGGTCATCGATGCCGCGATCCTCTTGAAGGGCGGCGACAGCGGTCTCTCGGCCGTGCCCTTCACACCGGCGGCCTTCTGGAGCGGAACGCCGGCGATCGGTATTCTGTTTTGCTTTGCCGCCTTCATCGGCTTCGAGGCAACGACGATCTACAGCGAGGAAGCGCGCGAACCACAGCGCACAGTTCCGCGCGCTACCTATATTTCCGTGCTGCTCATCGGCATCTTCTACACGCTGACCTCGTGGTTGATGGTCAATGGCGCCGGCGTCGACAAGCTGGTTCCGGAGCTGCAGGCCCTTGCCGATCCGACGACCTTCCTGTTCGGGCTCGGCGAGCGCTATGTCGGCAACGGCATCGGCACCGTCATGAGCGTCCTGTTCATCACCAGCCTGTTCGCAGGCGTGCTGGCCTTCCACAATGGTGTCGCACGCTACATGTATGTCGCGGGTCGCGAGGGACTGTTGCCGAAGTCGGTGGGTGTCACCCACCCGGTGTTCCAGAGCCCGCATGTGGGCTCGATCATCCAGACGGTGATCGCTGCACTGGTCGTCGGCCTCTTCGCCTTCACCGGGCAGGATCCGGTCCTCGGGCTGTTCTCCTGGCTCACCAATGTCGCGACCCTTGCGATCATGCTTCTGATGGCGTTCACCGCCTTCGCCATCGTCGCCTTCTTCACTCGCAACCCGAACCTTGGGGGCAATCTCCTCGCGACGAAGGTGCTGCCCATCGTCACCGGCCTTATCCTTCTGGCGCTGGTGATCTATATTGCGGTCAATTTCGGCGCAATCGCCGGGGCGAGCGGCTTCCTCGCCGTGTTTCTCCCGGGGCTTGTCGTCATCGCAGCGATCATTGGCTTCGCGCTTGCCGCGCGGCTGAAGTCAGCCGACGCCGCGGGCTTCTCGCGGCTTGGCGCGGGCCAGCAAGCCTGACCGGTATTGGACCACAATGGCGGGCGCCTCGCCCGCCATTTTTGTTTGAGGATGGAATGATGCAGGACAAAATCGATCAACTCCGCACGCGGGCAATCGCGCCGCAGTCGCTGTTCATCGGCGGGGCATGGCGCGCGCCGTCAAGCGGAGCGGCCATGGACGTGATTTCCCCGATCGATGGCAGCCTTTTGACTACGATTGCCGATGCCGGCACTGAGGATGTGGACCTTGCCGTCAAGGCTGCGCGCGCCGCCTTCGAAAAGGGAAGCTGGTCGAAAGCAGCGCCGGCCGAGCGCAAGAAAACTCTGCTCAGGATTGCCGACCTGATCGAGGAAAACGCGCTCGAACTCGCCGTACTCGGCGTGCGCGACAACGGCACCGAAATCTCGATGGCATTGAAAGCGGAGCCCGGCAGCGCCGCTGGCACGTTCCGCTATTATGCCGAGGCGATAGACAAGGTCTATGGCGAGATCGCGCCGACGGCCGGAAATATTCTCGGCCTCATTCATCGCGAACCGGTCGGCGTGGTCGCGGCCATCGTGCCGTGGAACTTTCCCATGATGATCGGCGCCTGGAAGATCGCCCCGGCGCTTGCGGCGGGCAATTCCGTGGTGCTGAAACCTGCCGAGGGCGCCTCGCTCTCGCTTCTCAGGCTTGCCGCCCTTTGCGCCGAGGCCGGGCTTCCGGACGGCGTCTTCAACGTCGTTACCGGTCGCGGCGCGGTGTCCGGGCAAGCGCTCGGCCTGCACATGGATATCGATGTTCTGGCGTTTACCGGTTCCGGTCCAGTCGGCCGACGGCTGCTTGAATATTCCGCCCGTTCCAACCTCAAGCGCGTCTATCTCGAACTTGGCGGCAAATCGCCGAATGTCGTGTTCGCCGATGCGCCGGATATCGACCAGGCCGCCAAGGTCTCGGCCTATGGCATCTTCCGCAATTCCGGGCAGGTCTGCGTGGCCGGCTCGCGATTGCTCGTCGAGCGCTCGATCCACGAGGCGTTTTCCCAGAAGGTGGCGAGCATTGCCGCAGCCATGAAGCTTGGCGATCCCCTCCTGGTTTCCACGGAGGCAGGCGCGATCTCCAGCGAGATCCAGTTGAACAAGGATATCGGCTTTGCCGAACAGGCCTTGTCGGAAGGGGCTGAACTGCGCACCGGCGGCAAGCGGATTTTTGCGGAAACCGGCGGTTTCTACATGCAGCCGACCGTGTTTGACGTGACACCCGACATGACGCTTGCGCGGGAAGAAGTCTTCGGCCCGATCCTGTCGATCATACCTTTCGACACCGAAGCAGAGGCGCTGAAAATCGCCAACGCCACCGACTACGGCCTCGCCTCGGCCGTCTGGACCTCCAACCTGTCGCGGGCCCACCGCATGGTGCGCGGCATCAGGGCGGGCGTCGTCCATGTCAACACCTATGGCGGCGCCGACAACACCGTGCCGCTCGGCGGCGTCGGGCAATCCGGCAACGGCCACGACAAGTCGCTGCATGCGCTGGAAAAGTATGTGGACCTCAAGACCGCGTGGATACAGTTGTGAGCGAATAGCGAATAGCGAATAGCGAATAGCGAATAGTTGCCGCGGCCGTGGAGCCAGTCAACTATTCGCTATCGAACTACTCGTTACTCGCTCTTGATTACCCCCCGAAGCTCCCGGCCTGCGTCGGCACGTTCACATAGCTGCGATCGAAGTACAGCAGCGCATTGCCGTCGTCGCGCGAACGGATGCCGATGACCTGGCCGATGAAGATATGATGCGTGCCGACCAGCCGCGCTTCCGTGAGGCGGCAATCGAAGGAGACCATGGCGTCCGCAAGCGCCTGACTGCCGGACGGCATGTCGATCCATTGGGCGGCAGCATAGCGCGCCGCCATGTCGGCCTGGCGGCCGGCAAAATAACCGGCCAGTTCCTGATGGTCGTCGGCGAGCACGTTGACGCAGAAACGGCGGTTCTCCAGGAAAAGCCCGCATTGCGCCGACTTGCCGTTCATGCAGACGAGCAGCGTCGGCGGCTCGTCGGTGACGCTGCACATCGCGGTGGCGGTAAACCCGCCACGGCCGGCCTCGCCATTGGTGGTGATCACATTGACCGGCGCGCAGACGCGCGCCATCGCATCGCGGAACCCGGTTTTCGAGATTGCCTCCTCCATGGCCATTCTCCTCAAGCCCGATTGAGCGGCGGCAGCCAGGTGTCGCCCGTCCAGCCATTTTCGTCGTAATCGTTCATGCAGGTATCGACCAGCGCTTCCATCTCGCGCAGGCGCCCGCCGCGTTCGGCACCCTTGAGCACCTGCAGGCGAACTTCCTCCGGCGCGCCGGCGTAATTCAGCTCGTAGAGCGCATGGCGGCCGCCGAATTCGGTGCCGGTCGCATCCCACAGCAGCTTCATGATCTTGATCCGCTCGATATGGCCCATATCGTTCGAGCCGCGCACATATTGCGCAAGGTAGCGGTCGATCTGAGGATTGTTGAAGTCCCTGGCCGAGGACGGCAGGTAGATGAGGCCGGACGCGATGACCCGCCGCACCGTGTCGATGACACGCGGATAGGCTTCCGACATGAAGGTCCGGTAGGAAAGTGCCGCCTCCATGTTCGGCAGCACGGCCCCGTTTGCCCATGGCTGAGGATTGTAGGCCATGGCGTTCGAGAAGGTCCAGAACATGTGACGCAGCGCAATCACTTCGCCGAGTGCCGCCTGGTTTCCGCGAAAGGCATCGCCGCCCGTCGCCCGCAACGCCTTCGCCAGCAGGCCCGCAAGGAAATCGAGCTTGACGGCGAAGCGCGTGCAGCCCTGGAAGCAATAGCCATGCATGAAGCCGGACGCCGGATGGAAAGACAGGATCTTGACCGCATCCCGCAGCACCAGCACGTCTTCCCAGGGGATGAACACATTGTCGAGCACCAGGATCGCGTCATTCTCGTCGAAACGCGAGGACAGCGGATAGTCGAAAGGCGTGCCGACCGTGTTGGCCGTCTGCTCGTAGGAGACGCGGCAGAACATCTTGATGCCGGGCGCATTCATCGGAACGATGAACATCACCGACAGCGACGGGTCTTCGGTCACCGTGGCCGAACTCTGGGCGAGAAAATTGTAATGCGTCAGCGCCGATGATGTCGCCACCACCTTGGCGCCGGATACATAAATGCCGGCATCCGTCTCTTTGGTGATGTGGACGAAGACGTCCTTCACCGCGTCGGCCGACTTGTGACGATCGATCGGCGGATTGACGATCGCATGGTTCATGAACAGCACGGATTCCTGCGCCCGCTTATGCCAGGCAAGCGCATTGTCCTTGAAGGGACCGTACCAGTCGGCATTGGCGCCGAGCGTGTTCATCAGTGCCGCCTTGTAGTCGGCGGTGCGGCCCATCCAGCCATAGGACATGCGGGCCCAATCGGCGATGGCGCCCTGCTGGGCCACCAGTTCGGCGGACGATTTCGCCACGCGGAAATATTTGTGGGTGTAGCCGCCATTGCCGGTATCCGTCGGCGATGTCAGGCGTTCGCGGGTCTTTTCCGCATGCAGTGCGTCATACATCCGGGCAAGCGAGCGGGCGGAATTGCGCATCGAGGGATGGGTGGTAACGTCGGCCACACGCTCGCCATTGACGTAAACCTCGCGGCCGTCGCGCAGCGAGGCGAGATATTCGGCGCCCGTAAAAGGCCGTGTCTTGTCGGCGCGATAGTCCTCAGCGAGTGCGAACTGGCGATGATCTTGCAAATTCATGGAAATCCTCCTCCGATTTTGCCCGACATTAGGGCTTGCACACCTCCCCCTCCATGCACAGAATGACAAAATCGCTTGTACTTTTTCAGGTAGACACCATGACAAGTTCGATCCCAAGCTTCTTCGTATATGGCGAGCCAGACCGGCCACTGGAAGTCGGCTTCATGCATGTCGAGACCGTCATGGCCCGGAAAAACATGCACCTTGGCCATGTCGAGGCGCATCAGCACAGTCGCATGGCGCAGATCACCTTCTGGACGAAGGGACATGGCACCTATTTCATCGAGGAAGAGCGGTTGGATTTTTTGGCGCCAGCGGTGAGCTTCGTGCCAAGCGGCGTGATCCATGGATTCACGGTCGAGCCGAGCGAAACGGATGCCATTGTCGTCTCGATCGCCGACAGCGCCCTGGTACCGCTGCGCGAGCGCACGATCCTGCCGCTGGACTCACCGCTGATGATATCAGGCAAGGACGATGCCGCCGGCTGGATCAGGCTTGCATCGCTGATGGACATGATCATGGAGGAGTATCGCGACGGCCGGCCGGGGATGGAGAAGGCGCTCGCAAGCCTTGCGGCCGCGGCCCTGACCGAGATCGGCAGGTTCGATATCCAGGCACCATCTGACGCCAGGACTGTGCATGCCATCCTCGCCTCGGAGTTCCGGCGCCTCGTCGATCTCAATTTTCGCAACAACTGGCCCGTGGAGCGTTACGTGGCGGCGCTCAACACCACGCCGCACCTGCTTGCCAAGGCCTGCCAGTCGGCATTCGGGCTTCAGGTCAAGGAATTCCTCAACGAACGGCGGCTGCTCGAGGCCAAGCGCCTGCTGCTTTTCACCGTTCGTCCGCTCGAAGACATCGCCTTCGAGATCGGCCTGCGCGACGCTGCCTACTTCTCGCGGTTCTTCAAGAGCCGGGCCGGGTTGCCACCCAGCGAATGGCGGGCCCGGCATCTTGCCGGACAATAGGCCCCGCACTTTCTTCGCTACCGCATATTTTTTAGATCGGAATCGATTTAGGGAAAAATTATGCAGCAAATTTAAAGTGCTACCGCGACCTTTGTGCGTCAGGTATGACGCGCGGCGCTGTATCCGATATATTTAACGTGTGAACTATATTGACACGCCTCCCAACCCGCGTCATTCTAACTATTGAATATGCAGTTCATTTATTGAACCAGTGTCGAAGGGAGCAGGCATGTCGCATGGTGCCGGTCGCGCCGATCTCATTCTCACCAATGGGCGGATCTATACGGTAGATCCTGAAAAGCCCTGGGCCGAGGCCATAGCGGTCGCAGGCGGCCGGATCGTCGCGGTGGGCAGCGATGCGGAGATCGCTGGCTTTTCAGGGTCCGGCACCACGACCGTCGACCTCCAGGGCCGCATGGCAATGCCCGGCTTCGTCGATGTCCACAACCACATCATGATGGGCGGACAGGCCGATCTCTTCGAGACGCAGTTGATCGCCGGAGCCACCGTCGATGACATCTGCGCCCATGTGCGCGGCCAGGCGGAAAAGGCAGCACCCGGTCAGTGGATCGTCGCCAACCAGTGGGGTGCCGACATGATGGCAACCCTGAACACCGAGACCGCTCTGGCCAGGCTCGACGCCGCCAGCCTCGGCCGTCCCGTATTGCTGCGCGACGAGACCGTGCACAATCGCTGGGTCAACAGCGAGGCGCTGCGCCTCTCCGGCATATCGGCCAACCAGCCCGATCCGCCTGCCGGCGCGTTCGGCCGCGATCCGAAGACCGGCCGCCTGACCGGCCTCTTGATCGAATCTGCGGCCGGCATCGTCGAGCGCGTGGCGGCCGCCCATTTCACTGAAGCGATGGGCGAGATCGCCGTGGCGCGCGCCGTGGAGATTGTCAATTCCTATGGCGTCACCGCCTTCCAGGACGCCGCCACGGTGCTGCCGATCCTCACCGCGCTTGCCAGTCTCGACCGCAAGGACAAGCTGACGGCATGGGCCGTGACCTCGCTGCCGCTGATCGAACCGAGCTTCATGTTCGGCCTTTCCGGCGACGAACTGCTCGCGCTTCGCGATCAATATCGCACCAGCCACGTCAGGCCGAACTTTACCAAGATTTTCCTCGATGGCGTGCCAGGGGCGCAGACGGCAGCCTTCCACGACGCCTACGTCCAGGATCCGGCTCATCCGCACGGCCATCGCGGCGACGTGCTCGTCACCTATCCCGATCTTGTCAGGCACATCGACAAGTCCGAAAAGCTCGGCATGGGGCTGAAGATCCACTGCACCGGCGACTATGCGGTGACCGAGATGCTGGATGCGGTCGAAGCGGTGCGGCATTTCAACGGCCCGGCAAAGGTTCTGCATCACATTGCGCATGCGAGCTACATCCGCGCCGATGACATCAAGCGCTTTGCCGAACTGGGCGTGGTCGCCGACCTCTGCCCGATGATCTGGTATCCGACCACCTTCCTTGAGGGCCACAAGGCGGTGATGGGCGAGGCGCGCGCCACGCATTTCTGGCCGATCGCCGACCTCAAGAATTCGGGCGCCCTGCTTGCCGGCGGCTCCGACTGGCCGGTCATCCCCGTGCCCGATCCGTGGCACGGCATCGAGGGCATGGTGACACGGCAGAATCCGTCAGGCGCCTTCCCCGGCGTCTCGCTCTGGCCCGAACAGGCGATCGATCTCGCCTCGGCAATCGAAATCTACACGCTTAACGCCGCAATCGCGATGGGCATCGGCGGCGAGACCGGCTCGCTCCAGCCAGGCAAGTCAGCCGATGTCATCGTGCTCGACCAGAATGTGTTTGACATACCCGCCAACCGGATCGCCGCCACCAGGGTGCTGACGACCTACTTCGAGGGGAGAGCCGTCTTCCAGCGATAGTTTTCCGGCGGAGAGGAAACCGCCGTGCTTCAAAAACAAGAAAGGGAACGACATGACAATCAGAACCATCATCCCGGTGCTCAGTGCGGCCATACTCGGCCTCGTTCTGTCGGGCACTGCGGCACTTGCCGCACCGGCCTGCGAGAACGGGCCGATCCAAATTGGTAGCGTCTCGACGATCACCGGCATTGTGGATTTTTCCGACGCCCCAAAGGCAGCAGCAGCCGTCTTCGAACAGCTCAATGCGGCCGGCGGCATCAATGGTTGCAAGATCGAATACACGATGGCCGACGACAAGGCCGACCCGCAGGTCGCAGCCCAGTCCGCGCGTGACCTGATCGACAATAAGGAGGTCGTGGTTCTCGGCGGTGGCGCCAGCCTGCTCGATTGCGCTGTCAACGCCGGCACCTACAAGAAGAACGATCTTCTTTCGGTCCAGGGCGTTGGCGTCGATCCGCTTTGCTTCAATGCGCCGAGCGTCTCCCCGGTCAATGTCGGACCGTATACGCTGACCACCGTCATGCTGGACTATGCGTCGAAGACCTTGAATTCCCAGAAAGCCTGCGCCTTCTTCGCCATTATCGGCGGCACGCAGGAAGCCTATGCCGGTGCTGTCGCCCGCTGGGAAAAGATGAGCGGCAAGACGATCGCCCTCGTCGACATGACGCTTCCCTTGCAAGGCGACCTGACGCCTTATGTGATCAAGGCGCGCGACGCAGGCTGTGATGCGGTGCTGACAAACCAGGTCGAACCCGGTGTGGTGCAGTGGGTCAAGACTGCGGAAGCGCAGAAGATCTCCGGCATCAACTGGATATTCCTTGCTCCCGGCTATACCGAAGGCGTTGCCAAGGCGCTCGCCGGCAGCCGGCAGCCGATCTATGTCGGCACCGAGTGGGAGCCTTACACGGAAGCCAGCGAGGCCAATACGGACTGGACCAAGTCGATGGAAACGGCGGGCCTTCCGAAAACGGCATTTTCCCAGGGCGGTTACATGGCCGCCAAGGTGCTGATCGACACCATCTCGGGGATCGACGGCGAAGTCACCCGCGAATCCGTGACTGCCGCCCTCAAGCAAGGCAAGGAACTGAAATACCCGATCGCCGGAAGCCCGTATGTCTTCGGCGATGCCGGCAGCCACTCGCCCATGCAGGCCTCCAAGATCATGCAGCTCGTGGACGGCAAGTGGACGGTGAAGTCGCCAGAATGGTTTACCCTGCCCAAGACTGAGTGAGGCGGCATCGAAAGATGTTTCCCGACACTGCGCAAGGTCCCCTTTTTTGAAGGGGACCGGCTGCGCCGCCAATGACGCCATAACCGGAGCTCCGGAATGAACTCTCTCTTCACATCCGCAGTCGCCGGATTATCCGCCGGAGGCGCCTATGCCATCCTCGGGGTCTGCGCGATCTTCACCTACCGGCTCGTGGCGGTGGTCAATTTTACCGGCGCCGCGATCGGTGCCTCAGGCACCTTCGCAATGGTCGCGCTCTACGAGCTGGGCATGCCGCTCATGCCCGCAGCCCTGCTCGGCATTGCCGCGGGCGCGTTTGCGGCAGTGCTTGTAGGCCTCGTCATGACCACGTGGTTTGCCAATTCCAATGCTTCGACAAAGGCAGCCGTCACCGCCGCCCTGCTTGTCGGCATCATCGCAGTCGGCCTTCGGCTGACGGGCGGTCAGCATCCCCATTTCTTTCCGGAGCTGATACCGGGTTCAGCCTTTCGCCTTGCCGGCGTCGAGGTCACCTGGGCGGCGGTCGTCACGCTGTTGATCTCCGTCGTCTTCACGGTTGCCACCGAGCAGTTCCTCGCCCGCACCCGCACCGGCCTTGAGCTTCGCGCGCTATCGCAACGCCCGATGGCCGCCGAACTGATCGGCATTCGCGTGCGGCTACTTGCACTCGGCGTCTGGGCGCTGATGGGCGCGGTTACATCCTTCGCGCTGATGATCATCGCCCCGCTGCGCTCGCCGGATTTCATGTCGCTCAGCCTGCTGGTGGTTCCGGCCCTGGCGGCAGCGCTGATCGGCGCCTTCGTCAGCTTCCGTGCAGCCCTTCTCGGCGGCGTCATGATCGGTGTCATCGAGGGCCTCGCAAGCGGCCTCGATGCGTTCAGCCAGTATCGCTCGACCGTTCCCTTCCTTGTCATTCTTGCCGTCCTTCTCTGGTCGCAAAGAGGAGCCCGCTGGGATGAAGCACGCTAGCATTCGCGCCGCCGCGACAACCGCGCTGTCTCTCGCCGTCCTCGGCGCCCTCGTCCTGATCCTGCTGCCCAAATACTGGGTGTTCCTGATCACCGCCGTCTTCATCGTCGGGATCGCGTTGCAGAGTCTCGGGCTGGTGACCGGCCGCACCGGCATGATCTCGCTGTGCCAGATGTCCTTTGCCGGCGTCGGGGCCTGGGTCACAGGCTATCTCAACCTCATCCAAGCACCCGGCGGACTGACCGTCTGGGTCCTGATCGGCGGGCTTGCCGCCGTACCGGTCGGCGTGGCGATCGGCCTTCCCGCGCTGCGCCTGCGCGGCATCAACCTCGCCATCGTCACCCTCGGCTTTGCCGCAGCCTTCGACACCGTGCTGGCAACGATCACATTTCCCGGCCAGACCACCTTCACCCAGGTCGTTCGCCCCGAATTCTTCGACAGCGACCGTGGCTACTTCGTCTTCATCCTCGGGTTTTACGGCGTCATCGCCGTGGTGCTGGAGTTCGTCAGCCGCTCGAGACTTGGCGCATCCTGGCTCGCCGTGCGGCATTCCGAGCGGGCCGCGGCGGCCCATGGCGTCAGCATTCCAAGCGCAAAGCTCAGCGCCTTTGCAATCAGCGCCTTCATCTCAGGCATTTCGGGAGGCTTGCTTGCCGGCTATCTCGGTACGCTGGTGGCCGAGAATTTCAACATGATGCAGTCGCTGGCGCTGTTTGCGGTATCGACCATGGTCGGCGCGCATTTCACGCTCGGCGCGATCATCGGCGGCATCCTGATCACGCTGTTTCCGGAACTCCTCAGGCGGTTGAACCTGCCGCAGGATGTCGGCAATGTCTTCTTCGCGCTGGGTGCTGTGCAGGCACTCTCGACCGGGGAGACGATCAGCGAGACCTGGGCGCGGCTCGGGCGCAAGTGGCTTCCAGGACGCGTAGCGGCCGCAACCGCGGATCTGTCCGGCCAACTGCCGGCAGCGGTCGCACATGAAGACGGATTGGCGCTCGAGGTTACGGACCTGACCGTCCGCTATGGCGCGGTCGTGGCGCTCGACAAGGTCAATCTCAAGGTTCCCGCCAAGACCGTCGTCGGCCTTGTCGGACCGAACGGTGCCGGAAAATCGACCATGGTCGATGCCATCGCCGGCTTCCTCGCCCATTACGAAGGCTCGGTGAAGCTCGACGGAAAACCGCTCGAAGGCGCCTCGGCGGCGATGCGCGCACGCGCCGGGATCCGCCGCACCTGGCAGACGACCCGCATCGCGCCCGAACTCCGCGTCGGCGAATATGTCCGCCTGGCCGCCGGGCCGATCGGCGATGCGGAACTCGCCGCAATCCTGCAATGGTTCGATTGCCCGCCGGCGAAAACCCCGATCGCATCGGTCGATGCCGGCACACGGCGCCTGCTCGACGTCGCGGGCGTCGTTGCCGCCCGCCCGCCTGTCATCCTGCTCGACGAGCCCGCGGCCGGCCAGTCCTATGACGAGGCGCTCAAGCTTGGCGAGCGGATCGCCGCCATCCCGGAGAAATTCGGCTCGGCGGTGCTGTTGATCGAACACGACATGGACCTGGTACGGCGGGCCTGCACCGAGATCACCGTGTTCGATTTCGGGCGCGTCATCGCCAGCGGCGCGCCTAAGGCCGTGCTCGCCATGCCGATCGTGCAGAAAGCCTATATGGGCATCGAACTGGAGGAGGCTGCAGAATGACCGCGCTCTTAGTCAACGGCCTCGTCGTCAACCGCGCCGGGATCTCCGTCGTGCGCGGGGTCGATCTCGAAGTCAAAAGCGGCGAGGTCAGCGTGCTGCTCGGCTCGAACGGCGCTGGCAAGACCACCCTGCTCGAAAGCCTTTCCGGCATCATTCCTGTCGCGGCTGGTTCGGTCGATCTCGATGGCATCGCTCTTGCAAGGCTCCGGCCCGGCATCCGGGCACGCGCCGGGCTCAGCCATGTCGAACAGGGGCGCACGGTCTTTTCGCAGATGACGACCGAGGAGAATCTCAAGGTCGCGCTTCATCCCGCTGCCGGCCTGCAGGAGGCCTACGATCTCTTCCCGGAATTGCTGCAGCGCCGCGATATCAGGGCCGGCATGCTGTCGGGCGGCGAGCAGCAGATGCTGGTGATCGCCCGATCGATCGTCAACCGGCCGAAGGTGATCATGATCGACGAAATGTCGTCGGGTTTGGCGCCGGTCGTGGTCGGCCGCCTGATGACGGCAGTCCGAAGGCTCGCCGACAAGGGTATGGCCGTCCTTTTGGTCGAGCAGTTTGCGTCGCTCGCGCTCGCCATCGGTAACCGTGCCTATGTGCTGCGGCGTGGACAGATGGTCTATGATGGCGGATGCGAGGCCCTCGCCCGTGATCCGGCCCATCTGCATCGCCTCTATCTCGGCGACGCCGGTCAGACGGCGGCTTGAGCCGGGCCGGCGCCGCATTCCCGTTGCGCGGATTTTTCACTCCCGGACAAATTCAGGTTCGTGCCGGGGAAAGCCGGTGCGCGGGTACTTCGCTAGATTGCATATCACGCAAGGAGGAGTTCCATGAAATTTCACGGCAAGACCGCGGTGATTACCGGCGGCGGTACGGGCATCGGCGCCGCGGTGGCGCGCAGGATCGCCAGCGAGGGCGGCAAGGTGGCGCTGATCGGCCGGCGCCGGGAACCGCTGCAGGCGATCGCCGGCGAGATCGGCGCCCTCGTCGTCCAGGCCGACGCGGCCGACACCCCGTCGATGAAAGAGGCCGTCTCCACGATCACCGGGAAATTCGGCGGCATCGATATCCTGATCGCCAATGCGGGTGGCCATGGCATGGGGCCGACAACCGAAATGTCGGACGAGACCTGGGCGCTTGCCACACGGCTCAATCTCAACACTGCCTTCGTCAGCGCGCGCGAGTGCCTGCCGCAGCTGATTGCACGCAGGGGAAACATCGTCGTGCTCGCCTCGATCGCCGGGCTGTTTGCCGGGCCCGATGCGGCTGGCTACGTCACCATGAAACACGCCTGCATCGGGTTCGCAAAATCGCTTGCCCGCGACTACGGCCGCAAGGGGGTCCGGACCAACACCGTTTGCCCCGGCTGGGTGACGACACCGATGGCCGACGAAGAAATGCAGTTCGTGATGGAAAAGCACAGCCTGGGCTCGATCGAGGAGGCCTATCGGCTGGTGACGAAGGACGTGCCGCTCGGCATGCCCGCCACCCCTCAAGACGTCGCCAATGCCGTCTGTTTTCTCGCCTCGTCCGAGGCACGGATGATCAACGGCGCGATCCTGACCGTCGATGGCGGCGCGAGCACCGTCGACCTGCCCACACTTGCCATGGTCGATTAGGAACGAGGAGGAACACATGAACCAGCAGACCCCCAAGGACTGGAAGACCTATGATCAGTTCGCCTACGGGATCGACACAAACCGGCTGCCGCCGACGGCCGCGCTCGACGGCACGTCGCACCGCGTGACCTTCGAGGATGGCCGCAAACTCGATCTCGCCTTCTCATCCGGTAAGGTCGAATGGTCGGACGGTGCAGGCAGCGGCATCGACAAATCCGAAGTGATCGAAGTCGCGCCCTCGACATATTTCGTCGAGATCGTCTTTGCCTCGCGCCCGAAGGAATCCGAGACACTCATCCTCAATATCGGCACCGGCCGCGCGCTCTCGATCTACTCGATCGTCCGGGAAAAGGAGCAGGCGATCGGCGAGCCGCAGGTGACCCAGATCTTCCGCCCCGGCACGTCAGGCGACGCGACAGGCTTCAAGCCGGAGAAGACCCGCGACCTGATCGGGCTGAGGGCACACTTCACCTACAGCCCCAACCATACCTACGAGCACACCTATCTCTCCTCCGAACGCTATGCATGGCAGTGCCTGGTGGGTGTGCAGCGCGGCCACGGCGACGTCGATCTCGCCACGACATACAAATTCGACGAGGAGCAGTACGTCTTCACGTTCCGCGAGTTCAAGATCCCGGTGGCTTCCACCTTCTTCTACAATCTCAATGATATGCGCTCGACCGGCAAGTTCCTCGGGATTGCCGGCAACGGTTCGATCCAGAACAATCCGGCCGGCGCCTTCATCCGCAAGGTGTCGATGACCTACTACCTGCCCGGCCAGGAGCCAGTCTGATGCGCAGCACATACGAACTCGTTCGCGACCACTATGCTGCCAATGACCGCAAGGACCTTATCGGCATGCTGGCCGATATCGCACCGGACTGCCGGTGGACGGAGATGGACGGCTTTCCCTGCGCAGGCACCTATGTCGGCCCGGATGCCATCGTCGAAGGCGTCTTCAAACCTCTTGGCAGTCAGTTCGACGATTACGCTTTCACGCTCGAGCGCCTGCTTGACGCTGGCGATGAAGCAGTCGCGATCGGCAACTACACGGCGACCCACAAGGCCACGGGCAAGGCAATGAACGTCCGTGTCGTGCATGTCTGGGGCGCATCCGGGGGCAAGATCCGGCGTTTCGAGCAGTTTACCGACACATTGCGGGTTGCAGAGGCTATGGCCTGAGGGACGGAATTTTCGCGCGGCGGAAGTCGCGCGGCGATAGGCCGAAACGCTCGCGGAACAGACGCGAGAAATGCGCGCTCGAGGAAAAGCCGAGCGAGAAGGCGATGTCGCTGATCGTCCGGCCGGCGCAGGCCGTCGACCCAAGGTCCGCCTGCGCCCGCGCCAACCGTGCATTCCAGATGAACTGCGAGGGTGTCGTCCCCTCGGCCTCGAAAGCGCGAAAGACGTAGCGCGGCGAACAGCCCATCCGCACGGCAATGCGCTCCACCGGCAGATCCGGGTCCTCCAGATGCGCCTCGATGAACGCCTTGGCTCTTGCCAGCAATATTTCCAGCGAGTTCGGTTTCGAGAAGCTGTCAGCGATGATATCCGGCTCGATGAGCGGACGCACCATGTCCACCAGCGTCCGGCCAAGCCGTACCCGGCTCGTCTCATCCAGGCTGCCAGCCTCGCGTAGCGTCGTTTCCGTCGTCGAAAGCAGCACATGGCAAAGCCCGGCAAGCGCCCTTTGTGGCAGGAACGGCGATACAAGCGCGTCCCGCACGGCACCGGAAAACATATTGCGCGGCACCTGCAGCATCACCAGCCGCACCCGCGTTCGGTTGACCAGAACATAGGGCTTCGTCGGATCATAGACGACGGGCATGCCGCCGCCGAAATCGACGGTGCGCCCGCCTTGCGAAATTTGAGAGCGTCCTTCCGTCTGGATCAACAGCTTCAGCGCATCGGGATCGTGACTGGCCCGCGCCACCCGCTCGCCGTGCACGGTATGGGCGCCGGCCTCCAGCTCCGAAATCCGGCAATCACCGAGCATGACCGACGCCAGATGCCTGTTTTCACCCGGCTGAGCGGAAAAATCGAGCCGCACGGCGCCGAAGAGCTGCCGGGCCAAACCGGGGAAATCCGCGCCATCGGCGATCGCAATTGCGTTTCCCATCTTGGCCCCCTATTGCGCAAGATAGGCGCGATGAAGAATATCCGGCTCGTCGATCAGCCGGCCCGGAGCGCCGGAGAATGTCAGCCTGCCGCGCGACATGACATTGGCCGCCCCGGCCAGCTTCAGCGCAATATGCGTGAACTGCTCGATCAGAAGAATACCCGTGCCCTGCTCTGCCAGCTTCACCACCACACCCATCAGGCGCTTGACGATGAGAGGCGACAGCCCGAGCGACATTTCGTCGGCAAGGATGAACTTCGGCCGCGCCACCAGGGCTTGCCCGAGCGCCAGCATCTGCTGCTGGCCGCCGGACATCGAGCCGGCTTTCTGGCCCTTACGCTCGGCCAGTTCGGGAAAAATGCCGTAAACCTCCGTCACCGCCTCCCTGGCGGCCGCGGCGCTGTGACCGAACCCCGCGGCCAGCAGGTTGTCGTGCACGCTCAACCCGCAGAGCACGCGGTGGCCTTCCGGGACAGCGGCAAGACCGGCCGCGCGGATCGCCTCGGGTGCCTTGGCGCTCAACAGCTTGCCGTCGATTGTGACCGTGCCGCTTTCGATCGGCAGCGCGCCTGCAAGCGCCAGAACGAGCGTGCTCTTGCCTGCGCCGTTCGGCCCCAGGAGCGCGGTGATCCGGCCCGCCTCCAGGGTCAGCGACAGATCGTCGACGGCAAGCTTGTTGCCGCGGCGGACGGAAAGATTGCTGATGACGACCCGGCTCATGCCACTTCCTCCACGCCGAGATAGACGGCCCGCACACGCGGATCGCTCAGCACATCGCCGGTCGGGCCTGATGTGACGAGCGAGCCGAAATCGAGCACCATCGTCGATGAACACACCGCCTGGATGAGATCGACATCGTGATCGATGAGCAGCGTCATCGCACCGTTGAACCCGTGGATATCGGAGATCGTCCGTCGCAGGATTTCCACTTCATTCTGGGACAGTCCCGCCCCCGGTTCATCAAGCAGCAGCAGTTTCGGCTGGCCGGCGACGCAACGGGCTATCTCCGTCATTCGCCGGTGAAACGCATTCAGCCCGGCCGCCGGCATCTTTCTCAGGGGCGCGAGGCCCGCGAATTCCAATGCGGCAGACAGCTGCCGTTCGCGCTCGGTGGCCCCAAGCGACAGGCTGTCCAGCACGACGCCGACATTGTCCTCGACTGTCAGCTCGTCCACCACCTGCTCCTTCTGGAACGAGCGGCGCAGGCCCCAGCGGCTGCGCTGGTGCTGCCGGAGCGCCAGGATTTCGGTGCCGAAAGCGTTGATCGCGCCCGCCTTCGGCACCGCGAAGCCGGACATCACATTCAGGAACGTGGTCTTGCCCGCGCCATTGGGGCCGATGATGCCAACCACCGGGTCGGCAAGATCGACGGTGAGGCGGTTGAGCGCCAAGACGCCGCCGAAGGCGACGGTGATATCGTGGATCGCAATCATCGGCCGTCCTCCTTGCGGGTGAGCCTGCCTGCAAGATCGGCCAACTGTCCGGCGATGCCGCGCGGCGCCGTCATCAATGCGTGGATCAGCGCCGCACCGAAGATGATGAAGGCCGCATCGCCGCTGACGCCGAGATCGTTGAGAAGCGCCGGCACGAAACGATAGAGCAGCGCTGCGATGACCGCGCCATACCAATGCCATGCGCCGCCGACGATGGTGAGCGCGAAGATCATCACCGATTCCGCCGGCGGAAACGAGCGCGCGTCGAGGAGTTGCAGGTTGCCGGCGAGCAGCCCGCCGGCGACGCCGGCCAGGAAGCCGGAAAGCGCAAAGCCCCACACCTTGTACGCCGTCACATTGATGCCGACCGCCATGGCCGCGGCCTCGCTCTTGCGGATGAGCGACCAGGCGCGGCCGGGCTTGCCCCGCTCATGCAGGTAGATCACCATGAAGCCGAGAAAGGCCACGCCGATGCAATAGCGGAAATAGGCTTCGTCGGTTTGCGCGATCCAGGGTCGCGGCATGTACGAGACTGACTTGACGGCAAAGCCAAGCACGCCCTCACCGCCGTTCGGAAACTGGATGACATTGATGAGAATGCCGAAGCCTCCGGCGGCCATCAGGGTCACCAGCGCGAGATAAAGCCCTCGCATGCGCAAGGCCGGATAGGCAAAGAGCATTCCGACCACGGCGGCAAAAACGCCTCCGGCAAGAATGTTGATTTCGAACGGAAGGCCGGTGCCATGGGCGAGGCGAAGGGCAATCCAGCCGCCGCATCCCATGAAGGCCACCTGGGCAAGCGAAACCTGTCCGAGCTTTCGATAGAGCAAGGCGATGCTGGCGGCCGTCAGCGCATAGATCGCCACCGACGTCATGACTTTCAGCCAGAGCGCCGCGGCCACCATCGGCAGCACGATGGCGGCAACCAGCAGCACGAGCGGCGGGCCGGCCATCATCAGGCTCGGTTTGCGGGCCGGAGCGTCCGGTATAGCGGACAAGTGCGATGCGAGCGCCATCAATCCGCTCCCGAAAATGTGAGTTTGCGCCCGCGCTGCAGCCACATCAGTGCGAGAATCGCAACAATGAACGGCGATGCGACGCGAAAGGCTGCCAGCGGCTTATAGAGCGTGATGAAGCTTTCGATGATGCCGATCGCAAGACCGGCGAAGAACGTGACCTTGATCGAGGTCAGCCGGCCGACCACCGTCGTGGCGATGATCGGAATGACGATGAAGGTCAGCACGACGGGATCGAGCCGCACGAGATCGCCGAACAGCATGCCGTTAATGCCCGCAAGCAGGCCCGAAAATCCCCAGGCGATGGTCTCGACCTTGCGGATCGGCGCGCCGAGCACCGCTGCCAGCTGGCGATCGTCGGCAAGCGTGCGCATCATCAGGCCCAGCCGCGTTCGAACGAGAAAGATACCCGTACCGGCCGTGATCGCCACGCCGGCGACGAGGGCAAGCAGACGCGTCGCGGTCATTCTCAGACCCAGTATGTTAAGCGATACTCCATCCATTGCCAGCGTCAGCTTGCGTGGATTGACCACCCACAGCAAATTCATGGCGCCCAGAATGGCGATGCCGAAGCCAAGCGTCGCGACAGCCTTGACCACGGGCTCGCGATGGCTGAGGCCGGGCGCGACAAGCGCGCCATAACCGGTCGAGAGCAGGAACCCGATGGCAAGGCATGCAAGCCACGCCATCGGTTCGGGATATCCCCATTGAAGGACCTGCCAGGCGCACATGGCCCCGAGCGCGCCGATCGCGCCATAGGCGAAATTCAGCACGCCGGTCGCGCGGTTCAGAAGCACAAGCCCGACCCCGCCGAGGGCGTAAAGCGCGCCCACGGCAAGGCCGGATACCAGGAAGAGACCATAAGCACCCATCGGTTTCTCACTCAATTCTGGACGACGCCGAGCTCTTTTTCCTGGGCCCGGATCGGGTCGAGATAGGCACTGTCGACGTCGGCGCAATCGCCGACCTGCTTGAAGCCGCCATCGACCATCTGCATCATGATATTGGCGTGGTTGGGCATATGGCGATCGCCGTCGCCGACATAATAGGGACCGCAGAGCAGGTCCGATTTCTCATTCTTGATGTTGCGGATCGCCTCCGTGACTGTGGCGCGATCGATCTTGGCCGGATCGAGCTTCAGCATCGCATCCACGAAGAAGCGGGCCGAGAGATAGCCTGACTGGCTGAACGTGTCGCGCGGATCGCTTTCGGATGCGTATTTGTCCATCACCTCACGCCAGTTGGTGGCATCGGGTCCGGTGCCGTCGATCGGCATGAGTTCCGCGTTGACATGCATGACGCCCGACCAGGCGTCGCCGAGAAGTCCCGGCACGTCCTTGTCATAGAGCGGCGTCGAGGAGATCCATTTGTAATCGTCCCTTGCGCCCGATTCGATCACCACCTGCAGGAAGGCGGCGGCCATGCCGGCCGGCAGGTTGACGAGAATGGTATCGGCGCCCGATGCCACCGCTTCCAGATAGGCGGAATTCATGTCGGCCGCGCCGGGATCGAGCAGCACGCTCGAACCCTTCAAGCTCTTGGACGCCATGTATTTCTCCATCCAGCCGCAGGAATACTGGCCGACGGAGGGAATGGTAAGACCGATGCAGACGACGTTCTTCGATCCGAGATTGCCGGCCGCCCATTGCGCGGCACCCACCGTCGAAGGCAATGGCCCCTCATTGGTCGAGACGATATTCCGGGACTCGAAGCACTCGGAGACTGCACAGGCCGCCGCCATCGACATCACGCCCTCGTCCTCGTAGAGCTTGGCATTGACGCCCATCTCGACGAAGGAGCCGCTGGAGACCAGCGCCACGACTTGTCTGTCCTTGACGAGCTTGGTTGCGACCTGGCCCGCGACTTCGGGATTCCACTGGTCGTCCTCGACCAGATATTCGATCGGCCGGCCGTTGATGCCACCGTTTTCGTTGACGCATTTGAAATAGGCGGCGGCCGCATCGGCAGACGACGAGAAGTCGTCCGGGCCGGTCCGGCCGACGACGGCGCCAACCAGGATCGGGTCACCCTCGGCCTTGTTGCCATTGCTGAGGCCGCATTTGGGCGCGGCCCATGCACCCGCGCTCGAGGCGATGATGAAGCCTGCCGTGGCAGCAAGCAGATAAGCTGATCTTTTCATGAATTTCTCCTCCGTTGTTTTTCGCTATCCACGACCGGCGAACTCCCATGCGCCGGTCCTTCTCGCCCGATCGGCCTCGTCGCCTAATCGGTCAGGTCGGGATCGCCTTGCCGGTGATGAACGCAGCCGCCCGCGCGGCGATCATCATCACCGGTGCATTGGTGTTGCCGGAGACGAGCGTCGGCATGACCGAGGCATCGCTGACCCTGAGACCCTGCACGCCATGCACCTTGAGACTGGAATCGACGACCGCCATGCGATCGTCCGTCCTGCCCATCCGGGCGGTGCCGGACGGGTGAAACACGGTCTTGGCGGTCTGGCGGATGTAGTCGCGCAGCGCGTCGGGGTCCTTCTCGACCCCTGGCCTTGGCAGGACGCGGCGCTTGATGAGCCTTGCAAGCGATGGGGCCTCCAGAATGCGGATCGCGGTGGTAACGCCACGCATCAGCGTCTCGACATCGGCCGGGTCGGACAGCGCATTGGCATTGAACAGCGCGCCCTCGTGGGGGTCGGCGGATTTCAGGCGAACCGTGCCGCGCGAACGCGGCCTGAGAAAACAGGGCCCGATGCTGAGGCCGTGCCCCGGCTCTGGCGTGCGGTCGGCAAAGCCCACCAACGCCGGCAGCACGTGGAACTGGATATCCGGCTGGCCCGTACCGGCGGTATCGATAAAGCCGCCGCTTTCAACGACATTGGAACTGAGAAGCCCGCGATGCGTCAGCAGGTAGCGCGCCATGTGCATGATGGCCTTGAGACCGGCGTCATGACCGAGGATCGAGATCGGATCCCGGGTCTCGCCCTGAACCGGAACTTCGAGATGGTCCTGGAAATTCGCGCCGACGCCCGGCAGGTCCGCCACGACCGGGATGCCCAGAGCACCCAGCGCGCCGGCTTCACCGATACCGGAAAGCTGCAGGATCTTCGGCGTCGCGATCGCGCCTGATGTCAGCACGATTTCCCTCGTCGCCCTCAGTCTTGTACCGTCAAGAAGCTCGACGCCGGACGCCCGCTTGCCTTCAAAGAGAACACGCGCAACCTTTGTTTCCGTCATGATCCGCACGTTTCGCCGTTTCTCGGCCTCACGCAGGAAAGCCTGGGCGGAACTCCAGCGGCGGCCGTTGCGCGTCGTGCTCTGGTAGAAACCGGCGCCCTCCTGGCTCTCGCCGTTGAAATCCGCATTGAGCGGCAAGCCGGCCTCGACGGCGGCCTTGACGAAGGCTTCGCTGAGGGGGTGGCGGTGGCGGGGATCGGAGACCGAAAGCGTACCCGCCGTGCCGTGATAATGCCCGTTGAGCCGCTCATTATTTTCAAGCGAGCGGAACGCGGGAAGCACGTCCTCGTAGCTCCAGCCCTGGCAACCCATCTGCGACCAGGTGTCGTAGTCATTGCGATGGCCGCGGATATAGATCATCGCGTTGATCGAACTGCCGCCACCCAGCACATTGCCCTGCGGCACCATCGCCGGCCGGCCGTTGAGGCCCTTCTCGGGTTCGGAGGCGTAGGGATGAACATCGATCCCTTTGCCCAGCACCTTGAAGAACGTGGCCGGGATATGGATGAACGGATCCTTGTCGGCGCGGCCGGATTCGATCAGCAGCACCATGTTGGCCGGATTTTCCGAAAGCCGGTTGGCGAGCACGCAACCCGATGATCCGCCGCCGACGACGATATAGTCATAGCTTTCCATGGTCAGCTCAACACGGTCTGGATGGTGGTGAACTCCTTGAGCCCCTCGGCGCCGAATTCGACCCCGATGCCGGAACTCTTGACGCCCCCGAAGGGCGCGTTCGGCTGGATTGCACCATGCTTGTTGATCCAGACCGATCCGCATTCGAGCTTGAGCGCATAGTGCCTGGCCTTTTCGGGGTCCGACGACCAAACCGAGCCGCCAAGCCCTGCCGGGTTGCGGTTGGCGCGTTCGATCACCTCGTCGATTTCGCTGTAGCGGATGATCGGCAAAGCAGGACCGAACTGCTCCTCATCGACGATCCGCATGCCATCGGCGGCATCGGCCACCAGTGTGACCGGATAGAAATAGCCGGGCCGTTCCATCGGCGCGCCACCCGTCAGGATCCGGCCGCCATTGACACGGGCGTCCTCGACGAGGTCGCGTACCTTGTTGAACTGGATTTCGTTCTGGACCGGACCGAGCACGCTCTTCTCGTCCATGCCGTCACCGACGGTGATCCGCCCGGCATAGTCGGCAAGCGCCTCGCAGACGGCGTCATAGATGCTGTCATGCACATAGAGGCGCTTCAGAGCCGCGCAGGTCTGGCCGTTATTGATGAACGCGCCCCAGAAAAGTCCCTCGGCTATGCCCTTGGGATCGGCGTCGGGCAGCACGATACCGGCATCGTTGCCGCCAAGTTCCAATGTCAGGCGCTTGAGGGTCTCGACCGCCGAGGCCATGATCTTCTTGCCGGTCGCTGTCGAGCCGGTGAAGGTCATCTTGGCGATGCCGGGATGGGCAGAAAGCATGGCGCCGATCGCGTTTTCGCCGGTAATGACGTTGACGACGCCGGGCGGCAGGACCTCGCTGACGATCTCGATGAGGCGGATGGTCGAAAGCGGCGTCATCGGCGACGGCTTGATCACGACGGTGTTGCCGGCGCGGATCGCCGGAATGATATGCCAGCAAGCAATCATCACCGGCCAGTTCCAGGGCGTGATCGAACCCACGACGCCGATCGGCTTGCGATGCAGCTCGACGCGACCCTCATTGTCGTCCTGGAGCACCTCGACCGGAAGCGCGAGCTCGGCTGTGTGGCGCGTCCAGGCCATGGCGCCGCCGATTTCGAAACGCGAGCCGAGACCGTTCATCGGCTTGCCCTGCTCCAGCGTCAGCAGCGTTGCCAGCTCCTCCGCATGCTTGGATATGGCTTCGGCGATCAGGCGGCAGGCCTCGATACGGCTGTGGTCGGACGTCTGGCTCCAGGTCTTGAAGGCTTGGCCCGCGGCGGCCACGGCCTGGTCGAGCTGCCCGGGCGTTGCCAGTGGCATCAGGCCGACAAGCGCGCCCGTGGACGGATTTCTCACCTCGGCATGGTTTGCGGCAGCAACGCGCTGCCCGCCGATGAGCAGGGTGTATTCCATGTAATGCTACTCCTCCCGCACGCGCAGTGGAAACCGCGCTTTTGCATGGAGGCATCATGGGCCGAGTGGATTTTCCTGTCTTGGAGGATTGCGCAGCTCGATTTGGAGAAAAGCGCAGGTGCAGTGCCGCAGAAAAGCACGCCAGCGCCGCGCGTCATTCAAGGGGCGCTAAAGTCGTTGTGGCACCTTAAGTCTGCCGCCTTGCCGCTCCCCTGCTTCAGACAATCGGTAGGGGCACAATCGAACAGGTCCTTGAAGCTGCGATTGAAGTAGGAAATATCGTTGAAACCCGCGGAGTAAGCGACTTCCGCGATCGTCTTGGCACCTTTGACATCCCTGATCTGCTCGATCTGTTCCTTGGCGAGACGCAACCGCCTGTCGCGGATGATGGTCGTGCAGGTGACACCGACGCCGTGGAAATCCTGCTGCAGCGTCCGGATCGAAATGCCGATACGGGTCGCCAGCCACTTGGCCGACAGGTTGGTGTCGGTCAGGTGCTGGTCGATCAGCATGTCCACCATCTGCATGCGCCGCGTTGCGCTCTCGTAGGTTGGATGCAGCAACAGGTCCGTATCCGACACGAATGCCTGGCGGGTGGCGTTGAACATCAATTCCTTGAGGCTCGCGGAATTCCCGTCGGTGTCGGGCGTCGACATGATCTTGGCAATCAGCGCGCGCAGCATGATCGCCATCGGATCAAAACCTTCAAGCTTGCGGGCGATATCGAACGTGTCCCGCTTTCCCGAATACATGGTCTGGCGTGGCAGGTGCATGGAGAGGTGGTTGGAAAAATTGCCGCCGAAATGAAAGGTCGTGGGCTTGGTGGAATCGACTAGGATGCAATCGCCGACATCCAGCGTGGCCCGCTGGCCGACATGGTCGACGCCGCAGGATCCCTCGAGCTGGACGATCAGAAACAGGTGCTCGGCCGTGTCGCGTCTGATGTCATCCCAATTTCGATGCACGCAATCGAGGTCATTCGAAACATGCGCGAACTGCATGCCGCAAACGTCGATGCCGCGCGCGGCCCCCCGGACATCGCGCCCGCGCTCGGTGAGCCGTGGATTGAAACTGCCGCATATGGAATGAAGATCGTCGGCCCACTGATCATAGGGCACAGCCGTCCAACTGGACGGCACGAGACTGCGCGTGTGCAAAAGTTCCAATTCCGCCTCCCAACAGAACAGTCCAACTGCGGCTCATCACTTAACACGTGCACTATCGTGAAACTGCGAACCGTGGTCAAGCCTGCCGCCCGGCCAAATGCATGTGCGCCACACCTGGACGTATCTGACCGGAGCATACTGTCATGCACCACGTCACGCCCGTGTTCCTTCAGATTGTTGTTCTGAGGTAGGTGCGCTCGGCCCTGGTCCTGGCGGCGCTCATCCTGCGTGTCTCTGTCGCGGTTGCTGGCTGCGCAGCCAGGGTTCACATCAATTCCGGCTTCTGCGGCGATCTGATGCGTTGCGGCGGGGCGCGCCGTCAGGGGCCGCCCCGCCTCCGGTCGACTGTGTCAGCCCTTCGGCTCGGACTTGCCGTCGTAGCGCTTCTCCCACTTCTCCAGGATCACCTTGCGATTGTTGGCAGCCCAATCGAAGTCGTTGTCGATCATCCTGTTTTCGATGTCGGCGGGCAGGTACGGAACTGGCTTGGCCACGCCCGGCATCGCCACAACGGCGTAGCCGACATTGTACATCTCATTGGCTTTCTTGCTGACAGACCAGTCGAGGAGCGTCTTGGCCGCCTCTTCGTTGGCAGTGCCGGCGATGACCGCGGACGCTTCCATGTCCCAGCCGATGCCTTCTTTCGGAATGATGATGTCGAGAGGCGCTCCTTCCGCCTTCGACTTGGCGGCCCGGAACTCGAAGGAAATGCCGATCGGAATCTCGCCGGCCGCCGCCATCTTGCACGGCTTGGAGCCGGAATGCGTATAGGTGGCGATGTTTCGGTGGAGTTCATCCATGTAGGCCCAGCCGCCCGGCTCGCCGAAGAGTTGAAGCCAGCTCGACACGTCGAGATAACCGGTGCCGGACGAGGCTGGATTGGGCATTACGACATAGCCCTTGTATTCCGGCTTCGTGAGGTCCTTCCAGCTCGTCGGTTCGGCCAGGCCAAGTTTGGCGCCTTCTACCGTGTTGAAACAGATGGAGGCCGACCAGGCATCCATGCCGACCCAGCTCGGCGGCGTATCCTTGTCGAGGAACTTCGGCTTGAGAAGCTCGGCGCCCTTCGGCGCGTAAGGCTGAAGCATGCCTTCGGCCTTCAGGACAAGCAGCGAGGTGGCGGCGAGCCCCCAGATAACATCGGCCTGCGGGTTGTCTTTTTCGGCGAGAAGCTTGGCAGTGATGACGCCGGTCGAATCCCTGACGAAGTTGAGCTTGATGTCGGGGTGATCCTGATTGAACGTTTCCGCGTAGCGTTTGAGGTCCTCGGCCTCGATAGCGGTGTAGACCGTTAGCTGAGTTTCGGCCAATGCAGCCGTCGACATGAGCGTTGCGGTAAAAGCGGCAAGTATGAGAGATTTCTGCTGATGCATTCGTATCTGCTCCCCTTTTTTTGGCTTAAGCGCCATGTATTTTGGAAAGGCGACAACTGCCATTTTGAAGATGACAGATGCCTGGAATTACGCCTCTTCCAACCCGATACTGGAAACCGGCAGTCAATAAGTAAAATCTATTATTCTTATAATATGGAAGGTGTGACTTATACTTTTCGAGCGCGCCCAGATGCTCCTCAGGCGGAGAACGCAAGGGTGACGACACCGCCGGCGACGATCGCGGCACAGACGATCCGCCCGAGCAATGGTCTCTCGCCGAAGATGAAAAGCCCGATCAGTGCCGCAATGATCACGCTCGATTCTCGTACCGCCGATACCGCCCCGAGCGGAGCGATCGTCTTGGCATAGATGACGAGCCCATAGGCGGTGACGGCCCCGACGCCGCCTAGGAGGCCGAGCGCAACAGTGCGGCTCTCTATGGCGGCGGAGCCGCGCCATTTGTGGGCGAATACGCACAGTGACACCGGCAGCTCCAGCAGGAAGAGCCAGCCCATATAGCCGAAGGGATTGCCGCTCAGCCTCACGCCGATGCCGTCGGTCACCGAATAGGCGGCGATCAGCAGGCCGTTGATTGCCGCCACGCCGACCGCCCGCGGATCGGCCTTTGCTGCTCCCCTCTGGATCGCGAGATATCCGATGCCGGCCGAAATCGCCGCCAGGCCGGTCCAGCCCGCGGGCGAAAGGTTCTCGCCGATCAGCAGAAATGAGCTGGCGGCTACCAGCACCGGTGCGAGCCCGCGCGAGATCGGATAGACCTGCGACAGGTCACCGAGCCGGTAGGATTGGAAGAGGAAGACGTAGTAGCCGTAGTGGATGACCGTCGATAGGAAGATGCAGATCCAACTGGCCGGCGCCGGCGGCTCGGCAAGCAGGACGAGCGCCGCGCCGATCACAGTGTGCATGGCGGAAACCGCCGCAAGTACGACGGCACGGTCTTTCGCCGCCTTGACCAGCGCATTCCAGCTCGCATGCAGGAAAGCCGCGACAAAAACAATGGTAAGCGCAAAGGCTGACATGGGCAAACCCGGGGCGGGAGGGGCCGAGCGGATGAAAGATCAGCCGCCAGTTCGACCTTAGCGGGATCGCGGCAAAAGACAACACAAAATGAAACAAATTACCACAAAACTAAACTTCTGTGCGCATCACGATCCCAGGATCAGCTTCGGGCCCTTGCGCTCGAGCGCCTCGACTATCAGGGCCGGCGGGGACTGATCGACGATGACGCCGACCGCGCGCTCGAAGCCGGGGATGCGCAGGGGCGTGAGACGCCCGAACTTGGCGCTATCAAGCACGAAGTAGGCTCTCCCGGCGGTCGCGACCAGGCGCGAGCGCTGCTCGGCGCCATTGCGGGTGAAGTCTGTGACCTCGCCGTCGGGCGACAGGCCGCCTCCGCCCAGAAAGGCCAGATCAACACGGAAGCGGCCGATCGCCTCAATCGCATCGATCCCGGTGGCCGCTTCCTCGGCAGGGTCGATCTCGCCGCCAAGCATGTGCACGCGCAGATTGGGCTGCCGGCAAAGATACAGCGCAATCGTCAGGCTGGTGGTGCAGATTGTCAGGCTTTTCCGGCCGGTGAGCGCGTGGGCGACCGCAAGCGTCGTCGTGCCGGAGTCGAGGAACACCACCATGCCGTCTTCGATGAGCGCCGCCGCCGCCCGGCCAATCGCCTCCTTCCCGGCGGCATTCTCCTGGCTGCGCAACGAAAGTGCGGGTTCCGTCGCCTCAAACAGCGCGGCGCCACCATGGACGAGGTCAAGCTGGCCGCGCTCGGCCAGCTGTTTCATGTCGCGGCGGATCGTCTCACGCGACACGTCGAAGAAAGCCGCCAGCTCCGTGATGCTCACCGAGCCGTCGGTGGCGAGGCGCCTTAATATTTCGTCGTGGCGGCGCGGCGCAAGCGCCCGATGGTTCTGCGAGTCGGACATGCGCCAACTGTGGCAACATCGCTCGCTCAGGGCAAGGTGATGTTGCAATTTGTGGCAACAGGTCCCTTTGCATCGACGTTAGATGCGGATGCGCTCGCCGGAAGGATCGTAAGCGCAGCCCTCTACGACCCTTGCCCTGCTACGGCGGCCGAAGGCCTCGACCTCGATTTCGCGAAGCCCGATGTCCTCGCCCTTGAGATAACCGAATACGAGCGAAGCGCCGACGCTGTGACCGAAATCGCCGCTGGTGGTCATGCCAACGACGCGGCCGTTCGCCACCATCGCTTCACCGCCATAGACCGGAAGGGGTTCATCGAGCCGGAAACAGGCGAGTTTGCGGGCGATGCCGCGCTCCTTCTGGGCGACGAGCGCATCGCGGCCCTGGAAATCGCCCTTCTTCATCGACACAGCAAAGCCGAGGCCGGCCTCCAGCGGCGTATCGTCGGGGGTGATGTCGGCGCCCCAATAGAGGTAGCGTTTTTCCATGCGCAGACTGGAGATTGCCTTGTAGCCGACGTCGGCGATGTTGAACGCGGCGCCTGCCTCTTTCAACAGCTCGTAGACGTAGGCCATGTATTCGACCGGCACATGCAGTTCCCAGCCGAGCTCGCCGACATAGGTAACGCGCGCAGCCATGACCGGTGCCCAGCCGATGCGAATGTTGCGACAGGTCATATAGGGGAAGGCGTTGTTGCCGACATCGTCCTCGCTCACCTTGGCAAGGACGTCGCGCGAAAGCGGGCCGCAAAGGTTGATGACCCCGTAGGCACCGGTCACCTCCTGCACCTGAACCGAACCGTCGCGCGGCATGTGGCGGCGGATCCAGCCGCCGTCGCGTGTGCCGAAGGCCGAGCCGGTCACGACATGGAATTGATCCTCGCGCCGCCGCATGATGGTAAGGTCGGCCTCGATGCCGCCACGCTTGTTGAGGAGTTGCGTATAGATCACGGCAGTTTCGCTGCGATCGACATTGGCGGCCGCCAGCCATTGCAGGTAGCGAAGAGCGCCTCGGCCTGTCACCTCGAACTTGGAGAAGGACGACTGGTCGACCAGCGCCACACCCTCGCGCACTGTCCTGTGCTCGCGGCCGATGACCTCGGCATAGGGTGCGCGCTCGAAGGTTTCGAGCGGCGGTTTTGCTTCGCCGGTTTTCAGGAAATAGTTGGGTCGTTCCCATCCGAACTTCACGCCGTTGATGGCGCCCCTGCCCGTCAGGGTCTCGTAGAGTGGCGAGCGGCGCAGCGGCCGGCAGGCCGAGCGTTCCTCTTCAGGCCAGGCGACGGCGTAATATTTCGAATAGGCCTCGATGGCGCTGTCGCGCAGATAGGCAAGCCCGCCGTGCGGCTGGCCGAAGCGGCGCAGGTCGAAAGCCCAGAGATCCATGCCCGGGTCGCCCTCGATGATCCAGTTCGCCATGGCGCGCCCGGCACCGCCTGAGGCTGCGATTCCGGACGTGAAACCGCAGGCAACGAAGAAGTTCTCGAAATCGCCGGCAAGACCCATCACCGGCTCGCCATCGGCGGAGATTGGGATCGGGCCGTTGACCACGGCACGCACGCCGAGTTCGCTTAAGATCGGAATGCGGTTCGACGCACCTTCGATCACCTCGGCGATGCGCTCGAGGTCATCGGTGAACAGTTCCTGGCCGAAGCTCATCGGTAATTTGCCGAGGCCGTAGGCGGCGCGCGTCTCCTTCTCCCAGCCACCGATCACCATCGCGCCCGGCTCCGGCTTGACGTAAAAATTGGCGTCGGGGTCGCGCAGCGTCGGTAGATCGTCCGGTACCAGGGGTGACTTCTCGGTAACGAAGTATTCGTGCTCAACCACCGTGATCGGCAGGTCGATGCCCGCGAGCTCGCCGAGCTGACGTGCCCAGAGGCCCGCGGCATTGACGACGATCTCGCAACCGATCTCGCCTTCGCTCGTCTTTACGGCGGTGATGCGGCGGTCCTTGATGGCGAAGCCGGTGACGGTGACGCCCTCGACGATGCGCACGCCGCCGGCGCGTGCACCCTTGGCATAGGCATGGGTGAGCGAATACGGATCGACATGGCCGTCCGAGGCTATCCAGGTCGCACCGCGCAGCCCCTTGGTATCGACGAGCGGAAACAGCCGCCTGATCTCGTCGGGGCCGATCAGTTCCATGTCGAAGCCGTAACTTTTGGCGGCGGTGTGGGCGCGTTTCAATTCCTCCCAGCGGGCATCGGATGCGGCAAGCCTGAGGCTGCCAACGTTCTTCCAGCCGACGTCTTGGCCGGTCTCGGCGCCGATCCGGGCGCAGAGGTCGGCGCTGTACTGCATCAGACGGGTGAGGTTCACCTTGCTGCGCAGCTGCCCCATCAGTCCGGCGGCATGCCAGGTGGACCCTGCGGTCAGCGCGGTTTTTTCGAGGAGAAGCACATCCTTCTCTCCGGCCTTGGCGAGATGATAGGCAATGCTGGTGCCGATGGCGCCGCCGCCGACGATGACGATACGGGCGTGCGAGGGAACTTTGCTGGACATTTTCGGCCTTTCCGGTTGGGGCTTTCGAAAGCGAGATTGTTTGCTTGCCCGTTGAAGCGGCCTCTTGCCGGCGCAACGCGATCTTCTTAGAGGTCGAGGACGAGTCTTGACGAGCGCGCCCGGGAGCAGCAGACCGTGAGATAATCCTGCCGCTCGACATCGGAGAGCGCTTCGTCCCGATGGTCAGGAATGCCGTCGATGTAGCGGACCATGCAGGAGCCGCAGATTCCCTGCCGGCAGCTCGTCGCAATCCCATGCCCACGCTCCGCCAGTGCGGCGAGCAACGTCTTGTCGGCCGGTACTATGATGACCTCCCTGCTCGAGGCGATCTCGACTTCGAATGCCTGGTCACTGTCGGCCAAGCGCTCGTTCGGCCCGAAGGACTCGACATGAATCTGATGAGGCGGCCAGCTTTCGGTCGCCTTGCCAAAGGCCTTGAGGAACCCTGGCGGGCCGCAGGCATAGACATGCGTTCCGGCGGCAGCCTTGCCGACCATTGCGGTCATGTCCGGGCGACGGGCGGGATCGTTGCCGTCGTGATGGAGCGCTGCGTGGCCAGCGGCGATTTCGTCGAGAATGAATGTGCAGAACGCTGTTTCTTCGAGAGAGCGTGCACAGACATGGGCGAAGTAGTCTGTCCCGGCCTGCCGCAAATGATGGATCATAGCGATGATTGGGGTGACACCGATTCCGGCGGCGATCAGGAGATGACGTTGGGCATCTTCGGCCAGCGCAAAACCGTTGCGCGGGCGGTCGGCGCGCACCAGGGCCCCGTGCGTGAATGTTCTGGCCACCTCCAGTGACCCGCCCTGGCCCTGCTCTTCGCGCTGGACGGCGACCCAATATTCGGACGTCCGGGCGGGGTCGCCACACAGCGAGTAACAACGCAAGTGTCCGCTTGGGAGGTGGAAGTTGAGATGAGCGCCCGCGTCCCAGGCCGGAAGGCGCTCACCAGAGGGCGAGACTAACCTGTAGGCCGAAGCTCGGGCGGTCAGCCCCTTGATATCGGTGACTTGAAGCAGGATTTCCGGCTCGGAGGGCATGGCTGGCACCAATTTGACAGGATCAGGTGCTCATCCGCTGGGCATACCAGCGAATGTAGCGATCGACGTTCTGCTCTTTGGTTGGGGAATAGGGACCGGGTTCGAAGCCGGGCGAGGTCACGCCGATCCATTGCCGGCGGCAGATCTCCCAGTCCTCCGACATCACCTGGTCATGGAAGGCCGCGACCTTTTCGGGATCATAGTCGCGGCCCTCAACGGCCGCCTCATCGACAAGCCAGTAGCCGCGCACGATCGTCTTCGTCGGCGAGACCGGCGTGATGCGCACCGTATGGGCATAGTCGGAGTTGGCATGGCACCAGAAATTGATGTTCGTGTTGGCGCGGGCCGTCCCCATGTCGGGATCGGTGAAACCGGCCATCAGCACGTTGCACACCAGCTGGCCGTCCGGGCTTTCGGTGACCATGCCCCTGCGCACCGGCGTGCGGTTGGCGCGAAACCACTCGGCGGTGTTGTTCGACGAAGTGTTGACCCGGGCGACGTCGAGGCCCGCCTTTTCCCAACGGATCGAACAGTCGGCAAGGCGCGCGGCGATCTCGTCCTTGAGCGCTGGATTGTCGTTTTCGGTGTCGTACTGAACCGAAACATAGCCCCGATGGTTTGCCTCACAATGGTAGCACTCGCGGTTGTTCTCGACGACGATCTTCCAGTTCACGTCGAGATGATAGTCGCGGATGAGCGCTATCTTCGCGCGGGCGATGCCCTGGGATTTCAGGATTGGCGAAAGGTGATCGCGCAACTCGTGGAACGGCGAAGGCGTCTGGGAGAGATTGACGAAGATCAGTCCGTCCAATTGCTCGGCATGAACCGGCTTCAACCCGTGCGCGCTCTTGTCGAAATCGTCGCCCATCATCGGTGCGCCGATCAGCGCGCCGTCATGGGCGTATGACCAGGAGTGGTAGGGACAGACGAGGCGCGCAGCCGTGCCCTTTTCTTTGGTGCAGATGATCGAGCCGCGGTGCCGGCAGACATTGTGATGGGCGTGCACTTTGCCGTTGCCGTCCCGCACGACGACGACCGGCGCACCGCCGACATCGAGCGTGATATAATCCCGGGGCTTCGGCAACTCGACCGAGTGTCCGGCAAAGAACCAGTTGCTGCGGAAGATCTTCTGCTGCTCGGCTGCAAAGACCTGCTCGCTCAGATAGAACTCGCGCGGCAGCCCCTTCCCCGGACAATAGGTCGAAAACATATCCATATCAGCGCCTCCCCAACGGAACCTTGATCGATTGGAGGTGAGGCTACATGCCCCTTGTTCTGTCGAGCAAACGCGAATACCTTTGGGTTAGAGCAAGAAAATCTAATGGTGCCATGCCTGCCGAACGCCTTCCCCTGAACTGGCTCCGAGCCTTCGAAGCCGCCGCCCGGCTCGGCAGCTTTGCGGCCGCGGCCGCCGAGCTCCATGTGACGCCATCGGCGATCAGCCAGCATATCCGCGCCCTGGAACAGCGTCTTGCGAAGGACCTGTTCGACCGTCATGCCAATGGCGTCAGGCTCACGGGGCCGGGTCGCCGATACGCTGAGGACCTGGGACGCGCCTTCGCGCTGATTGAGGAAGCGACGCAGAAGTTCAACGGCCGGCGCGCGCGCGACGTGCTTGTTGTGCACGTGCCGACATCCTTTGCCAGCCAATGGATTGCCCCAAGACTCGATCTTTTCCGTGCCTCGCATCCCAACGTCGATCTCAGGCTGACGGCGCTTGATCAAGGGCAGAACAAGGTGGATGTCGAGATCCGCTATGGCTGGGGCAACTGGCCGAGGCAGGATGCAGTCTTGCTGATGCGCGACGAGATCTTTCCGGTTTGCGCGCCGGAAGTTGCCGCCGAACTCTCGACCGCCGGTACGCTGTGCGGCAGCGATCTCCTGCATGTGCCGGGCTATGCGGAAGACTGGGAGGCCTGGCTCGCCCACGCCGGCATCGCGGGTATCGACACCACTGCGGGTTCTGCCTTCGATCAATCGATCATGGCGATCCGCGCGGCGATCGAAGGCAAGGGCATCATGCTCGGACGCTCGACGCTGATCGAGCGGGAGTTGCGCGCCGGTCTGCTCGTCGCTCCTTTCAGGGAACGGCTTCAGAGTGCCGGCGGGTATTGGTTCGTGACCTCGGCGCAAAAGGCGAAAATGCCGAAGGTTTCGGCATTCCAGGACTGGCTGCTGCAGATGGTCTCCGCAGCGGAAGCCTTGGCGCGCTGAGCGCCCCCACACTACGAACCTTCGCCACATTGTTTTATTTTGTTGCATTTTGTGTTATTTTTTTGCATTCTCCTGCGGTGCCGTGCCAAAGTCGCCCGCTGCCTGCCGCACTCAGTTGCGTGCTGCCCCGCGCAAACGCGGCCCGTGCATGCGGGCGGGCGGTGACGGGCTTGAGCAGCACGAACTTTACGGCCACCAGGGCAAGGAGCGCGGGTTATGCAGCGGATGAGTGCGGAGGAACGCCGGTTCAGCTTCTATTTGGTCGAGGATTTTGCGCTGCATGTCTTTTCGTCGGCTATCGAGGTCCTTCGCCTGGCGAACGAGGTCGCCGGCTCGCGCATATACCAATGGCGTGTCGTTTCCTTGAACGGTGAGTCCGTCGTTTCCAGTTGCGGAACGCGCGTGGCGGCAGATGCGTCAATTGCCAGTGAACGGAAATGTCTTGGAGGACCATTGGCACCTGACATGGTTGTCGTATGCGGCGGCAACCGGGCGCCTGGCGCCTGCAGGCCGCTCGAAGCCTGGCTCAGGGAGTGCCGTCGCCGCCACGTCGCGCCCGCCGGGCTCGCAAGCGGCACCTATGTGCTGGCGCGTAGCGGTCTTCTTGACGGCCGTCGATGTGCGGTGCACTGGGAGCATTTCCCTCATTTCTCGGAGGAATTCTCGAAGGTCGATGCCAATCAGACGGCGTTCGAGATCGACGGGGATGTCCATACCTGCGCGGGCGGCAACGCGCCGTTCGACATGTTCATGAGGGTCATCGAGGATGATTGTGGACTGAGTGTTGCAAACCGGATTTGCGAAGTCGCGCTTTCTGAACGCCTCAGGGAGGCAGGCGAACGACAACGCCTGCCGCTGCAGGCAAGAGTCGGGATCGATCACGCTGCGCTGATCAAGATCATCGAGCAGATGGAGGCCAACGTAGCCGAACCGCTGACACTCACCAAACTCGCTCCGGCAACCGGGCTTTCACGACGGCAGATCGAGCGACTGTTCCTTCGCGAGATGGGTCGGACGCCGGGCCGTTATTATCTCGAGATGCGACTGGAACGTGCGCACCTGCTTCTGATCAACTCGTCGCGTCCGATCATCGATATAGCGATCGCGTGCGGGTTCGTGTCCGCCTCGCATTTCTCAAAGACGTACCGGGAAAACTACGGATGCGCGCCCCAACAGATGCGGATCGCTATAGTGGCGCGACGAAGGCATCAACAAGCCACCGCTTGGGGGCCACAGGCGTGTGTCTCCTGGCAGCAGGTCTTGTCCGCATGAGAAGGGCCGGCCCACGCCCCCCTGACCGACAGCGGGAGAAGGCCGGCACCGTCGATATGAGCAGCAGCGAAGCCCTGTTGAAGGAGCACGCTGTGGCTTCGGCGTTGCCGGGCGCGCGCGATTGTCAGCCAATCAGGGTTTTGCTGGCCGAGCGGAATCCAATTGTCGCATCGGCGTTGGCTGAGAAAATCGCTGCCGACGATCGTTTTGTTCTTGTTGGCGCGACAAAGGATGGAAACTCGGTTCTGGAGACTGCGTCACGCGCGCAGTTCGACGTCGCGATCGTCGGCTGGCGCCTCGCGGACATGGATGCGACTGAGCTGCTGGTAAGATTGCGTGAATGCAAGGCTGCCGCTCGGATCACAATCTTCAGTGCGGAGCATAACATTGAGCTTGTCAAGCTGGCAGTCCGGCTTGGAGCGCGCGGCTTTTGTTTTCAGTTCGAAGACATTTCCGTTCTCTTCAATACGCTTGCTGCCGTCGCCGATGGACACATTTGCGTTCCCTCGATCGATCTGGCGCGTGCAGCCCGCTCTCCGCTGGCACGGCTGACGGTGCGCGAACGGGAACTCCTGCTGATGCTCGCGCAAGGGTGGTCAAACCGCCAGATCGCGGCAAAGGAGGGGATCTCCGAAAACACGATCAAATTCCATCTCAAGAACCTGTATCAGAAGCTGGCGGTCAAAAACCGGACCATGGCCGTCCGTGTTCATTTTGCAGAGCTCAAACACCGAAACTGAATGAAGCATTCGGGTAGGCCGAGACCTACCCGTTTGAACATCGTTTGTACCCGTCGGGGTGTTTCAGCCGAAAGACGAAGGCTCCATTGTGATGCGGCACTCGCACCGCAAATCCGCGTAGAGGCAGAATCCTGGGCTCGCGGCCGCGATTTCGTGGCCGCTTCGGGTCTGTTTCCTCGACGCACACCGCGCCCGACCGCGCAGAAGGGATTGCCGATGGAAGCCTTGACCCATTCATCTCGCCTGATGCTGAAGATGCGCGCCGACGCCAGGGCTATATTCCTCGCGGGCGTCGAGGCCGTGGAACCAGCGCGCGCGGTCACCGTGGCCTTGAGGCGCAAGCAGGCGACACTCGACGAGGCGCGACGGGTCGTGATTGTCGCCATCGGGGGCGCGGCGCGCCTGATGGCGGAAGCCGCAATCGACGTTGTCGGTCAGAAGGCAGCCTCAACGGTCGTGGTGGTTTGCGGCGACGATCCATGCGATGGCGCGCGCGCCCTGACTGTCGATCATGGTGCCGGCATTCAGGCCGCATTGCAGATCGAAGAGGCGGTTTCCAAGGCGACGCTTGCGGATCTGGTTCTCTTGCTGGTGAGTGCCGGTGGGCCTGCAATGCTCTGCGCACCGGTGCCGGGCATCGAGCCGGGCTCGAAAGCCAGGCTCCAGGACATGCTTCATCGCGCGGGCGCCGACATGAAGGAGATCGTGACGGTCCGAAATGCGGTCTCAAGGTTCAGCAATGGCGGCCTCGTGCAGCGAATGTCGCGGGCGAAGGTTCTTTCCCTGATCCTTTCTGAAGCTTCGGGCGACGACCTTTTGGCGATTGCGAATGGCCCGGCGGCCAGACTGGCCGATCAGCGCGTGGCAGCGCTTGCCGTGATAGCCAAATACGGCCTGATGGATGTTATCGATCCGGCGATTGTTGAATATATCAGGAACCGCTCGGGTTCAGGCGCAACGCGCTTTGCAGAAAACGTCGAGAATCTCGTCATCGGCAGCAACGGCGCAAGTCTGAAAGCAGCGGCCGACCGGGCAATGGCTTGCCACGGCACGCCGCTCGTCGGGCAAAGCTGGCTCGATGATGACATCGCAAGAGCGGTCGCGGAACTCCATCGCAACGTGTGTGAAACAGACGCAGGCAACGGTCCTGTTGCGCTGGTTTGCGGACGGATAGCGTCCAGCGGCCGCAATCAGGAGTTCGCGCTGCGCTTTGCGCTTTTGGCCGAGCGCAAGCCGGTCGGCCGTCCGTGGGTGCTATTGAGCGGCAACACGGCGGGACGTTGCGGATCCGGCAAATCTGCCGGGGCAGTCGTCGATGCTGGCTCGTGTGCCTGGATGCGGCAACTCGGATTCGATCCTGCGCTGCAGGTAGCGAGCGGCGACCCGTCGCCGGCGCTGGCGGCGTCCGGTGATCTGCTGTTCGTCGGTGATACGGTCTCGAATGTCACGGACATTCACCTCGTCCTGCTGGCGTAGCGGCCTGCGGAACCCATCTCCGGCGATCGCCCCTCCAGGCACTCATCCCGCAACTTCATAACCCCGGTGACCTGAGACCCTGGGTCACGACCAGCGACACTTGCCTTCGCCAAACGCGAAGAACCCGAGGCCTTACGATGATAGCGATTCCGGGTCCCGTCGCCGTCCTGGCGAGGGGAGCCGGTTCGCCAGATGAGAATAGTGACCGACTTGAAATCGATAGAACTGGCGGCCCGATGGGACGCGGTTAAACCCTTTTGCAAAGCCTGCGCCCGGGATGCTATAATATTGTCTTCGGAGACTTTTATAAAAGCGCAGGAGTCCGCTTCATGACGGCAAAGGTCATTCCATCGTCGTCATAAACGCCGGCACTTGCTGTTCGAAGAATTTGGAGAACGAGGCAATGCGCGGTGGCAGCGCCTGGTATGGTGGATAATAGAGTGTCAGCCACAAGTCCGGCGGCGACCAGCTTTGCAGGACATGGACCAGCTTTCCCGTGCGCAGATGCTCGGCCACATCAAACCTCGGGAGCATGGCCACCCCGGCGCCTTCAGCAGCCATATCGGCCAGAACGCCTCCGCTATTTGCACTGAACGCTCGACCCGCCGATATCGTGGCGCTACCGCTGCCGTCCGACAATGACCAGGTCTCCCGCTTGCTTTCGCCGCTGTATGCCAGGCAATCATCAGGGGTCAGTTCGTTCGGATGCTGCATGCCCGCAAAACGACTACCTGGCGCTGCAACGAGAATACGGTGAACGACGCTGATCTTACGCCAGATCGTGAACTTGTCCGATGGTGCTGAGGAGATGCGGATCGCCAGATCGTAGTCATCGTCAATGATGTTGACGAGACTGTCCGCCAAGGAGATTTCAAAGCTGATCTTCGGAAAGCGCTCCCTGAAGCCCGACAGGATAGGTGGCAGGATTTGCTGGCCGAACCAGGTCGGCGCGCTGATCCGCAGCCGACCGTGATCAGCCTTGTGGGTGTTCATCACATCTGTGCGGGCATTTTCGAGCGCTTGTACAGCGGGTTGAATCTGGGCGGCAAAGATCGCGCCGTCGGTGGTGAGCGAGACCTGACGCGTCGTTCGGACAAAGAGCTGCACGCCAAGGTCTTCCTCCAGGGCGGCAATCGCTCGCGTAACGGCTGCGGGCGTCATGTCCAGCTCGCGTGCGACCTGGGCGAAGTTTCGTTTTTCGGCAGCCAGCAGAAACGTTCGGAGGGCCTTGTAGTCGTTCATTTTATTATTTCATCCAGCGCAATTCATTCACAAGTTTTATTGCAATTCCGATCATTGATCAACTGACGTAGATTTCTAATCACACCAGACAAACGAAGTCAGCCACGGAAGGGCAAGCATCATGATCAAGGATATCAAAGGACTGCATCACATCACCTCGATGGCTTCTGATGCTCGTCAAAACAACACGTTTTTCACCGACACCCTTGGACTGCGCCGCGTCAAGAAGACCGTGAACTTCGACGATCCGAACGTCTACCACCTCTACTACGGCGATGAGGTTGGCACCCCCGGCTCTGTCATGACCTACTTCCCGTTCCCTGACGTGATGCGCGGCCGCCCAGGCATTGGAGAAGTGGGCGAGACGCAGTTCGCAGTCCCGAAAGGCTCCCTTCCCTTCTGGCAGGATCGCCTGACAGCAAAGAGCGTCAGCAACCTGCAAGCCGACACTGCCTTTGGTGCAAATCGCCTTCGGTTCAATGGGCCAGACGGCGAAGGGTTCGCACTGATCGAAGCAGAGGGCGATGCCCGCAAGGCTTGGAACGGAGCCGGCATTGCCGACGATGTCGCCATCCGGGGCTTTTCCGGGGCAAAGTTCCGCCTGCATGACACCGCCGCCACCTCTGAACTGCTGGGGTTCATGGGCTACCAGCGCACCGAGACCGAAGGCGATGTCACCCGCTTTACGATCCCAGGCGGAAACGGCGCCGACACCATCGACCTTGAGGCGGCTCCAAAGGTGCCTCTCGCGAGGCAGGGCGCTGGTTCAGTTCATCACATCGCCTTCGCTGTCGAAAACCGCGCCAAGCAGCTCGAAGTCCGAAAGGCGCTGATGGATACGGGCTACCAGGTCACCCCGGTGATCGACCGCGACTACTTCTGGGCGATCTACTTCCGCACTCCCGGCGGCGTGCTGTTCGAAATCGCGACCAACGAACCCGGTTTCGACCGCGATGAGGACACGGCGCATCTCGGCGAGGTTCTCAAACTGCCGGCCCGCTACGAGCCTTTCCGCGATCAGATCGAAGCCGGGCTCACGCCGCTCGCCGCCTGACGTCGTTCAACATTGCTTTCAAACAAACCAGCGTCCGAACGTTCAAGACGCGCAGCCTTCCCTGCTCCATTGCCTATCTTCAACCCAACGAGAAGGAAACACGACATGTCCAACAAGCTTCAGGTTCTCACCCCACAGAACAGCCAGATCATCTTCATCGACCAGCAGCCGCAGATGGCTTTCGGCGTCCAGTCGATCGACCGCCAGGTCTTGAAGAACAACGTCGTTGGCCTCGCCAAGGCTGCCAAAATCTTCAAAATCCCGACCACGATTACAACTGTCGAGACCGACTCTTTCTCGGGCAACACCTTTCCTGAACTGCTCGCCGTCGTTCCCGAGAACGACATCCTCGAGCGCACCTCGATGAACTCCTGGGACGATCAGAACGTCCGCGATGCGCTTGCCAAGAATGCCGCCGACGGCCGCAAGAAGATCGTGGTCGCAGGTCTGTGGACCGAGGTCTGCAACACCACCTTCGCGCTCTCCTGCATGAACGACACCGACTACGAGATCTACATGGTCGCCGATGCTTCCGGCGGCACGTCGGTCGATGCACACAAATACGCCATGGACCGCATGGTCCAGGCTGGTGTTGTTCCTGTCACCTGGCAGCAGGTCCTGCTCGAATGGCAGCGCGACTGGGCCCGCAAGGAAACCTACGACGCCGTCACTTCCTTGGTGAAGGAGCATTCCGGCGCTTACGGCATGGGCATCGATTATGCCGTTACACATGTCCACGGCGGCGCCGAGCGGGTCAAGCACGGCAAACGGATCGGCCCGAACCCTGCCAAGTAAACGCCAACCACTCCGGCAGGTTGCTTCCTGCCGGAGTGTTTTTTTTCACCACGCGAGGTCCCCCCATGAAACTCTATCTCCTGTCACTCGGTGCCGGCCTGCTGGTGGGCGTGGTCTACAGCCTGCTCAATGTCCGCTCGCCCGCACCGCCCGTCGTCGCTCTTATCGGACTACTCGGCATCCTTGTCGGCGAGCAGCTCCTGCCGCTGGCAAAAAGCATCTGGGCTCGCGAGCCTGCTGCCCTTTCATGGTATCATCAGGTAAAACCGCACATGTTCGGTCACCTACCAAAAGGCGGACTGAAAGTTGTCGATGTGACGCCTTCCCGGGAAGATCCGACATCGGAGAAAAGCTGATGACGACACGCCGCACATTCCTGGGCGCAGCATCGAGCCTCGCCTTTTCGAATCTGTTTTCATCGGCCGATGCCGCCGATCCCGTCAAAACCGGAGCCGCTTCCATGCACGCAGACATCGTCCTTTACAACGGATTGATCACGACGCTTGATCGCGCAAATCCGAACGCCACTGCGATCGCCGTCAAGGACGGTCTCTTCATGGAGGTGGGCACAGACAGCGAAGTCATGGCACTCGCTGGACCCGACACGAAGATCGTCGATCTCAAGGGCAAGCGCGCCCTGCCTGGCTTGATCGACAACCACACCCACGTCGTGCGCGGCGGCCTTAACTTCAACATGGAGCTCCGCTGGGACGGCGTCCGCTCGCTCGCCGATGCGATGGACATGCTGAGGCGCCAGGTCGCGATCACGCCTGCCCCACAATGGGTCCGCGTCGTCGGTGGATTCACCGAACACCAGTTCGCCGAGAAGCGCCTGCCGACGATCGACGAGATCAATGCGGTCGCGCCCGATACGCCTGTCTTCCTGTTGCACCTCTACGACCGCGCGCTGCTCAACGGTGCTGCCCTTCGCGCTGTCGGCTATACGAAGGACACCCCGAACCCACACGGCGGCGAGATCATCCGCGATGCCAACGGCAATCCGACAGGGTTGCTGCTCGCCAAGCCGAACGCCGGCATTCTTTATTCGACTCTCGCCAAGGGGCCGAAGCTTCCTTTCGAATATCAGATCAATTCCACCCGCCACTTTATGCGGGAGCTCAACCGGCTGGGCGTCACCGGGGTCATCGATGCGGGCGGCGGCTTCCAGAACTATCCGGACGACTACGCCGTTATCCAGAAGCTCTCGGACGAAAATCAGCTCACGGTACGCCTGGCCTACAACCTGTTCACGCAGAAGCCGAAGGAAGAGAAGCAGGACTTCCTCAACTGGACGCAGTCGGTCAAATACAAGCAGGGCAACGACTACTTCCGCCACAATGGCGCAGGCGAAATGCTCGTGTTTTCCGCCGCGGACTTCGAAGACTTCCGTCAACCGCGGCCCGAGCTGGCTCCGGAGATGGAAGGCGAACTTGAAGAGGTGGTTCGAGTCCTGGCCGAAAACCGCTGGCCCTGGCGCATGCATGCCACCTATGACGAAACCATCAGCCGATCCCTCGACGTCTTCGAGAAGGTCAACAAGGATATCCCGCTCGAGGGCCTGAACTGGTTCTTCGACCACGCCGAGACAATTTCGGACCGTTCGATCGACCGGATCGCAGCGCTCGGCGGTGGCATCGCGACCCAGCATCGCATGGCTTATCAGGGCGAATATTTTGTCGAGCGTTATGGTCATGGCGTTGCCGAGGCGACGCCGCCGATCAAGCGCATGCTTGAGAAGGGCGTCAACGTCTCTGCCGGCACAGATGCGACCCGCGTTGCCTCCTATAATCCTTGGGTCTCGCTTTCCTGGATGGTCACTGGCAAGACGGTCGGCGGCATGCAGCTCTATCCACGCGCCAACTGCCTCGACCGCGAGACCGCGCTGCGCATGTGGACCGAAAAGGTTACCTGGTTCTCCAATGAGGAAGGCAAGAAGGGCCGGATCGAAAAGGGTCAGTTTGCCGATCTGGTCGTGCCGGACAAGGACTTCTTCACCTGCTCCGAGGGTGAGATTTCCTTCCTGACGTCGGACCTGACCATGGTCGGCGGCAAGATCGTCTACGGTGCGGGCGACTTCAGGTCGCTCGACGAGAACGACGTACCTCCCGCCATGCCCGATTGGTCCCCCGTGCGCGCATTCGGCGGCTATGCGGCCTGGGGCGAGCCGCAGGGCGCAGGCAAGAACTCATTGCGCCGAACCGCGATCTCGAGCTGCGGCTGCGCAAATTCCTGCACTGTTCATGGCCACGACCACGCCGGAGCCTGGACATCGAAGCTGCCGATCGCCGATCTGAAGGGCTTCTTCGGTGCGCTCGGTTGCGCCTGCTGGGCCGTGTGAGGAGACGATCATGATATCGAAGACCAGTATCCAGAGGAGCCTTGCATTGCTCGTCAATGCGCCCGTGGTCCGTTTCGCAGCACTCCTCGCTCTCTGTGCGGCCTATATTCAGGGGCCGCTCACCAAGCTCTTCGATTTCCCCGGTGCGATTGCCGAGATGGAGCATTTCGGCCTTCATCCAACCGCATTCTTCGCGGTCGCCGTCATCGCGTTCGAACTGGCGGCGTCCGCCATGATCCTGTCCGGTTTCCTGCGTTGGCTCGGCGCTTTGGCGCTTGCCGCCTTCACACTTCTCGCGACCTTCATCGCCCTCCGGTTCTGGGAAATGCCCTTGGGCATGGAGCGAATGATGGCGACCAACGCCTTCTTCGAACATCTAGGCCTCGCCGGTGCGTTCGTGATCGTCGCAGGCATCGATATCGCCAAGGAAGCGAGCAGATGAGTGCCACAAAAACCGCAGGCGGTAGTTTCGCGGCGCTCCGCCAGCCTGTTTTCGCAGTGTTGTGGACAGCGACGGTTTTGGGAAACACGGGCAGCTTCATGCGCGACGTGGCCAGCTCCTGGCTGATGACTGATCTCTCGGCCGCACCCGCAGCCGTCGCCATGGTGCAGGCAGCCGCTACGCTGCCGATCTTCCTGCTGGCGATCCCGGCGGGGGTTCTTTCGGACATCCTCGATCGACGCAAATTCCTGATTGCCATTCAGCTTCTGCTCACCTGCGTCAGCATATCGCTGATGACACTGTCCTACATGGGCATGTTGTCGGTCAGCGCACTGATTGGGCTGACGTTCCTGGGCGGTATCGGCGCGGCCCTGATGGGGCCGACATGGCAGGCAATCGTTCCGGAACTGGTACCGCGCGAAGACGTGAAAGGCGCTGTCGCCTTGAATTCGCTCGGAATCAATATTGCACGTTCCATCGGCCCGGCGGCTGGTGGCCTATTGCTCGCCGCCTTCGGAGCCGCCGTCACCTACGGGGCGGACGTGGCGAGCTACATCCTTGTCATCGCGGCGCTCGTCTGGTGGCCGCGTGCCAAGAATGCCAACGACGAACTGTCGGAAAGTTTCTTCGGCGGATTTCGGGCCGGATTGCGATACACGCGTGCAAGCAAGCCGCTGCATGTCGTGCTGCTGCGGGCGGCAATCTTCTTTGCCTTTGCCAGCGCGGTTTGGGCGCTTCTTCCGCTGGTTGCGCGCCAACTTCTCGGCGGCGATGCAGGCTTCTACGGAATTCTGCTCGGTTCGGTCGGTGCTGGCGCAATCGGGGGCGCGCTCATCATGCCGCGGTTGCGCGAGCGTTTCGATTCCGACGGCCTCCTTTTGGGGTCGGCGATCGTGACATCAATCGTCATGGCCGCTCTTTCCCTTTCTCCGCCGCAGTGGTTTGCAGTCGTCGTTCTGCTTTTTCTCGGCGCGGCGTGGATCACGGCGCTGACCACCCTGAATGGCGCAGCGCAGGCTGTCCTGCCGAACTGGGTACGGGGGCGCGGCCTTGCTGTCTATCTGACGGTGTTCAATGGAGCGATGACGGCCGGTAGCCTTGGCTGGGGTACCGTTGGTGAAGCAGTGGGCGTACCCGGCACGTTGCTGATCGGCGCCGCTGGCCTTTTCATCGCAGGCTTCATCATGCACCGAATCAAGCTTCCGTCCGGCGAGGCCGATCTGGTGCCGTCCAATCATTGGCCCGAACCGCTCGTGGCTGCGCCTGTGGCGAACGACCGTGGCCCCGTGTTGATCCTGATCGACTACCACGTCGCCACGCACAACCGCACGGAGTTCCTGCATGCTCTCAACGACATGTCCGCGGAGCGTCGTCGCGACGGTGCCTATGGCTGGGGCGTAACCGAAGATTCCGCCGATCCCGAAAAGATCACGGAATGGTTCATGGTCGAATCCTGGGCGGAGCATCTGCGTCAGCACAGGCGGGTCTCAAACGCCGACGCCGACCTGCAGGCCAAGGTCCTGGCGTTTCATACGGGTCAGGAAAGGCCTGTCGTGCGCCACCTGCTGTCGATCAACAACCCCGGCAGGGCGACCTGATGCATCAGGGGCAGTGCACCTGCCTCCAATATTGCAAAATTCGCAATTAACTAGGAACTTTTATTGTAATTGTCCGCAGTGTCTCCCCGGTCCATTGTCCCTGCACAGACAATCGCAACACACGGCAAAACAACCACATCGGAGTATCAAGGAGCCACATGACCGAAATATCTTTCCCCATCAGCCGTCGTGACGCCCTTCGTGCCGGCGCTGTATTCGCCGCCGGCCTCGCGCTTCCGATCCGTTCAACCTTCGCAGCATCCGCTGGAACCATCACCCAGGCAAACACAGGAGAAAATACCATGGGCTTTGTCACCACCGCAGACGGAACCGAAATCTTCTACAAGGACTGGGGTCCGAAGGACGCACAGCCGATCGTGTTTCATCACGGCTGGCCGCTCTCGTCTGACGACTGGGATGCGCAAATGCTGTTCTTCCTTGCAAAGGGTTACCGCGTCGTTGCCCACGATCGCCGCGGTCACGGCCGCTCTGCTCAGGTCTCCGACGGTCACGACATGGACCACTACGCCGCCGACGCCTTTGCCGTCGTCGAGGCGCTCGACCTGAAGAATGCCGTCCATATTGGTCACTCGACAGGCGGTGGCGAAGTTGCGCGTTATGTAGCCAAGCACGGCGAACCGGCCGGCCGTGTCGCAAAGGCTGTTCTCGTTTCAGCGGTACCGCCTTTGATGCTGAAGACTGCCGCCAATCCGGAAGGCCTGCCGATCGAAGTCTTCGACGGTTTCCGTTCAGCACTCGCCGCCAATCGCGCGCAGTTCTTCCGCGATGTTCCGGCTGGGCCGTTCTACGGTTTCAACCGCGAAGGTGCGACCGTACATGAAGGGGTCATTCAGAATTGGTGGCGTCAGGGCATGATGGGCGGCGCAAAGGCCCACTATGACGGCATCAAGGCCTTTTCGGAAACCGACCAGACCGAGGACTTAAAGTCGATCAGTGTACCGACGCTGATCCTGCATGGTGAGGACGACCAGATCGTGCCGATCGCAGACTCCGCGCACAAGGCCATCAAGCTTTTGAAGAACGGCACGCTGAAGACCTATCCCGGCTTCTCGCACGGCATGCTGACCGTCAATGCCGATGTTCTGAACGCCGACCTGCTTGCCTTCATCAAAGGCTGAACCTGTCAATCCGGGTGCGGCGTATACCAGCCGCACCCGGTCACCTTTGAAACGACCATCCAGGTATGGCATTGCCGCAGCGCTGCTCGACCGCAAAGCGTGTTAATGCCGGTTGCGTGAGCGCCACTCGAATGGGGTGACCCCTGCCGCCCTCGTAAAGTCTTCGATGAACGTCTTTTCGTCCGAAAAACCGCACGCTTCGGCCACTCGGGCGATGGGTTCGCCGGTCCTGCTCAGGTGTGACTTGGCCCTGTCGATGCGACATGCCGAAATCCATTCGAGAACGGATTGCCCAGTCGTCTCCACAAAGCCGGAGCAAAGCTCATCCACCGAAAAACCGGTCGCTTCGGCGATGTCATCGAGCGGTTTGTCGCCCGATAGGTTCGCAGCTATGTACATCTTGATGCGCTTTTCCTGCGTGGGAGATAGCCGCCCGGTAGCCGAAAGGCTCTGGGCAGGCGACCGTCCGTAACGATGCGCGAGGTGAGCATTGAACGCCAGCCCGACATGCGGAAGCAGCGTGTCCCTCACCTCGTCCGGCATGTCGAACATCGGCATCAGGGCTGACCCAAGATTGCGAATGACGTGATCGTCAATCCCGCGACAGGTCACCAGGTCATCGACATAGGGTTCTGCTGCTTCCTCCGCGAGCTCGGCAAGATGCGTGCGCGGGATATAAAAGGCGAGCGCTTCGAATTGACCGCGAACCGAAATTGCAGCACCATCCTTCAGATTGATCAGGCAGATCGAGCCCTTGGGATACCTCTTTAAAGGTGCCGGCGGTCGGTCCGGCCAGATGTCAAAGTGGTCGACATCGACGAGATAGAGCATGACCAGAAAGGCATTGTCCGGCGGAAGGAAGACCGGATGGTCTCCATTTTCATAGGAATGGCTGAGATGGACGACAGAGAGCGTCTCGTCGATCAGATGGCGACAGCGATCGGCACCTATCTGGTCCAACGCTACGGCGGCCGGCCGGCTGTGATCGCCAGCCGAACACGAATCCTTTCGCGCTCACATGAGGATCTGGCGAAAAATATCCTTCTCGAAAACCTCGAAGGCGACATCTCGATCCTGGACGTTGCGCAGGCTTGCAATCTGTCTCGCGGGTATTTCATTCGTGCGTTTCGGGAAACGACCGGGATGACACCATATCAGTGGCTTCTCAGCGAACGGATAAATCGCGCCCGAGAGTTGCTTCGGGCCTCGAACGCACCGCTTGCCGAGGTCGCCATCGCCTGCGGCTTTGCGGATCAAAGCCATTTCACCCGCGTTTTCTCAAATATCGTCGGCGTGACACCCGGCAATTGGCGCCGAAACGCCTGAGCCATTATTTTCGGGCTAAGACTGCGATTTAGTTACTGTCGCTTGAACGCGTCTGGCAAAATTCACGCTTTCGACCGTCATTGTTCGCTAGTGCCCGACCTGGGTCGCGCTATGGATTGATTATGGGCTGACCGTCGGATGGGTATTAGGGACAATCTCCACCTCTGAATCTTCATGGTCGGATAATGGTGCGGAATCGATTTCCAATACCGCGCCCAGCCAAAGCGCACGTTCAAGATGGTCAGACTTGGGCTCTCCCGTGTTGGGATGGATCAGTATGGTCAGACCGCGCCGGTTGACCATGAGCCAGGGCACAAGATGGGCGAACTCGACGGGCAAGAAGGCCACCTGATACATTGCCAGCGCGTGTGGTCCGACCGGTCGATCATGCCAGCGACCGAGGAGAACGGAGAAACGTTCGGCTATCTCCTCCCGCAACAATTCCGCAGTCTCGCGCTGCTCGGAGCCGTCGAAATAGACATGGGCATGATAGCTCTCAATTCTATCAAGTTTCAGGGGTAGGTCATCTTTGGACATAAATAGCCTTTCTGATTTCTCGGAGACTTGGAACGGGGTCTTCGACAGGAGCTTTTCAATACAAGGATCGGTTATCCAATGCGATCTTGAGCTGCGCGGCGCGTCACGCCCAGCGCCTACACGGCAGGCGGCGCTGGATGGAGGAAGGGCCACGGGCTCGCCTCCGAACCCTTCTCGATCGGCACCTCGATAAAGACGGGAGCATTAAGAACCAACGCCTCGATAATCAGCGACTTGAGTTCGTCTGGCGATGTGGCACGGAATGTCTTGACGCCGAAGCTATCACCCAGCTTCACGAAGTCCGGGTTGGTCAGTTCGGAACCAATGTAGCGACCTGAATAGGTCTGCTTCTGGTCGCGCAGGACGTTACCGTAGGCACTGTTGTTGAAGACGATCGCTACAACCGCGATATTGTGTTGAACGGCGGTCGCCAGCTCCTGGACACCGAACATGAACCCGCCGTCGCCGGACACGGATACGACGGCCTTGTCGGGATTGCCGACTTTGACGCCAAGCGCGGTATTGAAGCCAAAGCCGAGATTGTCCTGGTAGCCGCACGTGACATATTGTCTTGGGCCGTAAACCGGGAACGCAAATCGAGCAGTGAAACCTATCTGACTGACTTCCTCGACGAAAAAGCCGTCTCTGGGAAGGGCCTCACGGATCGCGTTGAGATAATCGACCTGCGGCTGCACAGCCGAAAAACGCTCCCTGGCCTTGCGGTTGAGTTCTGCAAACTCGGTCGTCCTGTCGGCAGCGGTCGTCGGCGTCAGAACGTCGATCAGAGCCTTGGTCCCTGCCCTCGCGTCGGCAACCACACCGGCGTCCGGCTTCAGCCGGACCATCTCGGTCGGGTCGATGTCGATGCGAATGACCTTCAGTCCCTTCGGCAACCACCGCCAGCGCATGTATTCAAGTTCAAGGCGGCTACCGATACCGATCAGGACGTCTGTATCCTTCCAATAATCGAAGGCAGCCACCAAATTGAGATAGTTGGGATGATCGTCGCTGACGACGCCCTTGCCTGAACGGTGTGATGTGACCGGCGCGTTGAGGACTTTTGCCAGCAGAGCCACCTCATCGCCAGCCTCCACGGCGCCTCCGCCGACCATGATAAGCGGGTTCCTTGCATTTGCGAGGATGGCGGCGGCTGCCTTGATCTGCTCTGGATTGACCTGCGGGGCGGGAGCAGGTCTGGTCTGCGGAAGATCCAGTTCCGGTCCCGCCATGCCGAAGACATCCCATGGCGCTTCCACGGCGCCCGGCCCGCGCCGTCCGGAAAGCATCTTGCCGATAACCTCGGCCATCACCGTTCCGCTCTGGGATTGGTGATCGATACGCTCGGCAACCTTGGTGATCCCCCGCATGGTCGCCAGTTGGTCAGGCAGTTCGTGAAGCTGCCCTCGCCCCTGGCCGATCAAGTGAGACATGATATTGCCCGTCAGGCAGAGAACCGGCGAATTGGAGCCGTAAGCCGTGCACAGAGCAGCGCCGGAGTTCAAGACGCCGGGACCGGGGACGACTGTATAGGCGCCGATCCGACCGGTTGACTGGGCATAGCCGTAAGCCATGTAGCCGGCACCCTGTTCGTGGCGGGTGTGGATGAAACGGAGTTCGTCGCGCTTTTCGTAGAGAGCGTCATTGAAATCATACATGTGGGCGCCGGGAATGCCGAATACCGTATCAATGCCGTTTTCGATCAGGGAGCGGGCAATGGCCTGACCCGTGGTTTCCATTTTCGTCATCACTTGTCCAACTTTGAATCTGGCTTTGAATCTGGAATGAGATCAGGCAGCGGACCGCGCGTTCAACGCGCCTTCTGCGTGAAGAGACGTCACGATGGCGTCGGCGTCGTCGGGCTGCATTCCCGCAAGGTTCATGCGGCCCGAATCCGCCATGTAGATCCCGTGCTTCAATCGCAGCGCCGCGGCGGTTTCCTTTGAAATGGCCAGGTTCGAGAACAGACCACGCTGCTTGGCGATAAATGCAAGATCAGCATGCGCCGCAGCGAGTGCGGCGCGATTTCCGTTGACGCGAGAGCACATTTCCTGAAGCTCAGCCTTCCACACTTCCGTCAACTCCGCGCTCTCCAGAATGGCGCGAACGATTGCCGCGCCGTGATCAGGCGGCATCGACCAGTTGACACGAGCCAAGGACGCCAGGTTGCTCTCGGCAACCTGAAGTTCCCTGGAATTCCGGCTCATGAGATAAAGAGCGCCGACCCGTTCGCGATAAAGTCCGAAATTCTTATCACAGGAATAGGCGACCATGGCTTCGTCGACAGCATTGAGAACAAGGCGTGTCGGCTCTGCGTCTTGCTCAAGACCATCGCCTAGCCCCTGATAGGCGAGGTCGATGAACGGAATGAGCGCGCGTTCAACCAGCAGCGCCGTGATCTGATTCCATTGCTCAGTGGTAAAATCGATTCCCGTGGGGTTATGGCAGCAGCCATGGAGAAGAACGATATCCCCCGCATTCGCCAATGACAGCGCCTCGACAACGCGATCGAAATCGATCTTCTGCGTCGCCAGATCGACGAACCGGTAGTCCTTGACGTCCAGCCGGGCGGATCCAAAGATCGGCGCATGGTTAGGCCAGCTCGGCGTCCCCAACCAGACCTGAGTATTCGGATTGGCAGCCGCGATCAATTCAGCGCCAAGCCGCAAGGCGCCGCTTCCGCCAGGCGTCTGAATGCCGACGATACAATCAAGCAAGTTGTTCGTGGCGCCGAAAATAATCGGCTTGAGCAAATTCACGAAAGTCAAATCGCCTTCTGGGCCGAGGTAGCGTTTGCTGTCCTGCGTTTCGAGCAAAAACTTTTCCGCCTTCTTGACGGCGCGCATAACCGGCGTCTTGCCCTGTTGGTCACGATAGACACCGACACCGAGGTCGATCTTGGCTTGACGTGGGTCAGCGTGAAACGCCTTGATAAGCGCCAGAAGGCTATCGGCTGGCTGCTCTTTGAGTTTGTTGAACATCGTCCACCTCGCTTGTAGGATATGACGTCACCATACCGCCACGGCGATGGCGATTTCTTGCATTTTCGTTCGCAAGCGTATAAACTTGCGCACGGAATTCTTTGTTTTTTCCATATTTACGCAAGAGAATCGACATGGGAATCAAAGGGGAGGCACTTGACCAGTTTGATATCCGGCTCCTTGCGGCAATCCAAAGAAACGCGGAACTGACGCAGGCCGAGCTGTCGCAACTCGTCAACCTGTCTGCCGCGCAGTGCTCCAGAAGGCTTGACCGCCTCCGGAGCGACGGCTTTGTTCAGAATGTCGTGGCCATACTCAATCCGGAAAAGCTCGGATTTTCCGTCGTTGCCCATACATTGGTGAGCCTGCGCGCCCATACGGAGGAAGGCAATGAACAGTTGCACCGCTTCATCGAAACCTCTCCGGAAATCCTGGAGTGTTATTCGCAGACGGGCGAGGCCGACTTCCTGATGAAAATAGTGGCCAGCGACCTTGATCACCTCAGCGCGTTCTTGGAACGGATGATCAAGGTCGCCGGCGGGCTGGCGTCCGTGAGGTCAAGTATCGTCCTGCGCACTCTGAAGAAGAGCACCGAGCTTCCCTTGCAGATCATGCGATAGGCGGATCAATCTCCGAAACTCGAAACATCGCATCGACAACCTGCGAAATAATTGTCTGATCGGCGAATGCCGCAACCGCAACGGCGCTCAATGCCGCCCCGATCAGGGGTCACCAGCAGGTCATAGGTGGCAATGGCGTCCTGCGCCTTTGGTCAAAGATACTGCCGCTATCTCCCCGCCCTTTCCGTATGTGCAGCCTTCACCGTATGCCTACTTGTCAAACCGCCCCCGGTTTTGTGCTAGCGGGATATTTTGAACGCAAAAAGGGCTCCGAGTTTCCTCGGAGCCCTTTGATATTGCCTGTAAATTTTGGTTGCGGGGGCAGGATTTGAACCTGCGGCCTTCAGGTTATGAGCCTGACGAGCTACCGGGCTGCTCCACCCCGCGTTATCCGTGCAAATCCGAAGGATTTGTCGCGTCTGTGTATCCGTGCAATCCGTAAGGATTGTCGCATCAGCGTTTTGCGTCAGCAAAATCGCGCCGGTGCAAGTCCGAAGGACTTGTCGCCTTGATCTGCGTATTCGGCGGAGCCGAATATCGCATTTAGGCTGCTTTCG